>NZ_JBHFMW010000032.1:0-179363 GCF_041929505.1 Aeromonas sp. MdU4 | reverse complement strand
AGAAGTGTTCTAAGGCTTGTAGCAAATACAGAACGAATTACTTACATCAGCTTTCACAGATTGAAGAATTTGCCTGGCGGCCATAGCGCCGTGGAACCACCTGATCCCATGCCGAACTCAGAAGTGAAACGCGGTAGCGCCGATGGTAGTGTGGCATTCGCCATGCGAGAGTAGGACACTGCCAGGCACCCAATTTAAGAACCCCGCTCGATGAGCGGGGTTTTTTATTGGCTGCAATTCAGCAAGTCGGCTGATAATTGACCTGTTTTACCCCTGTTTTACCCCTGTTTTCCCTGAACTCTTTATATTCCCTTCTGTTTTACTCATAAAAATCGGCGCTAACGGCGTAAAATGACGCTTTATTTCGTCGGAGATAGCCCATGTTTTGCCCAAAATGCGGCGGTCAAACTCTGCTGAGCGTCAGCCCCAAAGAGTTTCGCTGTGGCTGCGGTTTTCATTTTTTCCAGAATGTCGCGGCGGCGGTGATGGTGGCGCTTTGCTGGCAGAATGAGGTGCTGGTTGCGGTGCGTGCCCGAAATCCGGGCAAGGGATTGCTGGATCTGCCGGGAGGATTTGTCGATCCTGGCGAGTCGTTGGAAGTCGCGCTGCGTCGCGAGTTGCTGGAGGAGTTGGGGTTCGATATGGTCGGTCAGCCATGCCGTTATCTTGGCTCGTTTGCCAATACCTATCCCTATGACGGCATCACCTATCACACCTGTGACACATTTTTCGCTATTACACTGGCAGAGAAACCGGTTATCAAGCCCGCTGATGACGTGGCTGATTGTCAGTGGGTGAAGCTCGATTCGCTTTCCTTGTCCCGTTTCGCTTTCGCCTCGACCCGATCTGCTGTTGCGCAATTGCAACAGTTTGCTCATCCCTGATCTTGAGGCCCTTCAGGGCCTCTGTTGATCGCGGACGCCAGAGTGCGCGACCATCCCTGTCCGGTGCTCTCGCCCTTTTCGCCGCCATGCCCCCACAGTGTTGCCCCAGATGATATAGTCACGGTCAGGATCCCTATTCAAGGAGTTCGTCGTGAAGAAGATCATCTACATCTTGTTGGGGCTGGGCGTGGCTGCAGTGGTTGCTATTGTGACGTTGATAAGCCTTATCGACCCCAATCAATTCAAGCCCCAACTGGCTGAACAGGTGCGCAAGAGCACGGGCCGGGAGCTGGTGATGGCGGGAGAGATTGACTGGCGTTTCTGGCCGAGTCTCGGCCTCTCGCTGGAGAAGGTAGCTCTGCGCAATCCGACCGGTTTTGCCGAGCCGGATTTGGTTCGTTTCGAACAGGGCGAGGCCTCGGTGGCCCTGTTGCCGCTGCTCTCCCATCGTCTGGAGATCGGCAATGTGACGCTGAGTGGCGCCCATCTCTTTATCCAGACCAAGGCGGATGGCAGCTCCAATCTGAGCGGCCTGCTCAAAGATGCCACTGCTGATGCAAGCGAACCGGTCGCTCCCGCAGCCCCAGCGCCAACCGCTGACAGCAAGCCCTGGCAGATCAGTTTGCAGGGTGTCGCGCTCTCTCAGGCCAGTGCACTGGTACAGGATGATCGCAGCGGCACCTCGCTGCGACTGGATCACCTCGATCTCGATATGGGGCAGCTGGCCACCGGTCAGTGGGTACCCGTGACGCTGGCCGCCAAGGGAAGTGCCGACAAGCTCGCGTTCGATGTTAAAGGGCAGACCCAGATCAAGCTGGCGCAGGAGGTGATGGCCAGTGAACTGAAAGATCTGAGCCTCAGTGGTAGCCTGAGTGACCCGTCCCTGCGACTCGACAGTTTCTCCATCAAGGGAGACCGACTGGCCCTTGGTGAGTGGAGCAACCTCACGTTAGCGCTGAAAGGAGCCGAGGTAGAGGGGCCGCAAGCTTCACTGGCTGGCTCGCTGGAAGGAACGCTCAAGGGACGGCTCGATAAAGAGATGAAGCTTGCCGAGCTCTCCGATGTACTGCTGACGGCAGCGCTGGAAGGTGATGCGCTGCCACGCCTGCAGATGAAGCTGAAACTGGCCGGGTTTGCCCGTGCCGAGCTCGACAAGCAGTTGATTACCCTGAGCAAGCTGGTGATGAGTGCCGATGAGGCGCTGCTGAGTGGTGATGGAACCGTGCAGCTTGGCGCTGTTCCCGCAATCAGCTTCGATCTCAAGGGGGAGAAGCTGGATCTCGACAAATGGCTCGCCAAATCGGTACCGACCACACCAGCGCAGGTGAAAGAGAGCAAACCGGCGGCCGGTGCTTCCAATACCGCTGCAAATGGCAATAAAGCGGCAACCGGCAAGAGCGAAGCCCTCTCCGCGATCGAACCGGATCTGGGGGCGCTCAAGGGGGTGGATCTGGATGGTCGGCTGCAACTCGGCAGCCTGCGTCTTAAAGGGCTGGATCTTGGCGCAGTCGATCTGCAGGTGGCTCTGGTCAAGGGACTGCTGACGCTCAAGCAGTTCAGCGCGACCGTGGCAGGCGGTCAGGTAAACGCGAACGGGGTACTCGATGCACGCCAGCAACCCGCCACCTACAAGGTGCACAAGCAGGTGGCAGGAGTGAACATTCGTCCCTTACTGCAGACACTGGCCCAGAGTGATCTGCTGGAGGGCAAGGGCGATCTCGATGTGCAGGTGCAGGGCCGTGGTCTCTCCGCGCTGGCGCTGCGCAACGGGATGCAGGGCAAGGTTACCTTGAAGCTGAGTGACGGTGCCCTGCACGGTATCAACCTGCCTGAGATGATCCGCGAGGCGCGGGCTACCCTCAGCGGCAAGGGGGCCGAACAGGTGAAGGAGGCGCGCAAGACCGACTTCAGCGCCCTGACCGCCAGCTTTCAGATTGCCGATGGCATCGCCCGCAGCAACGACATCCAGCTCTTTGCCCCGGCCTTGCGGGTCAAGGGCGAGGGGCAGACGGCACTGGTGCCGGAGAGCCTCGACTTCCTGTTCCTCACCTCCATCGTCGAGAGCAGCAAGGGGCAGGGAGGCAAGGATGTGGACGAGCTGAAGGAGATCACCATTCCGGTGCGGATCGGCGGCCACTGGCAGGCCCCCAGCTACCAGCTCGACGTGAAGGCGCTGCTTAGCAACAACAAGTTGCTGGAGGATAAGGCGCGCAAGGAGGCCGAACGCGGCCTCAAGAAGCTGCTGGGTGACAAGGCCGACAACGATGCCGTCAAAGGGGTTGCCGACCAGCTGCTCAAGGGACTGTTCAAATAGGTGATGGTTCATATGGGCTTGTGCGAGCCGCGCCAATGCCGTTAGCGGTTGACCGGATGTCAGCGCCATTGAAAAATGGCGCTGACATTTTTTATGGCGCAGTGATCTGCTGCGCCTTGATCCGGAGTCATCTCGAGTTGAACCCATGCGCCTGATCCTGCTGCTCTGCTCCCTGATCTGCTGCGGCATGGCTTCTCCCGTGCTGGCCGGGCCGCTGGCGGATCGTCTGGCGGGCGAGCTGGCCAAGCAGGCTCCCGAACAGTCGCTGCCTCTTGACGCGGTGCAGCGGCTCGACCGGCGCCTGATTGCTCCCGACTCCCTCTATCCCGCCTGGCAGCTCTACCCGCTGCGCCAGTTACAGGCTATCTATCGCTACCAGCAGGAGTGCGGGACAGAGAATGACTTGCCCGCCGAGTGGCTGCCACTGCTGCGGGCGCTTTGCGGCCAAGGGGCTACGCCCTCGACCCGCTGGTTTGCCGCTCACCCCGTCTATCCGCTGGGCGGCTCCAGCGCTGCCCGCTGGTTGGCAGGTCATCCGTCGGCCAGGCTCGATGCTCTGCTCCATGTGCGGGAGCGGCGCGATCGGTTGGGGCTGCTTGGGGAGCTCGGCGATGACAACCTCGACGCCCTGCAGCGGGGCGAGCGTTGGTTGCTGCAATCGGGTCAGATCTGGCTGCTTGCCGATGGGCAGTGGCGCCGCTATGGCGCAGGGCAGTGGCAGCCGCTGGCCGAGCGGCTTGGCGTGACGCTGGATAGCCGTACCGCTGGTACTTGTGAAGAACGAGTCGGAGCGATCTGCTTCAATACTCTCCCCACGCTTGGCTGGCAGTGGTTGGCGCTGGCCAGCTCGCTTGGCTTTATCCTGCTGCTGGGGTGGGCCAGCTGGCAGCGCTGGCGCCTGCTACGGGAGCGGCGCGTCGCGTTGCAGATGCTGACCCACGAGCTGCGTACCCCCATCATGGCGCTCTCCGGCATCAGCGAGGAGCTGCGCCACGATTTCGACCGGCTGCCCGCTTCCGCCCAACAGAGCGTGGGTCAGCTGCTGGGCAGTGTCGCCCGTCTGCATCAACTGGCGCAGGCCAGTCGCCACTATCTGGCGGCAGAGACTCTCGAAGATGAGCGGGTGGCTGTCAGTCTTACCGAGTGGCTCACCCTGGCCTGCGAGCGGCATGGCGCCACCTTCTGCCTTGAGCGGGAGATGACTCTGGCGCTCCCCTTCTACTGGCTCGACCTTGCCCTCGACAACCTGCTGCGCAACGCCAGCCAGCATGGCCGCGCGCCGGTTCGGATCTGTGCCAGCTGGCAGGCGGGGCGTTTGATCCTCACGGTCAGCGATGGCGGCGAGTTGCCAAATTACCGGCTCGCTACCCTGCTGCGCCGCGGTGCCCGTGCCGATGGTCTGGGGCTGGGGCTTGCCATCGTGCGCCATCTGCTGCGCCGTCTTGGCGGGCGCCTCGCCCTATCCGGCCCGCCCACTACCTTTACCCTGACGCTGCCCTGCCAACTCTGGAGCGACCCCGAATCATGAAGACCATCCTGCTTGTCGAAGACGAGGCGCTGCTGGCGGAGAACCTGCAACGCTATCTGACCCGCGAAGGGTATCGCTGCCTCTGGTGCGACACTCTGGCTGCGGCGGAGCAGCAGTGGCTGACGGCGGATTTGGTGCTGCTGGATCGCACCATGCCGGAGGGGGATGCCCTCGACTGGCTGCCCCAGTGGCTGGCTCGCAAGGCGCTGCCGGTGATCGTGCTCACCGCAAGGGTGGAGGTGAGCGATCGGGTGGCCGGGCTCGATGCGGGGGCGAGTGACTATTTGACCAAGCCCTTCTCCCACGACGAGCTGCTGGCGCGGATCCGGGCCCAGCTGCGCCAGCTGGGGGATGGCACTCAGGCGGTGGGCGGCTTGCAGCTTCATCCCGCCCGGATGCAGGCGAGCTGGCAGGATGCGGAGGTGAGCTTTACCCCCACCGAGTTTGCCCTGCTCACCCTGCTGGTGCGAATGGCGGGGCGGGTGCTGAGCCGGGAGGAGATCCTCAATCGGGTGTGGGGCTATCAGGCGTTTCCCTCCACCCGCACGGTTGATACCCATATTCTGCAACTGCGTCAGAAGCTGCCCGGGCTGGCCATTGAGACGGTGCGCGGTATCGGCTACCGGCTGGAGGTGCCAGCGTGATGCGTGCAACGCTGGCTGGACTGCTGTTGGCTCTAAGCATCGGCCTTCTGAATGCAGGCAGTGTGATGGCAACCGATCGCCCCGATCCGCTGCAACCGGCTACCTTGGCGCTGTTGCAGGGTGATAACCGGCACGCTTGGCAATCTTTGCAGCAGGCTTGGCCTGCGCTCAACAGCGATGCCGAGCGCCGTAGCTGGCAGGGGATGCTGGCTGCGCTGAGTGCCCAGCACTGCGGCAAGGATTTCCCGCTCACTCTGCCTGATGGGGTGAGCGAGCTGCGTCTTGAGCTGATCCAGCGCGATGCGCCACTGTTGCGGGACTATCGGGTGCAGCTGACCGGGGAGGGGCCCATCACCGCCGCTGAACTCTTTGATCCCGCTGACCGCAACCGGCTGGCAGGTGCCCAGTGGGAGGCGGAAGGGAGCAAGGGGGTCAGGGTCGTGGGGGCCGATCTGCCGACCCCCTTGCCAGCAGGGCTCTATCAGCTGCGGCTGATGGTGGCGGGCAAGGAGTGGCAGGTGGCGCTGCCGCTGCCTGCGGTGCAGGATCTGGACTGGCTCTCCCGCTCGCCGCAGGCGGTGGCCAATCCCCCCGTCAATCCCGCTTCCTGTACGCCGCTCTGGCTTGAGCAGACGGTGCTGGCCCGCCCGCAATATTCCCTGCTCTGGTGGAACCGCATTGCGCCCGATGAGCCGGTGAACTGGCCTGCCGCCACGCCCGACAGCTGGCGCACCCTCTCGCTGGTGCAGACCAGCCAACGTGGCCAGCTGGTGTTGCAGCTGAGCCACAGTCAGGCGGGGCCGGTGGAGTGATGCCGGGGGATTGAGTCTCTGCTTCTGGCAAAGATTGTTTCGCTGGTGCAATGACTTTCACTTTTTTCTGATGTTATTTGCAACAATTGCCCGGTGGATGGTGGTGGCTACTAAAGGCGAAATGGCTGGAAGCCTCTCCGCCTCTGCTCTGGGCTTAATCCTGACATTGCCCTGACAATCTGAGCTCGCCGATCTGCTGCAATGGCGGCTCCCGTTTTTATCAGGAATCACCGACCATGACTCTTCTTCCCGAATTAGCGAGCCGGATCTGCCCGCTGCTGCTGTTGGCGCCGCTGTTCTCCCTGCCTGCCGAGGCGCTGACTCTGGCCAACGAGCAGTGGCGCATCGAGCTGGATCCCGCCACTCTGGCCGCCGAAGCTGTGCTGCCATCGGGCAAGCACCTTGTCATCTCCTCTCCCGGCCCGCGCCAGCCGGTCACTGGATTGCAGCAGGAGGGGGTGCGTGCCAGCTGGCTGACCCGTGCCGATGGCGAGGTGCGAGCCTCTGCCCGCCTTGAAGGCAACCGTCTGATCCTCACCCTGAGTCGTGCGAGTGCAGGCGACTTGGTGTGGCCGCGGGTGCCGGCAGGGGCGCAGGCGCTGATGCTGCCGATCCACGAGGGTTTTCGCATCCCGGTTGAGCATCCCGCGTGGCGCCAGGCGCTGGCGCAGGAGTATCAGGGGATCAACACCACCGAGGATCTCACCCTGCCGCTGGTCGGGCTGGATCACGGCGATCAGCAACTGGCGATCCTCTTTGCCAACCCCTTCAACAACCGGCTCACTTTTACGCCCGGGAAAGATGGCATTGCCCTGACGGCGACCCATAGCGTCAATCGCCTCAATCTGGCCGAGCCCTATGAGGTGGCGGTCTCGCTGCAACCGGGCAACGACTGGCTGGCGGCGGGCAAGGCCTATCGCAACTGGCTGCAGGAGCGGGGTGAGCTGGTCTCGCTCGAGAGCAAGCTGGCGGCGGTCCCGGATGGCAAGCGGCTGATTGGCGCCTCTCACCTCTACCTCTGGGGCGAGCGATTGCTGGTGCCACAGGATGTGAAGAGCTGGCCCGCGCTGCGCCGCCTGATCCCCGCCGACTGGCTCAAGGGGGAGAGTAAGAGTGCGCTGCAAGCGCCCGATCTGGCTCGCAACCGCTATCTGCAAAATCTGGTGCTGACCGGAGTTGAGCAGGCGCTGGCGCTGCGCCATCCGGGTCAGCAACCGGCCGATTTCGCCGCCCGGCGTGCGCTGGCGGCCACGCAACTGGGGGCGGCGCTCAACGAGCCGCAGAGTTGGGGTGATGGCAGCTCGGCCAAGATGATCGCCGCTCTCAAGCAGGCTGGACTACCAAAACTCTGGTTGGGTCTGCCCCAGTGGACGGCCGGTTTTGCCGCGCCAGAGGGGATTGAACTTGCCAAAGCGGCGGGCTATCTCATCGCACCTTATGACTCTTACGATACCGCGCTGCCGGAGGGGAATCGCCAGCAGAGCTGGCTCACCGCCCAGATGGGGCAGGATAGCTATCTGCGTTGCGGCATCATGCAGGAGAATGGTCGGCGCAAGAGCGGCTTTCAAAATAGCGGCGTCTACACCAATCCGGCCTGCGTGCGCCCGGTGATGGAGCAGCGAGTGCCAAAATTGCAGCAGGCGAGCCACTACAACAGCTGGTTCCTCGATGTGGCGGCGACCGGCATGGTGTTTGACGACTTCGACCCGGCCAAGCCAACCACTCAGGCGCAGGATGCGGACAACCGGATGGCGGGGATGGCGTGGATTGCCAAGAGTCAGGGTGTGCTGGTGGGCTCCGAGGAGGGCGGCGCGGTTGCCAACCGCACCGCGGCCTTTGCCCACGGTCCCCAGACCAGCGGTTTTGGCTGGCAGGATCCCGATATGCGCCGCAACAAGCGCTCTCCCTACTATCTGGGGGCCTGGTATCCCGACTATCAGCCCGCGTTCTTCTTTCGCCAGAGCCATCTAAAACCTGAGTATCAGGGGCTCTACTTCGATCCGGCGCTGCGGTTGCCGCTGTTCCAGAGCGTCTTTCACGACAGCATAGTGACCACCCATCACTGGACGATGGACAGCCTCAAATTCAGGGAGAGCCGTCAGGTCACCGAACTGTTGCAGCAGCTTTACAACGTGCCACCGCTACTTAACCTCAGTCTGGATAGCGCCAGCGTGCGCATTCCCTACCTCAAGGGACTCGATGCCTTCTTCCGCCCGCTGCATGAAAGACTCTACAACCAGCCGCTCACCGGTTTTCGCTGGCTCGATAAAAGAGGTGTAGTGCAGCAGAGCGAGTTTGCCGATGGTTCTCGACTGATTGCCAACTTCGGTTCGGCCACCGAGCTGGCAGGGATCAAACTGGCCGCTCAAAGCGTGCTGGCGCTGCTGCCAGATGGCAGGCGGTTACAGTTTGTTTCGCAAGCTGAGGGTGCACGTTGAAGTTGGAGTCGGTGGGTTTGGGTACTATCGTGGCGGGTAGCGATCGTGAAACTGATAGTGGAATAACAGGGATGCTCAATGAACAAAAATGTGTTGATCACTGGGGGCAGTAGAGGAATAGGTGCTGCCACCGCCCGCTATCTGGCGGGACAGGGGTATAACCTCTGCCTCAACTATCGGTGTGACCGACAGGCCGCTGATGCGCTGGTGGCTGAAATCAAGGATAACTTTGCAGTCTCCTGCATAGCCGTGCAGGCTGATATCAGTATCGAGGCTGAGGTGGTGCATCTGTTTGAGGAGATGGACGAGCGACTCGGGGTGATTACCCATCTGGTGAACAATGCAGGGATCTTGCAACCACAGATGAAGGTGATGGAGATGAGTGCTGAGCGTATCAACAAAACCTTGACCACCAATGTGACTGGCTATTTTCTTTGCTGTCGTGAGGCGGTGCATCGTATGACCGAAGGTTGTGCCATCGTCAACGTCTCCTCGGCAGCTGCTCGTCTGGGCTCAGCCGGTGAATATGTTGACTATGCTGCCTCCAAGGGGGCGATCGATGTGCTGACCAAGGGGTTATCGTTGGAGGTCGCTGCAAAGGGAATACGAGTCAACGGTGTGCGTCCCGGTTTTATCTATACAGGGATGCATGCAGATGGGGGGGAACCTGAGCGGGTGGATAGAGTGAAGAGTCAGATCCCGCTGCAACGAGGAGGCCAACCAGCCGAGGTGGCCGCCGCTATCGCGTGGTTGTTGTCGGACCAAGCCTCCTACGCTACCGGCACCTTCATTGACCTTGCCGGTGGACGATAGCGCTTGAGGCTACCGTAGAGATCAGGATGAAGCAGGGGCGCCCAAGCGCCCCTTTCTCGTTGATCCTGGGGTGTTTTATCTCATTCCCCCAGCAGGGTTTGCCAGACGGCGAGCACATGGCTGCGCTCACTCTGCAGCTGATCGTCGCTCACCTTGCGGGAGATCTCCGAAAGGTTGAGGCGATGGCCTAGGTTGCGGATCTCCAGATAGGCCTGTTTCAGCCCCTCCGCCTGCTCCAGCGTCAGCACCCCCGCCATGACGCACTCATCGAAGATGCGCACGTTATCGGACCAGCGGGTTAGGGCATCGGGTTCACCGCAGGCGTGAGCCAGCACCAGATACTGGGCGATAAACTCGATATCCACCATGCCGCCGGGGGACTGCTTGAGGTCGAACTCACCAGCCCCCGCCTTGAGCAGGTGGTCCCTCATCTTCTGGCGCATCTCGCGCACCTCGCGGGCCAGGGTCGGCAGGTCGCGTTCCTTGGCCAGCACATCGCGGCGGATACGGGCAAACTCGGCTTTGATCGCATCATCGCCATAGATGGGACGGGCCCGCACCAGTGCCTGATGCTCCCAGGTCCACGCCTCGTTTTGCTGATACAGCTCGTAGGCCGACAGCGACGAGACCAGCAGGCCGGAGTCGCCGGAGGGGCGCAGCCGCATGTCGATCTCGTAAAGAATGCCGGACGGGGTGCGGGTGCTGAACAGGTGCAGGATCCGCTGGGCCAGGCGCAGGTAGAACTGACGGCTGTCGATGGGCTTGCGCCCGTCGGTGTAGCTGTTGGGGTCGCCACCGTGCAGGAACACCAGGTCGAGATCCGAGCCGTAGCCGAGCTCGATACCGCCCAGCTTGCCGTAGGCCACCACCGCAAAGCCGCGCTGGCCGCTCACCGCCACCTCGGGCGGCACCCCGTAGCGCTCGCTCATCTGGGCCCAGGCCTGATTGACCACCTCCTCGGTGATCGCCTCCGCCAGCCAGGTGAGGTGGTCGCTCACCTTCATCAGCGGCAGGGCGCCGGCGATGTCGGCCGCCACGATGCGCAGCAGCTGCACCTGCTTGAACTGGCGCAGCGCCTCCATCTGCTGCTCCACGTCCTCTTCGGGGATGCGCAGCAGGAACTGGCGCAGCTGGGGCTTGTATTGATCGAGCGGGGTGGGGTGGTAGAGGTGCTGGGGATCGAGCAGCTCGTCCAGCAAAATCGGGTAGCGGGCCAGCTGCTCGCTCACCAGATGGCTGGCGTCACACAGCCGCACCAGCTGGCGCAGGGCGCCCGGGTTCTCCGCTAGCAGCTGCAGATAGGCGCTGCGGGTGAAGATGCGGGTCAGCAGCTCGCACACCCGCTCGAACAGGCGGGCAGGTTGCTCGCTGGCGACCACCAGCCGCAGCAGCTCCGGCATCAACCAGTCCAGTGCGATGCGCCCCTGTGGCCCCACCTGGCGGCGCTTGTACTCCGCTTTGAAGCGCAGCAGGGCGGCGCAGAGGGGAGCTGGATCGTTAACTCCCTGAGCGGTGAGCAATTTCTCCAGCTCGGCGGCATCGAGCTCGGTGCGCCAGAGGTCGAGCCAGAGCTGCTCCAGATGGGCGGGGGCCTCTTTTTCTTCCCCCACTACGGTGGCGAACTCCTGATGGACGGCCGCCATCTCCTCATCGAGATGGGCCATAAAGGCGCCCCAGTCCGTAAAGCCGAGGGCGGCGATCAAGCGTTGGCGATCCCGCTCCTCGGTCGGCAGGGTCTGGGTCTGCTGATCGCCGATCTCCTGCAATATGTTCTCGACCCGTCTGAGGAAGCGATAGGCCTCCAGCAGGCGATCACAATGGTCAGCTTCGAGGGCGCCACATTGGGCGATGGCAGCCAGTGCCTCCGGCAGGTGACGCACCCGCAGTGCCGGTTCGCGCCCGCCGCGAATAAGCTGTAGCGCCTGGGCGATAAACTCCACTTCACGAATGCCGCCGGCCCCCAGCTTGATGTTGCCCTCCAGCCCCTTGCGGCGCACCTCGGCGGCGATCATCGCCTTCATCTGGCGCAGGCCGTCGATAACGCCAAAGTCGATATAGCGGCGAAACACGAAGGGCCGCAGCATCTCGGCCAGCTCGACCGCGTGCTCGCACTGGGGGCCCAGTACCCGCGCCTTGACCATGGCGTAACGCTCCCAGTTGCGGCCGTGGTGCTGGTAGTAATCCTCCATGGCGGCAAAGGAGATGGCGAGCGGCCCCGCATCGCCAAAGGGACGCAGCCGCATATCGACCCGGAACACCTGACCATCCTGAGTGGGCTGGTGGAGGGCGTTGATGATGCGCTGCCCCAGCTTGATGAAGAATTGCTGGTTGGCGAGTTCGCGCCGCCCGCCGACCGTATAGCCGTTCTCGGGAAAGGTGAAGATAAGGTCGATGTCGGAACTGAAGTTGAGCTCACCGCCCCCCAGCTTGCCCATGCCGAGGATCAGCAGCGGCTGTGGGTTGCCATTGCCATCCATCGGGGTGCCCAGCTCGCTGCACTGTTTGGCGTAGAGCCAGTCGCGGGCGGTGCAGATCAAGGCATCCGCCAGCTTGGTGAGGTGGATAAAGCTCTCTTCCACTGCTGAGTGCCCCAGCAGTTCGCGCCAGGCGATCACCAGCATGCGGCTGCGGCGGAACTGGCGCAGGATGCGCTTGAGCGCCTCTTCATCGTTTACCTCGGCGAGCAGGGCGGTCAGATCGCTCTGGTAGGTGGGCCAGCGTTCGGTCTGATCCAGATCCCCGGAGGCGAGCAGCTCGGTCAGCAACTCCGGCTGTTTGAAGAGGGAATCAGCGACAAAATCGGAGAGGCCGAGCAGGGTCAGCAAGGTCTGGCGCACCAGTTCGGGCTGGTTGCCATAGTCGGGGGCCAGCTCGATCAGTCGCTGCCACTGACGCTCGGCCTGTTCTTGCAGCAAGGGCGGGAAAGAGTTGATAGATGCAGAGATTGATGCGGAGGGAGAAGCAAAATGCTGGGCCACGGTTGCCGTCCTTGTGGTTCACGACAGGCGGTTAACGACACGGGGTTAACAAAACTGCCGGTTCAAAATGGTGGCTGCCAATCTAGCACTGTCAGGCCCCCGCGTCACAGCGCAGGGGCGAGAAGCATGATCCGGCGGGAATATTCGGCAGCCAGCGATTCAGGTGCGCTGGTAGATGGTGGGGTTGTAGATCTCCATCAGGCTGCCCGGGCTGGCGGGCGGAGCAAAGCCGAAACCGGCGTAGAGGCCGTGGGCATCAGAGGTGGCGAGGGAGAGGCGGCGCAATCCCTGCAACTCGGGATGGTCGAGAATGGCAGCCACCAGCGCCTTGCTGTAACCGCGGCCGCGATACTCAGGCAGCACGAAGACATCCGCCAGATAGCCAAAGGTGGCCCGGTCTGTGATGACCCGGGCAAAAGCGACTTGCTGACCGTCGACATAGCCGCCAACGCAGAGGGAGTGGTTGATGGCCCGCACCACAGTGCTGTGGGGAATACCCCTGCTCCAGTAGGCCTCTTCCGATAAAAAGCGATGGATCAGCGGCACGTCGAGCCGCCCTTTGTCGTCACTGATCTCGAATTGAAACTGCTCTTCTCTGTGCTGCATCCTGGCTCCTTGCTGGATGGTGGTGGAAATTTACTGGCTATTGGCTATTGGCTATTGGCTACTGGCTGCCATGTTAGCAGTTTTGTCTGACGGGATGAGCGTTAAGCTGCCACCCTTTTTCAACCCCGGTTACAAAAATGGGCCCCCGATATTGGAGGCCCATTTTATTGGTGGAACAGCGGTTTAGTGGCTGTCGACCCAGACGAACTTGAGCACGAACAGCAGGGCGACCACCAGCACGCAGGGGTTGATCTCGCGCCAGCGGCCGGTGCCCACCTTCATCACGCAGTAGGAGATAAAGCCAACGGCGATCCCCTCGGTGATGGAGAAACTGAACGGCATCATCACGGCGGTCATGAAGGCCGGTACCGCTTCGGTCAGATCTTCCCACTTAACCCGGGTCAGCTCGGAGCACATCAGTACGCCCACGTAAATGAGGGCACCTGCGGCGGCATAGGCTGGCACCATGGCGGCAACCGGGGAGAAGAAGATCGCCAGCAGGAACAGGATACCCGCGATGATGGCGGTCAGACCGGTGCGGCCGCCGACGGCGACGCCGGAGCTGCTCTCGATAAAGGCGGTGACCGAGGAGGTGCCCATAAAGGCGCCGCCGACGGAGCTGACGCTATCCACCATCAGCGCCTGTTTCATGCGCGGGAAGTGGCCGCGATCATCGGCCAGCTTGGCGCGGTTGGTGACACCAATCAGGGTGCCGGAGGAGTCGAACAGGTTGACCAGCATAAAGGAGAAGATGATCCCGGCGAGGCTGATATCCAGCGAGCCCATCAGATCCAGCTGGCCGAACACCGGCTCGATGCTGGGGGGCATGGAGACGAAGCCCTTGAAGGTGACATCGCCAAACAGCCAGCCGAGGGTGGTGGTGACCACGATGGCGATCAGTACGGCGGAGTGGACGCCGCGGGCGGAGAAGATGCAGATCAGGAAGAAGCCGAGCAGCCCCAGCAGGCAGGGCAGGGAGGTGAGGTTGCCCACGGTCACCATAGTCGCGGGGCTGGCGACCACGATACCTGCGTTGTGCAGGCCGAGCAGGGCGATCAGCAGACCGATACCGGCGGTGATGCCGACCCGCAGGGTGAGCGGAATATTGCCGATCAGCCAGTAGCGTACCCGCAGCAGAGTGAGGATCAACAGACCCATGGCACCCCAGAAGATGGTGCCCATGCCCACTTGCCAGGAGTAGCCCATGCCCGCGACCACGACGAAGGCGAAGAAGGCATTGAGGCCCATGGCGGGGGCCAGGGCGATGGGCAGGTTGGCCAACAGGCCCATCAGGATGCTGCCGATACCGGCGATGAGGCAGGTAGTGACGAACACGGCCTGGGTGTCCATGCCTGCCGCCGAGAGGATCTGCGGATTGACGAAGACGATGTAGACCATGGTCAGGAAAGTGGTGATACCGGCGATCACTTCGGTGCGGGCGGTAGTGCCATGGCCTTGCAGGGCAAACAGGCGCTCAAGCAATCCTTGCCCGGCGGCTTGGTGTTGTTGATTCATGTTGGATTCCAATAGGTGACGTGAAATAAGCAGCAGGGAAACGGGCTATCCCATCCATTCGGGATAAAGTGCCCTGTTTCTGGTGGTTAAGTAACCAGACTCGTCCTGATACCGTGACAGCGCGCACATTTTTACACAGGTGGCGCTGTTTACAAACCCTGGATCTGCGAAGCAGATCAATGAATAGAGCAAAAATTCAAACGTTTGCTTTTTGAACATAAAAAAAGGTTCTCAGCAGAGAACCTTTTTTCAGGAATTGTGGGGTTAAAGCGTCTTGAAGTAGCGTTCTACCAGCTGGGCGAGCACAGAATCGAGTCGATCTTGCACTTCACCCAGTTCACGCCCGAAGCGGCGCAGAAAGAGGCTGGCCTGCTCTTTGCTCAGCTTGCGCCCCTCGATAAAGAACTCCTGCTCCGGCAACTGTTTGTCATAGCGTGGGATCAGCACCCAGCTCACCAGCTCTGGCTCCACAGCGGCAAAAATTTTGGCGGCGGCAGCACAGAAGGTCTCAATGTGTGCCTTGCCATCCGGCCCGAGGCAACCCGGTTCAACCCGGATCTGGATGGTGAGTTTTTTCTCTATGGGGGTCGTCATCTTGCTACATCCATGCAAAGGCATCCGTCTTGGATTGTAAGTCAAAAGGCAAGAAAAAGGGGAGCCGGAGCTCCCCTTAACACGCAGTCAGCCTTATTTGGTGATGCGCTTGTATTTGGCGCGGTGAGGCTGGATCGCCTCGGCGCCGTAGGTCTTCTTCTTCCACTCTTCGTATTCGGTAAAGTTACCTTCGAAGAACTCGATCTTGCCCTCGTCCTGATAGTCCAGGATGTGAGTGGCGATACGGTCGAGGAACCAGCGGTCGTGGGAGATGACCATGGCACAACCCGGGAACTCCAGCAGGGCGTTCTCGAGGGCGCGCAGGGTTTCGATATCCAGATCGTTGGTCGGTTCATCCAGCAGCAGCACGTTGCCGCCGGTCTGCAGCAGCTTGGCCAGGTGTAGACGACCACGCTCACCACCGGAGAGCTCGCCAACCCGTTTCTGCTGGTCGGAGCCCTTGAAGTTGAAGCGGCCGATATAGGCGCGGCTCGGGAACTCGTAGTTGCCGATGCGCAGGATATCCTGACCGTCAGCGACCTCTTCAAATACTGTCTTCTTGTCATCCATGCTGTCGCGGAACTGATCGACAGAAGCCAGCACCACGGTGTCACCCAGGGTAATGGCGCCGGAGTCCGGCTGCTCCTGACCCGACATCATGCGGAACAGGGTCGACTTACCGGCACCGTTGGGGCCGATGATGCCGACGATGGCACCCTTCGGAATGGCAAACGACAGATCGTCGATCAGCACCCGATCACCGTAGGATTTGCGCAGGTTGGCCACTTCCACCACCTTGTCGCCGAGGCGCGGTCCGGGCGGAATGAACAGCTCGTTGGTCTCGTTGCGCTTCTGGTAGTCGTTGGTGTTGAGCTCTTCGAAGCGAGCCATACGGGCCTTCGACTTGGCCTGACGGCCTTTCGGGTTTTGACGGACCCACTCCAGCTCTTTCTCGATGGACTTGCGACGGGCCGCTTCGGAACTTGCTTCCTGCGCCAGACGGGCGTCCTTCTGCTCCAGCCAGGAGGAGTAGTTGCCTTCCCACGGGATACCTTCGCCGCGGTCCAGCTCCAGGATCCAGCCTGCCACGTTGTCGAGGAAGTAACGGTCGTGGGTGATGGCCACCACAGTGCCTTCGTAGTCGTGCAGGAAGCGCTCCAGCCAGGCCACGGATTCCGCATCCAGGTGGTTGGTCGGTTCGTCCAGCAGCAGCATGTCCGGCTTTTCCAGCAGCAGACGGCACAGTGCTACCCGGCGGCGCTCACCACCGGAGAGGTGCTTGATCTTGGCATCCCAGGCTGGCAGGCGCAGGGCATCAGCCGCGCGCTCCAGCTGGTTTTCCATGTTGTGGCCACCCTGAGCCTGGATGATGGCTTCCAGCTCACCCTGTTCGCGGGCCAGCTTGTCAAAGTCGGCATCCGGGTCGGCGTAGGCCGCATAGACCTCGTCCAGACGAGCCATGGCGCGCTTCACTTCGCCAACGGCCTCTTCGACCGCTTCGCGTACGGTCTGCTCCGGATCCAGTTTCGGCTCCTGGGGCAGGTAGCCGATCTTGATGCCGGGCTGCGGGCGGGCTTCCCCTTCAATATCGGTATCGATGCCCGCCATGATGCGCAGCAGGGTCGATTTACCGGCGCCGTTCAGACCCAGCACGCCGATCTTGGCGCCCGGGAAGAAGCTCAAGGAGATGTTCTTGAGAATATGACGCTTGGGCGGCACTACCTTGCCGACCCGGTTCATGGTGTAAATAAATTGAGCCATTGGCTAATTCTCTTCCTTTTCAGCAGGTTAATGTCTTGGCATTAACAGACTGATGTCGTGGTGGGGCCAGGTCGACACGCCGTCAACCGGGTTCCAAAAAACCCGTCGATTGTAAACCAATGGGCAAGGGTGGGCAAAGGTGGCGCCCGGTTGGTGCCCCCCTTTGCCGCTGCGGTCACGTCTTGCTGCATCAGCCGTGCAATTTGGGCATGATGTGGGCTGCTGTTTTGTTCCGGAGCCCTCATGATCCCATCTCCTCAAGTTCCCTCACTGTCCGCCTTTCTCTGCTCCATGGGATTGGATGCCGCGCTGAGCGCAGCCCTCTGTCAGCGCTTGCCCCGGCTGACGTTGCGCGCCGGTCAGACGCTGTTGGCGCAAGGGGCCGAGCAGGATGCGGCCTTCTATGTCGAAACGGGCATCGCCCGTGCCTGCCACTACACCCGGGATGGGCAGGAGCGCTGCAAGGAGTTCTACTTCGAAGGGGAGCTCTGCCTGCTCTATGACAGCTGGATCACCGGGTCTCCCGCCCGCTACCAGCTGGAGGCGCTGACGGAACTGCAGGTGATGCGGGTGCCGATCGTCTTGCTGGATGAGCCCGCATGGCAGCCAGTCTGTATGGCCCTCTTGCGCCAGCAACTGGGCTACAAGGAGCGCAAGGAAGCTTTCCTGCTGCTCCACTCTCCCGAGGAGCGTTATCGAGAGCTCTGCCACACCTTCCCCCACTGGCCTGCTCGACTGACCCAAGTGCAGCTCGCCAACTACATCGGTATCAGCCCGGTCACCCTGTCACGGATCCGCCGCCGCATTAACAGGGGTTAATGCCGTCTGTTGGTTGCCACTTCATGCTGCGCCATCCAAATAACGGACGAGGTGTGGATGATGTCGCTGTTTCTGTGGTCTCAACTGCTGGTGAGTCTGGCCTTGCTGCTCGATCTGTTGTCGTTTCAGTTGCGGGATCGCAGCAGGATCCTGGCCTGTCTGGCCCTCTCCTGCGCACTCAATGCCGGTCACTTTGCCCTGCTCGGGCATTGGTCAGCCGCTAGCCTGTTGCTACTCGCCAGCGTGCGTTTTCTGGTCAGTATCTGGCGAGTTCGCAGCATCTTGATGTGGTTTTTCATGGGGTTGGCCTGCGCCGCAGCACTGGCCACCTATCAGGGCCTGCTCTCATGGATTGGTCTGCTGGCCAGCTTGTTGCAAACCCGGGCCGCATTTTGCCCCGATGATCGCCAGCTGCGGCGCTGGATGCTGCTGGGCACCCTCTGCTGGTTGGTTAACAACCTGCTGGTGGGCTCTCCGGTGGCCGTGTTGATGGAGGGGCTGTTTTTGGTCAGCAATCTGGTGGGTTACTACCGCTACTATGGTTTTCGCCACTATGGCTACCGCAATTGGGGACGTGGCACTCATCACTGTGACCGTAGCAAGGTGAGGGTGCCGCCTTCCGATCAGGCAACACCCTGATGTTTCGTTCAGGGTTGTTTGTGTCCCGCGAAGTAGAGCACCCGTTTTACATACTCTTGTGTCTCGTCATAGGGCGGGATCCCGCCATAGCGCTCCACTGCTTTTTCCCCTGCGTTGTAGGCGGCGGAGATCAGCACCCAGTCGCCATCGAAGCGGCGATCCAGCCACTTGAGATAGGTGAGCCCCCCCTTGATGCTCTGTTCCGGATCAAACGGGTGGGTGACACCAAATCGTTGCTGGGTCTCGGGGATGAGCTGCATCACACCCTGGGCGTTCTTGGGTGAGACAGCCTGGCTATTGAGGTTGGATTCAGCGATGGCGATCGCCAGTGCCAAGCGGGCATCGACTTTATGGTGCTTGGCTGCGTGGCGCAGCATGGTGACCAGTTTCTGCTTGGCTGGTGACTGACGAGCAAGCCAGGAATCGACATTAAAGGGCGTGTTGGGAATGGGGGCAAAATAGCCCCCCTGTCCACCACGAAGTCCAACGCCACACTGATCCCCCATGGGGGCATTGCCAATACGGGCATTGTAGTAGTGCCCTGCCCGCTGATTGCCAAGACGCATCGCCATGGCGAGATAGCTGTTGGCCATTCTGGCGCTGCGCACCGAGGCGGGGCCGGTAGCAAGCAGGCGGCCGATCCGGAAGTATCCCTCGGGGTTGCCCGTGCTGGCAGCGACACAGTAGAGGGCGATCGCCTTTTGCAGGTTGCCGCTATGCTGGGCACTCTGTCCCTGCCTGAGCGCTGTCAGCGCCTTGGGGGCCTGTCTGAAATCCCTGCCCTGTGCCATCGTCTGTTGTGTGCCTGCCAGTAACAATGACAAAAAAAGCAGCAAAAACAGTCCATTTTCGCTGATGTCCCTCATGCTTTATCTCCTGTTTAAGTAGAGAAGATATAGAGGAACATGGTCGCTATCGCCACGAATCCAGTGGATCCTGTTGTTATAGCGCGGGAATTTCAGAGAGCAAAATGGTATGGAACTAATGGCGAACGAGTAGTTTATCGAGGTTTTTCGGTCGCTTAGACGTCGAGGTAATAATCCGGCTCATCCGGTTTGCCAGCCGGGAGATCACGGAAAAACTGACGGATTTCGCTTACGACCCAGAGCGAGAGCAGGATCAGCAAACTGAGCAGGGGAAGCAGGGTATGGCTCTGTTGCAGGGCATAGGCTGCGATGGCGGCACTAACTAATAGCAGGGTTCGGGTCATGAGTGGCTCCTTGTCATCATGGGGGTGTTGCGTGGCCACGGACCGCTTGCCTGGTGTCGGGAGTTGCTCCCGAGTGGCACAAAGCACGCCGAGTATATCGCGCTGTGCCGCTGCCGATCCGTGGTGTCATCACACTTTTCATTGTCATCTCCGTTCTATTGGCTGGCATGTGCTGCAGGTACTCGACGCAATCCATTGCGGACTCCGGCCTCCATTCATGGCACTTAGGTACCCCATGAGCACATGCCGCCAGCGCGTCTCCCCATCCTAAGACCCGTGGTTGGTTAGTGGTATCGGATTAAATCATCGCTGACCGGATATTTGTCGCCAAGGCTTGGCTCATTGGGCTCAGGACGTTTGGTAGTAGTCGCGATACCAGCGCACGAACGCGGCGACCCCCTCCTTGATGGAGGTGGCGGGGCGCAGGCCGGTGAGGGTGTGGAGGGGGGCGCTGTCGGCCCAGGTGGTGTGCATCTCGCCCGCCTGCATCGGCAGCATCCGCTTGATGGCAGGTTTGCCGAGGGCCTCTTCCAGCGCCTCGATAAAGTCGAGCAGCCGCACCGGCTGAGCATGACCGATGTTGAGGATGCGGTAGGGGGCGGCGCTCTCGGCCGGGCTCTGCTCGCTGGCGTGCCAATCGGGATTGGGGCAGGGCGGTTGAGCGGCGACGGCGAGGATCCCCTCGACGATGTCGTCGATAAAGGTGAAATCTCGGCTGAGATCGCCGTGGTTATAGACGTCGATAGGCTCGCCCGCGAGGATGGCGCGGGTGAACTTGATGATGGCCATGTCGGGCCGACCCCAGGGGCCGTAGACGGTGAAAAAGCGCAGCCCTGTGGTGGGCAGGCCATAGAGCGCGGAATAGGCATGAGCCATCAGCTCGCCGCTCTTCTTGGTGGCTGCGTAGAGGGAGACGGGGTGATCCACCGGCTGCGCGGTGGTGAAGGGCATCTGGTCGGTCAGACCATAAACCGAACTGGAGGAGGCGTAGAGCAGATGCTGGATGCCGTGCTGGCGACACCCCTCCAGCACCGTCAGCATGCCGGTGAGGTTGCTGTCGGCGTAGGCAAACGGGTTTTCCAGCGAGTAGCGCACCCCCGCCTGCGCCCCCAGATGGATCACCCGCTCAAAGTTGTGGCTGGCAAACAGGGCAGCTATCCCCTCGCGATCCGCCAGATCGACCCGTTCGAAGTGAAAATGGGGAAAACTGGCCAACTGTGCCAGCCGCGCCTCTTTCAGACTCACCTCGTAGTAGTCGTTGAGATTGTCGATCCCCACCACCTGATGGCCTGCCGCGCACAGCTGGCTAGCTACGTGAAAACCGATAAAACCGGCGACCCCGGTCACCAGATAGATCATGGTTGGGGTCCTGTGAAGATCATGGGGCTCCTGACGGTGATGGGAAAAGGGGGATGCGCGCTTTGTAGCAGAGCTGGCGCGTTTGTGCCATGGAAAACCGCTTGTGTCGGCGCGGTTCAGGCGCGGCATGCTGCATCTTGGTGCAGCGAGTGTCAATGCCGGATGACAGGCACCAGAATGGGGCGTGCAGCCCCCTTGTTGTGATCATTTTCACAAAAAATAGACTGGACCTCATAACGAAGCCCTGCCGACTGGGCTCGCAGCCCGCCGAGCAAGGCTGGCGACAGACACTCTCTCTTTACTTCGCTTGGATACAGGTTATGGACAACACCTCGACTCGTACTGCCCATCCCGTCTATGAGGATGTGCTGGCCCTGCTGACCGCGGCAGGCTTTGTTTCACTCGGCATCTTCCTGTTTCATCAGGTGGGCCTGCTCACAGGCGGCACCGCTGGGCTGGCGTTGCTGCTGCAACAGGTGACGGGCATCAGCTTTGGCCTGCTCTTCTTCGGCATCAATCTGCCCTTCTACGCGCTCGCCTGGCTCAGAATGGGGCCGCGCTTTACCCTCAACACCTTCGTCTCGGTGGCGGCGGTCTCCTACATGACCGATCACCTCAACGGCGTGTTGCAGATCGGCAAGATAGAGCCCCTCTATGCGGCGCTGATCGGCGGCACCCTGATCGGTATGGGGCTGCTTATCATGTTCCGCCACAAGTCGAGTCTGGGGGGATTCAACATTCTGGCGCTCTTTATTCAGGATCGCTTTGGCATCCGGGCGGGCAAGCTGCAGATGGGCCTCGATTGCGCCATCGTTATCGCCTCGTTCTTCGTGGTACAGCCCTGGATTTTGGCTCTCTCCATCGTAGCGGCGGTTATCTGTAATCTGGTGTTGACACTTAACCACAAGCCGGGCCGCTACCAGATCGCCTGACGACCAGCAACCGTGACTCGATAGTACAAGAGTGACCCGATAGCACGAGGCGGCCTGATGGCCGCCTCGTCGTTTCAACTCTGGCACTTGTTCGCCGTACCTAGCTCGCCTGCTCCAGGTTGGTGTTGCCGCTAATGGCGTTACCTCCAATGGCGAGCGGGGTGTGGCAGGCCACCTGATGATGAGCCTCATCGCACACCTCCAGTCGGGGCACCAAGCTCTTGCACTGCTCGCTGGCAATGGGGCAGCGCTGGTGGAAGTGGCAGCCGCTTGGCGGCGAGATGGGGGAGGGCACATCGCCGGTCAGTGGAATGCGCTGGCTGCGCCGCCGCGGATCCGGCACCGGAATGGCCGAAATCAGCGCCTGGGTATAGGGATGACGGGGCGCCAGATAGAGGGTCTGGGCATCCGCCAGCTCGACGATACGTCCCAGATACATCACCGCAATCCGATCCGAGATGTGTTTGACCACCGACAGATCGTGGGCGATGAAGATGATGGAGAGGTTCATCTCCCGCTGCAGGCTGAGCAGCAGGTTGACGATCTGCGACTGCACAGAGACATCGAGGGCCGAGACCGCCTCGTCGCACACCAGCAGCTTGGGTTTGAGGGCGATGGCGCGGGCGATGCCGATGCGCTGGCGCTGGCCACCGGAAAACTCGTGAGGATAACGATCCACCGCGCTGGCCGGCAGGCCCACCTTCGCCAGCAGATCCAGCACCCAGGCCCGACGCTGCTCGCCATTGCCTTTGCCGTGGATGATAAAGGGCTCCTCCAAAATCTGGCCCACAGTGTGGCGGCTATTGAGGGATTCTGCAGGATCCTGAAACACCATCTGCATCTCCTGGCGCAGGGATCGCATCTCTTTCGGGCTGAGGGCGGTGATATCGCGCCCCTCGAACGTGATGGTGCCTGCGGTCGGATCGAACAGCTTGAGCAGGCTGCGCCCCAGGGTGGATTTACCACAGCCTGACTCGCCGACCAGCCCCAGCGTCTCTCCCTGTTTCAGGTCGAAGCTGACGCCATCCACCGCGTGAACCGTATATTTCTTGCGCAGCAACCCGCCTCCCAGCTGGAAGTACTGTTTCAGGTCCCTGACCGATAACAGGGTGCTCATACGGACAACTCCTTCCAGTAGTGGCAGGCGACATGGTGACGGGGGGTTGGCTGTTCCACTGCTGGCACGGCGCTGACGCAAAGGTCGGTGGCGTGAGGGCAACGGTTGGAGAAGCGGCAGCCCGCGGGCATTTCGTGCAGGGCCGGTACCTGGCCCTTGATGGTCTTGAGCAGGCTCTTGGGTTCATCCTCGAGGCGCGGGATCGAGCTCATCAAGCCGTGGGTATAGGGGTGGCGGGGGTGGTCAAACAGCTCGAACACGTCGGCCTGCTCAACTGCCCGCCCGGCGTACATCACCACCACCTCGTCGCACAGCTCTGCTACCACGCCGAGATCGTGGGTGATAAAGATGATGGCCATGCCGGTCTGGGCCTGCAGCTCTTTCATCAGTTCGAGGATCTGGGCCTGAATGGTCACATCGAGCGCCGTGGTTGGCTCGTCACAGATGAGCAAGTCCGGTTCGCAGGCGAGCGCCATGGCGATCATTACCCGCTGGCGCATGCCGCCGGAGAGGTTGTGGGGGTAGACGGCAAAACGTTGGGCAGGTTCGGGGATCCCTACCTTCTGCAGCATGGCGATGGCCGCCTCTTTACGCTGGGTTTTGTCATAGTCGGGGCGATGGAGGCGAAACACCTCCATCAGCTGTTCACCCACCGTCTGCACCGGATTGAGTGCGGTCATTGGCTCCTGAAAGATCATCGAGATGCGGTTGCCGCGCACCTTGTACATCTGATCCGGTGCCAGTGTGAGCAGGTCTTCCCCCTGAAAATGGATGGAACCGGCTACCACCTGACCGTGGGGCTTGGGCAACAGCCCCATGATGGCCAGCGCGGTGACACTTTTGCCACAGCCAGACTCCCCGACGATCCCCAGGGTCTGACCCGGGGCCACCTTGAAGCTGACCCCGTCGAGCACCTTGATCTTGCCGTCATCGACGGCGAACTCCACCTCGAGATCGCGTACTTCGAGGATTGGGGCCGGGTGCTGGCCGTTATCCGCGGCGAACTCCAGCCCGTTATCCGGTACGTCGAGCATCGGGGCCTGTGTGTTGGACATCGCTGCTGCTCCCTTTGCTATGGCATGAATATCAGTGGCGTGCATAGGTTTTGTCGAGCAGGTTAATGGGGGGGAGCACTTCGCCAGCCTCTTTGGCTTTTTGAGTTTCCTCTTTCACTTTGGGATCGAGCCAGAGCAGGCCGCCGCTGCTGTAGGGGTAGCCATCCATCGGCCAGTAGAGCAGATCCTGGGTGTTGCGGGTGGCAGGTACCTCGGGCAACATCACATAACGCCAGCTGCTGGCCCGCACATAGTTGAGCTGCACCCCGGGCACGAAGATGGCAAGATCATAGATCCGCTGCTGGATCTGCTGAGAGAGTGACGCTCGTTTAGCGGTATCGAATTCGACGTTGTAGGCGTCGATCAGCGTGTCCAGCTCCTTATCTGCCACGTTGAACAGGTTGTTGGTCTGTGGCTTGTTGGCGTTGGCCGAGTGGAAAAACTCCCAATATTGCGGATAGAGACCACCGCCACCCCAGCCGAGCCAGGCGGCCTCGTGTTTCTTCTCCAGCATCGCCTTGAAGCCGGTGGCGCCGTCGACCAGATTGAGCTCCAGATCCAGCCCTGCCTTCTTGGCTTCCTCTTTCAGTACGGTCAGCCGTTTGGATTGCTCCTGACTGGTGTAGGTGAGGGCCAGTGTCAGTCGTTCGCCCTGGTCATTTTGCAGGATGCCGTCCGGCCCCGGTTTGCTGTAGCCACCTTTGGCGAAGTATTCCCGCGCCTTGGTAATGTCAAAAGCGCGTTCAGGTAATGTGATGTCGGTGAACTCGCCAAAACCCGAGTCAAAGGTGATCGAACGGTCATAGTCACCACGCAGCACGGTTGCGATCATCTTGTCGATATTGAAGGCGTGCTGGATCCCGAGCCGCACATTGATATCGGCCAGTGTCGGGTTGCTGACGTTGAGGTGTACACCCTGGCCACCCTGTTTGGTGTCGGTAATGGCCATCACTTTCTGCACATATCCCTTCTTGTACTCCGGGGTGACCGCCTTCTCATGCCACCAGTTGGGCAGGCGCATCTCGAAGGTATCGATCTTCCCTTTCAGGAAGTGGCGAAAGGCGATGTTTTGGTCACGGATCACCTGCACCTTGATGGTGTCGACATTGAATCTGTGCTGGTTGTAGCGATTATCCCTGGCCCACCAATCTTTCTGCTTGCTGAAGGTGACCGACTTGCCCATTTTGACATCGCTGATCACATAGGGGCCCGTGGTGGGGACGACTGCCCAGTTGTACTGCTTTACCCAGTTGGGGGTCAGCTTGTAGTAGTGTTTCGGCTGAGGCCACAGTTCGGTGGTATTGAGCAGATCCAGTTTCGCCTTGCGGTGGCCCGCCTTGACCAGAATGGTGTGGTCGTCGATCTTCTCTACCGCCACCACTTCGGTGGTGTAGTAGTTGTTGAACCAGGGGCCCTTGATCTCTTTGGATCGCATCATCTCGTAGCCAAAGGTGTAGTCGTCGGCGATGACCGGCTTGCCGTCAGACCACTTGGCCCGTGGATCCAGCTTGAAATAGACGGTCTGGCTATCTGGGGCGATGGCCCAGTGCGTCGCCAATGAGGGGATGGGGTTGCCAGTGTTGGGATGAAAGCTGATAAGGCGTAGCTGGTTATCCATGATAAAGGAGCGGAACGCGCCGTTGGAGTCCGGCCCTGCAGTGCGAAAAGTGAGCGGGAAGCTGTCGACAAACAGGTTCAGGTTGCCACCGGGGATCGCCTTGGGGGAGGCAAACAGCGGATCGGTATCGTTGGTCTCCCACTTGAGATCCGCGGGCAGGCTGGCTGCCCAACCCCAGGAGCCGTTTATCAGCAGAAAAAAAGCGCCTATCCATTTGATTTTATTCTTCATGTTTGACTTCCAGGTCTAGCCCCTGCACTGGGGGTTTTGATTGATAACGGGTTAATCCCTTGGTCCCGGGGCCATCTGCTGTGGCAACCCGTCCTTCATTGATAACCGGTAAATTTAACGGGCTCATACTCGCCGCGAAGCGGTGTTGGCCCCGCCTCGTCACTGATAACGGGTAAATTTGCGCGGGTCGAATGCCTCGCGGATCGCCTCGCCGATGAAGGAGACCATGATCAGTACCAGACTCACTGCCGCCACTACCGAGCTGACGATCCAGATAGCATCCAGATTGTTGATCCCCTGAGAGAGCAGTTCCCCCCAGCTCGGGGTGGGGGGCGCCAGCCCGAAGCCCAGATAGTCGAGCGCGGTCAGGGTGGAGATGTTGCCCACCACGGCAAACGGTGCCA
Organism: Aeromonas sp. MdU4; assembly: GCF_041929505.1. Classification (NCBI taxonomy): domain Bacteria; kingdom Pseudomonadati; phylum Pseudomonadota; class Gammaproteobacteria; order Aeromonadales; family Aeromonadaceae; genus Aeromonas; species Aeromonas sp. MdU4. The sequence goes on along the minus strand of NZ_JBHFMW010000032.1, from coordinate 153,092 downwards.
GGGTCACGATCATCATCAGGGTATTGGGCAGAATGTGGCTGAAGATGATCCGTCTGGTGCTGGCCCCCAGCGCCCGTGCCGCCATCACATAGTCCCGTGCCCGCTCTTTGTAGGTGAGGGTGCGCATGTACCAGGTGATCCCCATCCAGCCAAACAGCACGTTGATGCCGACAAACAGGCCAAAGTTGGGTTTGGCCAGCGATACCAGGATCATGATGACGTAAAGAAACGGCACCTGAGACCAGATCTCGATAAAGCGCTGCAGGATCAGATCGAAACGGCCACCGAGAAAGCCCATCAAACAGCCGATGGTGACCCCGATGGCATAACTGGCTGCCAGTGCGATAAAGGCAAAGCCGATGGCGATACGAAAGCCGTAGACCAGCCGGGCCAGCACATCGCGGCCACTGGTGTCGGTACCGAGCAGGTGACGTTCGCTCAGGCTCGGGGCGTAGGGAGGATAGGCATCCTCTTTGAAATCCTGTTCATAAGGGTTCCATGGCACAAGTGGCAGCAGCACCCAGTCCCCCTTGCCTTCCGCTGCGAATTTGGCTTTGAGCTGGCGATAGTTGGTCTCGTACTTGTAATCGAGCCCGAATTGCTGACCGGGGATCACATCGCTATAAGTGGGAAAGTGAAGTTGTCCCTGGTAGCTCACCACCAGCGCCCGGCTGTTGACCAGGATCTCCGCCAGCAGGGAGAGCAGCACTAGCGTGGTAAAGATGATAAATGAGTAGTAACCGCGCTTGATCGACTTGAAGCGCTTGAGTTTTTTCAAGGTAACCGGATTGAGATTCATGGTTATTCTCCAAACCGAACGCGGGGATCGACGAACCGGATTGCAACGCAGATAGCGGGGGCGGTATGGCCCTGTTTCAATCTGACCGTAACAAGGGAAAGGGGGCTCATCTTCACTCTCCAAACCGTACGCGGGGATCGACGAGAGCGACACAGATATCGGAGACGATATTGCCGATCAGCATCAGCATGGAGGTGATGGCCAGAATGCCCATCACGGTAGGGTAATCCCGCTCGACGATCGCCTCATACCCGAGCAGGCCAATACCGTCGATGTTGAAGATGGTTTCGATGAGAAAGGAGCCGCCGAAGAAGACGGTGAGCACCGACCCCAAGTGGCTCGCGATGGGGATCAGGCTGTTGCGCATGGCGTGGTCAGTGACGGCTTTGCGAAACGGTAATCCCTTGGCGACTGCGGTACGGACATAATCCGCCGACAGGTTCTCCATCAGGCTGTTTTTCATCGTCATGGTGAGGATGGCGAAATCACCGATGGCATAGGCGATAAGCGGTAGCAGGGCGTGAGCAAAGAGGGTGCGGATTTGATCCCAACTGCTGGTCATCGAGTCGAACTCGTCGCCCGGAAAACCGCCCATGGGCAGCCACTCCAGATGAAACGCGAAGACGGTGATGAGAAAGATCCCCACCACGTAGGCGGGCAGGGCGTACGCCATGTAGATGAGCATGGAGCTGACGGAGTCGAAGCGACTGTTGTGCCTGAGCGCCTTGGCTACCCCGAGCGGGATGGAAACTGCGTAGCTTAGCAGGAAGGTGGCCAGCCCAAAAAACGCGGTGACTGGCAGTCTATCCTTGATGAGGTCCCATACAGGCTCGTAGTAGCGGGTCGAATCGCCAAGATCGAGCACGGCCAGTTTTTGCAACCAATCCCAGTAGGCGATCAGCATCGGCTTGTCGAGGCCATAGAAGGCCTTGAGCTCCTCAATCTGCTCGTCAGAGAGCGCCTGTCCTCCCTTGCTGCCGCTGGAGCGCCCCCCCTCGTGTTGCGACACCTGCGCCTGCATCAGCATCCGCTCCACCGGCCCGCCCGGTACGAAGCGGGTGACGCTAAAGACGAGCAGGGTGATACCGAGAAACGTCGGGATGATCAAAAGCATCCGGCGTAGGAAATACGACAGCATGGTGGAACCTCGTCCTTGTTGTTCTTTTTTGCGACCAGTTAAATACAGTGGCTGGTCTATCCTTCCTGGCATTAAGCGCTGGATTGTTTGGCAAACAGCAGCCAATTAGCTTGGCCACTGTAAAAGTTCTACAACAAAAATCAAGTACAAGGAAATGGAATGCAGGGAGAAATGCCACACTGAGGTGAAAAAGAGCAGAAATGAGGTTTTTTTAACTGAAAAGTAATAATCAAAACAAAATACTGATTTTTGATAAAACTGTCGAAAGCGCACAGGCAGATTATGACGCCAATCAGAATGTTGGTAGTCGATTGAATATGCGTGATTTTTATTTTAAAAAAGCAATAAAAAACGTTTTTATGTCGATGGCTTTACACACCACCCATCATTTGATGGTAAATTAATCAATAACCTTTGATTTGGTTTTTTCTTCTTTTTTATGATGGATGGTTGAAATAATCTATAATTCAGCAATGTGTAAATGATAAATTGATCAAATTTAAAACCACCTCAATTAATTGCGGATAACAATGTATTTACATTGGTTTTGTTATTTTTCGCAGAATGTTCCACTAATTTTTTAACTCAAAAACAATACACTCATCTTATGGCTGGCACTCCCCTTCCATCCTCCCTGTTTAATTGACTTGGTTAGTCAAAGCTTGATAAGCCTTACTCACCGCTCCAACGAGGGCGGTATCAGGAAGCAAACAATAAACAATCAGGAAGGATATAAGCGATGCTTAGGAAGAGCAGAATTTCTGCTGCGATTGCGTTCGCCTTGGCGAGCCTTGCCGTGGCCCCTTATGTGTCTGCTGAAGATGGGCAGAACGTCGAAAAGCTGCAAAAAATCAAGGTTACCGGTTCTCGTATTTCTCGTGTTGATGTAGAGGGCGCCACGCCGGTTGTCTCTGTCAGTAAGGCCCAGATAGAACAATCTGGACAGCAGACGGTGGCGGATTATCTGAAACAAGCCTCCTACAACTCCTTCGGTGGTTTCTCCCCTTCCTCTGGTAGCTCTGCTCAATCTCAGGCTACTGTCGGATTGCGTGGTCTTGGGGCAGATCGCACGCTGGTGTTGCTCAATGGCAAGCGTATCGCCGGTTCTCCCTCCATGGGGGGAACGGCCATCAATCTTAACACTATTCCCATGGCGGCGGTTGAGCGCGTGGAAGTAAACCTGGATGGCGGCTCTGCACTTTATGGTTCTGATGCCATCGGTGGCGTCATCAACGTTATTCTCAAGGAGGGTTTTGAGGGGTTGTTATTTCAGGGCCGTGTCGGTTTTCCGGCAAATAAAGGTGGTGATGAGAAGAGTGGCTCCATCGTCAGCGGTGTTTCGGGGGAGAAAGGCTCCCTGATGATGGTCTATGAACACGATGTGAAAGACGAGGTCTACTACAAGGATCGTGACTATCTGGCCAAACAGGGCGCGGAAGCCCCTAGTCTTTATGGTCGCAACATCAAGGGGGTGGATATCACGACAGGTAAGACAGTCACCCGTTCTTTGAATGGTGTTGATTGTGAAGGTACTGGCCCCGGTTTTGTTACCAAGGGTACGACTTGCCGTTTCGACTTTGCCAAAGTGGCTGCCAAGACAGCCTCTCGGACCCGCGATACTGTCTATGTAAATGGGCGTTACCATATAAATGATAATGTGGACTTCGTGCCGCAGATGATTGGTTCCCGTGTGACTAGTTTTGGCCGTTTCGCTCCTGCTAATGGTGACTTCACTGTGGATAATTCCACACCGGAAAGTACCGCCATATTAAGTGCCAATAACTTCAGTACTGCCAAGGCCGCCACCGTTTATTACCGTTTCAGCAATGTTGGGCCCCGTGACAACGATGCAACCGATTTGACCGGAACCTTGAATCTCGGTTTTGAAGGCACAGTGCCGACCGAAGTAGTTGGTGATGTGGAATGGAATGCAGGCTACATGTATTCCAAGACTGACAATCAGAATACGGGTAATGGCTATGTTCTGGGACCGGCAGTCAATACCCAGGTCAACAGCGGAAAATTCGTTAATGGCAGCTTCTCTGACAGTGCCACCAAGGATCTTGCCTATACCAGCAGTCGTAACTCCAAGATGGACTTCTTCCAGTGGTACGGTGGTTTGGGCTGGACGATGGGCGAATTGCCCGCTGGCCCTATCAGTTGGTATCTGGGGGCTGAGTATAATGACTGGGCTTACTCCGATACCTATGATAGTCAGTCCGAAGCGGGCAATGTGCTGGGATCTGCTGGCAACTCTGGCGGTGGTACGCGCGATGTGTTTGCCACCTATATCGAGAGCTTAATTCCCATTACTGAGCAGATCGAGCTGAACCTGGCTGGTCGTTACGACAAATACAGCGACTTTGGCAGCGCCTTCTCACCCAAGGCGAGCCTGCGTTATCAGCCGCTTGACCAGTTGATGTTCCGTACTTCCTGGTCGCAGTCTTTCCGTGCACCGGGTCTGGACGACCTCCATGCGGCGGATGCCCAATCTGCAGATTTTGCCAAGGATTATGTGAGCTGCAAGGCCAATGGTGTTGCGGATTGTGCTGAAGCTCAGTACAAAACAACCCGTAAATCCAACCAAAATCTGAAGGAAGAGACTGCTAATACCTTCACTATCGGTACAGCTTACAACCCACTGGACAACCTGAACCTGTCGCTCGATTACTACTACATCAAGATTGATGATGTGATCCAGCTGGCGAATACTCAGACCCAGTTCTATCAGGAACTAAACAGCGGCAGCAATCCTAATGTCATTCGTGATGTCAACGGTGATGTCGAGATGGTTTATGCCGGCATGGTCAACCAGGGGCAGCTCAAAACCAGTGGTATCGACTTTAAAGTCGACTACAGGTATGACTTCAACTCCTTCACCTTGCGCTACGACTTTAGCAGCAGCTACATCCTGAAGTATGAAGAAGGTTTGTTCACTGGTGGCCCAATGGTCGACAAGACGGGGTGGAATGGTGTGCCCAACTTCCGCTTCAACTCCGGGATCGGTGCCAACTTCCCGCAATTGTGGAATCTTGATACCTACCTGAGCACCAACTATATCGACTCACAGAGCCAAGACTATGTTGATGGCAAGGAAGAGGGCCATATCGCTTCCAACACTGTCTGGAATTTGAATGTAGCGGTCGATACCAGCTGGAATGCCAAGATCCAGACCGGAGTGAAGAACATGTTCAACCGAACACCTTCCCTGTCCAGTGATGGTTTCACTTACGATGAATACCTCTACGGCATAGACGGTCGCGTCTACTACATCGACTACACCCAGAAGTTCTAATTCATTTCGTTGATATACCACCTCAGCCGGCCCGGTCGGGTCGGCTGCACCCAACGTCCAAGGAAGTTACGGAGATAGGGTAATCCTATGAAGACAAGGACCATTACAATGAAGAAAGCGCTCCTCGGCAGCCTGGTTTCGGCCGCCTTGTTGACCAGCTTCAATCTCAGTGCTGCCACTGCCAGTCAGGCTGTGGACGCCCAAGCCGCCACCGACAACGCATCCAAAGTTTCCCAGCAGAAGATCGACAGCTATGCCGAGTCTGCCGAATCGGCATTGGCCCAGTACAAGGCTGCCCTGCGCCAACTCGACAGCTTGCGCACCTATAACGAGCAGGTGGGCAAGATGGTCGAATCCCAGAGTAGCGAACTGGCCTCGATGCAAAAGCAGATCGCCCAGATCGACCAGACCAGCACCGAAGTGGTGCCCTTGATGCTCAAGATGATCGACTCCCTCGAGCAGTTTGTTGCGCTGGATCTGCCGTTCCAGAAGGTGGAGCGGGAGGACCGAGTGGCGGCCCTGACCGACCTGATGAACCGCGCCGATGTCACCATCTCCGAGAAGTACCGCAAGATCCTCGAGGCCTATCAGATTGAGGAGGGCTTCAGCCGCACCATCGAAGCCTATAAGGCGAGTCTGGACCGGGATGGCAGCGAGAAGACCTATGAGTTCCTGCGTGTCGGTCGCATCGCCCTGCTCTATCAGTCTCCTGACGGGCAGGATACGGGGATGTGGAACAAACAGACCCGCCAGTGGGAAGTATTACCTCAAGAGTATCGCAGTGCAGTTGAACAGGGCCTTCGTATCGCCAAGAAGCAGGCGCCTCCTGCGCTTATCAAGCTGCCGGTTCAAACTGCGGAGAGTGCATCATGAATGGAATCAAACTTGCTATTGCCTCGCTGATTGCGGGGGTAACGCTGGCCACTCTGCCGGTGACTGCCGCCGAGAAGCCGGTGGATTTGAATGCGTTGCTTAATCAGGTTAAGGCGTCGAGTCTGAGCGAGTCTCAACTCAACAAGGAGCGGGAAGCCCGCTTCCTGGCGGACAAAAACCAGCAAGCAGCCCTGCTGGCCAAGGCCAGGGCGGATCTGGCGGCGGAAACGGCCAAGGGTGAAGCGCTCAAGGCCACTTTCGATGCCAATGACAAGCAGTTGACCGAGCTGACCGAGACCTTGCGCCAGCGCTCCGGCAACATGGGCGAGATGTTTGGTGTGCTGCGTCAGTTCGCCGGTGAGTTCAAGGGGATCTTCAACGCCTCCGCCCGTCGGGTCGAGCATCCGGAACAGTCCGCCCTGCTGACCCGTCTGGCCGAGAGTAAAGAGCTCCCCTCCAGCGACGATCTGGAAGCGTTCTGGACTACCACCCTGGGCCGCATGGTTGAGGGGGGCAAGGTGAGCCAGATCCCGGCAATCGTGGTTTACGGCGAGGGCAACCAGGCCGAAAAGACCGTCACCCAGATTGGCGAGTTCAATACCGTCTCCGAAGGAAAATATCTCACCTTCGTGCCGGAGACCGGCAAGTTCGAGCAGCTCTCCCGACAACCGGAGAAAAGTGTGCTGGCCCCTATTGCCGAGTTTGAACAGGGCGGTGATGGGGTCAAACCCATCTTTATCGACCCGTCTCGCGGCGTGATCCTCTCTTTGCTGGTGCAGTCGCCGACCCTTAAAGAGCGGATCGATCAGGGTGGCTCGGTTGGCTATGTGATCCTGGCGCTGGGGGTCATTGGTACCTTGCTGGCGATCTTCTGTGGTGTGCGCCTTTCTCTCATTGGATCGTCCATGCGCAAGCAGCTCAAGTCCGAGCAGATCATCAAGGGGAATCCTATCGGTGCCATGCTGGGGGCCTACCAGAGCCATCGCGGTGACAACATCGAGGATCTGGAGTCCAAGCTCGACGAGATCATCCTGCGCAACGTACCCAAGTTCGAGAAGGGGATCGGCATCATTAAATTGATTGCCTCGGTCGCGCCGCTGCTGGGCCTGCTCGGTACCGTAGTGGGGATGATCGCCACCTTCCAGGCCATCACCCTGTTTGGTACCGGCGATCCCAAGCTGATGGCGGGCGGTATCTCCGAGGCGCTGGTGACCACCATGCAGGGGTTGGTTGTCGCCGTGCCCATGCTGTTCCTCTACACCATTGTGCAGACCCAGAGCCGACGCCTGATCCAGGTGCTGGAAGAGCAGAGCGCCGGTTTCGTCGCCCGTTATCAGGAACGTCTGCACGGCTCCAAAGCCGCAGCATAAGGAGTCACCATGTGGTTCTGGTTGATTGAAGAAGTCGAGTCGGTCCGCCGGTTTCTGGGGCTGGGGGGCGATGTACTGGTCGCCCTCTGCTTCCTGACCCTGATGATGTGGGCCCTGTTGCTGGAGCGCTGGTTCTACTTTATGGCGGTCTACCCCAGGCAGGTGAGACAGACCAAGGCAACCTGGCTGGCCCGCACCGATCATCTCTCCTGGTCTGCCAAGCAGATCCGGCGCGAGCTGGTCTCACGGGTCGCCATGGCGGTAGACAAGGGGATGCCGGTCATCAAGGTGTTGATCGCCCTCTGTCCGCTGATGGGGTTGCTCGGCACCGTGGTGGGAATGGTACAGGTGTTCGATACCCTGGCCATCACCGGCACCGGCTCACCGCGCGCCATGGCATCGGGGATCTCCAAGGCGACAGTACCGACCATGGCGGGCATGATTGCCGCCCTTTCCGGCCTGTTTTTTGTCACTCAGCTCGATCACAAGGCCAAATTGGCGGTGCAGAAGCTGGAAGACAATCTGAAACACGGTTGATGCAGGATGCATATCCCCGGCGAGGCATGTCCCGCCGGGGCACAGAACAAGCAAGGAGTTTTTGCTATGAGAAAACGTCACAGCGACAGCGGTGCTGACGAGGCGGCCATCGATTTGACCCCCATGCTGGACATAGTGTTCATCATGCTGATCTTCTTTATCGTGACTACGTCGTTCGTCAAGGAGTCCGGTGTCGAGATCAATCGTCCGAGTGCCAACACGGCCGAGACGGTGAAGAAGGGCAATATCATGGTCGCGGTACGGGAGAATGGTCAGGTCTGGGTCGACAAGCGGGTGGTGGAGGTGGGGGCAGTACGCGCCAACATCGAGCGACTGCGAGCCGAAAACCCGGAGAGTGCCGTGGTGATCCAGGCCGATACCGAATCCCGTTCCGGTCTGGTGGTTCAGGTGATGGATCAGATCCGCATGGCAGGTGTCCAGAACATCTCTATCGCTGCCAGCAAGAACAACTGATGCTGGAGAGAGACCTATGAGATACCTGATATCGTTGGTGGTCTCCTGTGTGGTGGTGTTCTTTCTGTTTTTGGGAATGAGCAAGCTCATCACACCGGATCATCGGGAGTTGGTGGAGAGGGATGACGTCACCATGACCGATTTCATCCGCATCAAGCCTCAGGAGACCCTGCAAGAGAAGCAACGGGAATTGCCCAAACCACCGCCGCCTAACCGTCCTCCACCTCCTCCCGAGCTGGAAGTGGCCAGCACGGATCGGCCGAAGATGGAGAGCGCCCCCATGGATATGCCCAAGCTCGACATTCCGGTCAACATTGGTGGCGGCAATGCACTCGGTGCTTACAGCACCGGCGGCGGTGGCGGCGGGCTGGGTGGTAATAACGGTGCCATTCCGTTGGCAACCTTCGAGCCCATGATGCCCCGCAAGGCGGCTCTGGCGGGGTTGGCTTCCGGCAAGGTGCTGGTGGAGTTCACCGTCACCGAGCGCGGCACCGTCAGCAACGTGCGGATCGTCAAGGAAGAGCCGCGTAGCTATGACCTGGGCAAGGAGGCGCGCAAGACTATCGCCAAGTGGACGTTCAAACCGGCCATGATGGATGGCAAGCCGCAGGCGAGCCGGATGCAGCAAGAAATCGAGTTTGCGGTCAACTAAGGAGGGTGGCGATGAACAAGTTATACAAGATGATCCTCGCCCCGGTCGCCATGGCGGTGCTGCTTAGCACAGCCAGCTGGGCTGCCGAGCAACCGACCCTGTCGGATCGGGCCTATCGCGCGGTCAACAAGGCGCAGGCGCTGATCAGCGAGAAGCGATATGGCGAGGCCAATGCCAAGCTGCAAGAGGCGCTGTCCGGCGCGGGCGAGCGGATCTACGACAAAGGGGTCATTTTACAGACGCTCGGCTTTGTAGCCGCCCAGCAAGAGAAATACGGGTTGGCGACCAAGTACTTTGCCGATGCCATCGCCACCGGCGGTCTGCCGCCACCGGTGGCCCAGCAGGTGCGCTATAACCTGGCCCAGCTCTATATGGCGGAAGGGAATTTTCAGGGCTCGATCAAGACCATGAAGGAGTGGTTTGCCAACCAGGGCAAGGATGACAAACCCAACTCCCATGCCTATATCACCCTGGCCAACGCCCACGTGCAGCTCAAGCAGTATCGTGAAGCGATCCCGGCGGTGGATCAGGCGATCAAGTTGTCGGCGGGTAAAGCACCGGAATCCTGGTACCTGCTGAAGATGGCTGCTCACTATGAACTGAAGCAGTACAAACCGGCCACTGACGTGCTGATAACCCTGGTCAATATGTTCCCGGAGAAGAAGAAGTACTGGACCCAGCTCTCGGCCATGCATATGCAGGCGGGTAATGATGGCAAGGCACTGGCTGCGCTGGAGTCGGCTTATAACCTCGGCATGCTGACCGAGGCAGCCGAGCTGCAGCGGCTGGCCAGCTACCTGGCGTTTAGCGGCATTCCTCATCGTGCGGCAAGAGTGATAGAGAAGGCGATGAAGGAGGGAACCATCGAGGGCAGTGCCGCCAACTACAAGACCCTGGCCAACTACTGGCATCAGGCCAAGGAGCTCAATCCGGCCATCGATACCCTGGCCAAGTCCTACAGACTGGCCCCCAGTGCCGAGTTGCAGCTGAAAATGGCGCGCATGATGATCCAGAGCAAGCGTTATCAGGATCTGGTGGCGCTGGCCGCCAAGCCGGCAGCCAATGCCAGTGGTGAGCAACGCGCCGATCTGAAGTTCCTGACCGGGGTTGCCTATTTTGAGCAGAAAAAGCCGAAGGAGGCGCTCAACGCCTTCACCCAGGCCGCCCAGAATGGCAATGTCAGTGGTCGTGCGTCGCCGTGGATCACCTTCCTCAAGGAGCAAGGCGGCGCGGGGGAGGAGGCCATCCAGTAGCGCTAATCATCACACCTGTCGTCTCTTTTATGGTTGCCTGGTGGCTCCATTAACCGCTCCCCGGAGCGGTTTTTTTATAGTGGCCACCAGCTGAGCAGCCTCTGGCAACGTTTATCTTCGCCCTTGTCGTGAGCGGCGCGGCTGTTTGTCATCGTTTCCGCCAGCATGGGGGCCTTGCCGCAATGGGATTATCTCCTTTGGTGTAACAAACGTTGCGATATCTGTTTCACCAGTGAAACAACATCGGGTGGCGTTGTCATTGCCGGGGATCAGAGTGGCTCGCTGACAGGTCGCCGCAACCGTTCATCTTTCGCTCATCCATGCTTTGTTAGAGTCACTTTTGCCCTGTTGCGATAAGTTGCACTGAAAACGGCACTTTTTAACAACAAAAGCGGGACAACAAAGTTGAAATTTTGGCCGACTCGGGAAAGAATGCGCGCTCGGTTATTGGCGCCGTGGTGCAGGTTGACCCGCCACCGGCAGACCGAGGATGAGATGGCCTCCGGCCCATTTGGTACAGGAAACCACACAGGAATTTTATGAATCCCCTTCGCACTGCCGCTTCGGCGCTTTTTTGCACACTTGCCCTGATCAGCCAGCAGGCCGCTGCCGTTGAATACACTCTGCCTGCGGCCAACAGCCGCCTGATCGGCGAGAACCAGCAATACGTGGTGCCCGCGGACAACCGTCCGCTGGAGCAGATCGCCGCTGACTTCCAGCTGGGTCTGACCAACGTGATGGAGGCCAACCCGGGCGTTGATCCCTATCTGCCGAAGGCGGGTAGCACCCTGATCATCCCCCATCAGCTAATCCTGCCCAACGCCCCCCGCGAAGGGATCGTCATCAACGTCGCCGAGATGCGCCTCTACTACTACCCGAAAGGCAAGAACGTGGTGGAAGTGCTGCCCATCGGCATCGGCCAGCTGGGGGTCAACACCCCGGAGAACTGGATCACCAAGGTAGAGCGCAAGCGCGCCAACCCGACCTGGACCCCGACCGAGAACATCCGTCGCCGTTATGCCGCCCAAGGCGTGACCCTGCCTGCGGTATGGCCGGCTGGCCCGGATAACCCCATGGGTCTGCACGCCCTCTACATCGGCAACCTCTACGCCATCCACGGTACCAACGCCAGCTTCGGCATCGGTCTGCGGGTGAGCAGCGGCTGCGTCCGTCTGCGCGCCGACGACATCAAGTATCTGTTCGACAATGTGCCGGTCGGTACTCGTGTCCAGTTCGTCAACCAGCCGGTCAAGACCTCGGTCGAGCCGGATGGCGGTCGCTACATGGAGGTGCACGAGCCGCTGTCGCGCAACGAGGAGGAGTTCAACTCCACTGCCTCCGTGCCGCTCCCGATGACCCCGGCCATCACCCGCTTCATCGCCCACGCCGAGTCTGACTCCAACGTGGTCAAGCAGGTGCTGGAGCAGCGTACCGGCATGCCGACCCGTCTCAATCCCTGATTGAGCGGACAGCCAGAGCCAAGGGCACTGGCAAGGCAGGCAAAGAAAACGGCGACCAGATGGTCGCCGTTTTTTATTGCTTCGTTTGCAGCACTGTTATGGCACGCAGACCGGGCAGAAGGCGTAGGTGCCTTGCGGGTCGTTGAAGCGGGTTAGCGGGTCGAGGCTGCGGTTCACCTCGGTCAGCGCCTTGCCAAAACCAGCCGGCAGCCAGCTCTGCAGCTGCGGGGCAAGTACGCGGGCGCTGCTGTCGAACAGCTGGCGCAGGAACTTGTCGCGGGTGGACTCCTCTTGCTCGATGGAAGTCACCTGCCACTCCTTGAGGTTGGCCAGCTCGGCAGCGGCCTTGATGGCGTCATTGAGGTTGCCGAACTCATCCACCAGACCGAGCGCTTTGGCATCCTCGCCAGTCCAGACGCGACCTTCAGCCGCTTTCTCCGCCTCTTCCTGGCTCAGGCCGCGGCCCTTGCTGACCAGACCGACGAAGCGCTGGTAGGTATCCTCGACGCTCAGCTGGATCGCCTGACCGACGTGTTCCGGCAGGGCGCGGGTCAGGCCGACGCCGACATAGTCGGTGGTGCCGACGCCGTCGGTGTGGATGCCGTACTGGGAGAGCGCCTTGTCGATGGTGGCGAACATGCCGAATACCCCGATGGAGCCGGTGAGGGTGGTCGGGGAGGCGAAGATCTTGTCCGCATCGGCAGAGATCCAGTAGCCACCGGAAGCGGCGTAGCTGCCCATGGAGATCACTACCGGCTTGCCAGCCTGCTTCAGGGCCAGCAGCTCGGCGCGGATCTGCTCGGCGGCGAAGGCGCTGCCACCCGGGCTGTCGACCCGCAGTACCACGGCTTTCACCTTGTCATCGCGGCGAGCGTCGGCCAGCAGGTCGGAGAGGGTATCGCCGCCGATGGTGCCGGCAGGCTGGACACCATCCATGATGGCGCCGCTGGCGACTACCAGACCCACTTCATCCTTGCCGCTCTGGGGATATTGATCCGGGATGGCGGCCAGATACTCTTTCAGGCCAACCCCTTTCCAGCCGTGGTCGTCGCTCTCGCCCACTTCCTTGATGACCGCCTGGCTCATCTCGTCGCGGGTCGCCAGCTGATCCACCAGCCCGTTGTCGAGGGCGTAGTTGGCGGCGTTGCCACCGGCCTTGCGCAGCAGCTCGAGGAAGCGATCCTTGCCCGGCGCCACGGCATCCGGTTCGATTTCGCGCTGCTCGGCTACGTCGGCTACATAGAATTGCCACAGCTGATCCAGCCAGCGCTGGTTCGCCTCCTTGCTCTCGGGGGACATCTCGTCGCGGGTATAGGGCTCGACGAAGGATTTGTAGGTACCGACCTTGAACACGTGCGGGGTGATGTTGAGCTTCTCCAGCGCCGACTTGAAGTAGGTCTGGTAGACGCCAAGCCCCTCGATCACCACGGCGCCGCTCTGGTTGAGCAGCACGTGATCGGCATGGGCCGCCAGCAGGTATTGGCCCTGGCTATAGAAGTCGGCCATGGCGATAACCGGCTTGCCGCTCTCCTTGAACTCGTCGATGGCGGCAGCCACCTCCTGCAGTTTGGAGAAGCTGGTGCCCTGCAGCCCTTGCGGCTTGATCACCAGCGCCTTGATGCGATCGTCATCCTTGGCGCTGCGAATGGCCCACAGCAGGTCGGAGAGAAGGATCTCGCTCGGCTGCTCGTCGCTGTTGTCCATCTGGCGCAGCAGCTGCGAGGTGGGATCGGTCGTGCTGCGCTGTTCCACCAGCATACCGTTGAGGTTGAGGGTCAGAGCGCCTTCGATGGGCGTCTCTGGCGCCTCTTTCTGGCCAACGCTGTAGACGATGACCAGCACCAGTACGAGAAACAGCAGATTGACCAGCATCAGCCGGGTGAAATTGAGCAGGCGCCACAGCGTGCGGAACAGCCAACCCAGACCTTTGAAGATAGACATAGTCGAGTTATCGCCCTGTTAATGGGTTAAAGAGGGCTCATTATTAACCAGTTGTTCCCTCAATTGCCATTTTCAGCACCAAGTTACCGGCCAACTTCGTTCAGGGCACGGCTGTTCGCTGAAAAATCATCCAAACAATTGTTTGAAAAAGCATTTTCGATTCTTTACTCTAGCTGCAGTTTGATAACAAAAAATTAACTGGAGGCGTCGTGAGTCGTTACCCAACCCTGCTGACCCCGCTCGATCTCGGCTTCACCCAACTGCGCAACCGTGTGCTGATGGGTTCCATGCATACCGGCCTTGAAGAGGAGAAGGGCGGTTTTGACAAGCTGGCTGCCTTCTACGCCGAGCGCGCCCGCGGTGGCGTCGGTCTTATCGTCACTGGCGGCATCGCCCCCAACTTGCGCGGACGGCTGGTGCCTCACGGCTCCCAGCTGAGCTTTCCCTGGCAGGTGAGCAAGCACAAGAAGGTGACCCGCGCCGTGCATCAGGAGGGGGGCAAGATTGCGCTGCAGATCCTCCATGCGGGCCGCTACGCCTATCATCCGTTCAGTCTGGCGCCAAGCTCCCTCAAGGCCCCTATCTCCCCATTCAAGCCGCGCGCCATGAGCGAGCGACAGATCCGTGGCACCATCCGCGACTTCGCCGCCACTGCAGCACTGGCCAAGGCGGCCGGTTATGACGGGGTCGAGGTGATGGGCTCGGAAGGCTATCTCATCAACCAGTTCATCTGCGAGCGCACCAACCAGCGCAGCGATGGCTGGGGTGGCAGCGTCGAGAAACGGATGCGCTTCCCGGTGGAGATAGTGCGCGCCATCCGCGAGCGAGTCGGCACTGACTTCATCATTATCTTCCGCCTCTCCATGCTGGATCTGGTGGAGCAGGGCTCGACCCTGGAAGAGGTGATAGCCCTTGGCAAAGCGCTGGAAGCGGTGGGGGTGACCCTCATCAACACCGGCATCGGCTGGCACGAGGCGCGCATTCCCACCATTGCCACCAGCGTGCCGCGCGGTGCCTTCAGCTGGGTCACAGCCGAGCTGAAAAAGCATCTCAAGGTGCCACTTATCACCACCAACCGGATCAACACTCCCGAGGTGGCCGAGCGTATTCTGGCGGGCGGCGAGGCGGACATGGTCTCCATGGCGCGCCCCTTCCTGGCAGACCCTGAATTTGTCATCAAGGCGGCCGAAGACAGGGCGGACGAGATCAACACCTGCATCGCCTGCAATCAGGCCTGCCTTGATCATGTCTTCAAACAGAAGCGCGCCTCCTGTCTGGTCAATCCCCGTGCCTGTTTCGAGACCGAGCTGACGTTTGGTCGCGTGCCGCAGCCCAAAAAGTTGGCAGTGGTGGGTGCGGGTCCGGCCGGGCTGGCGTTTGCCTGCTACGCTGCCGAGCGCGGTCATCAGGTGAGCCTGTTCGATCAGGCGAGCGAGATTGGCGGCCAGTTCAACTTTGCCAAGCAGATCCCGGGCAAGGAGGAGTTCTACGAGACCCTGCGCTATTTTGCCAAGCGGTTGGAGAAGTGTGGCGTCGAGCTCTACCTCGGCCAGCGCCAGAGTGCCGAGAGCCTGCTCGGCGGCGGCTTTGACGAGGTGATCCTCGCCACCGGCATCCGTCCGCGTACTCCCAATATTCCGGGGATCGAGCATCCCAAGGTATTGAATTACCTCGATGTATTGCGGGATCACAAGCCGGTCGGCGAGAAGGTGGCGGTGATCGGCGCTGGCGGCATCGGCTTCGATGTGGCCGAATTCCTTGTGGAGAAAAGGGTTGAGACAGATGCCGGGAGCCACCGTGATCACTGGCTCAAGGAGTGGGGCATCGACAAGCAACTCGGCGAGCGCGGTGGCCTCACCACTCCTGAAGTCGATGCGCCCGAGCGCCAGATCTGGCTGCTCCAGCGCAAGGAGAGCAAGGTAGGCGACGGCCTTGGCAAGACCACTGGCTGGATCCACCGTACCGTACTCAAGAACCGCAAGGTGGAGATGCTCTCCGGCGTGCAGTACCTGCGCATCGATGACGACGGGCTCCATATCCAGGTGGGCGACAAGCAGCAGTGCCTGCCGGTGGATCAGGTGATCATCTGCGCCGGACAAGAGCCCCTCAAGGAGTTGCAGGCCGGTCTGCAGGCCGCTGGCAAGCCAGTGCATATCATCGGTGGTGCCGATGTGGCTGCCGAACTGGATGCCAAGCGGGCGATCAGACAGGGCGCCGAACTGGCCGCTGTCATCTAGCGCCTCCCGCCATCATCGATGAGATAAACCCCTGAGCCTCAGGGGTTTTCTTCATTCGGCGCTGTGCTAAGGTAGCGCCATCATTGCCCAAGAAGGAATTGCCCATGGATGCCCTGACCCTGCTGCTCAACCGCCACTCCTGTGGCCGTCTCGCCGATCCCGCTCCTGCCGGCGAGGTGCTCGACAATATTTTGAAGGCGGGACTGCGCGCGCCGGATCACGGCACTTTGACCCCCTGGCAATTCATTCTGTTTGAAGGGGAGGGGCGTGAACGGTTGGGTAGCCTACTGGCGGACGCGGCCCGTGTCCGTGGCGAGGATGAAGAGAGCATCAAAAAGTGCAGTGAAGCGCCGCTGCGGGCTCCGCTGGTCATCGCGGTGGCGACCCGCTATCAGGCTCACCCCAAGGTGCCGAAACTGGAGCAGGAGCTCTCAGCTGGCTGCGCCGTGATGGCGATGCAGATGGCGGCGCAGGCGCAGGGCTTCAACGGCATCTGGCGCTCCGGCTGGTTCATCTTCGACGAGCAGATCAACAAGGGGCTGGGGCTGGCGGCAGAAGATCAGCTGGTGGGTTTCCTCTACCTCGGCACCCCCATGCTGGAGGCGCGCAAGCTGCGCGAACTGCCCATCGACCAGTTTGTCCACCGCTTCTGATTTTTTCTGGTTTGTTGCGCTTGAGACCAGTAATTCCTCGATAAATCGGGTTTTTACTGTCTAACCGTGAATAGTAACCAGAGTTGGTATGGAAAATAAATGGCACAAAAGGGGTTTGTCCACCATAGCAGCTAATTATTTAAAGAGTGCGATATACCTCGCAATCCTGGCCTGTTTCACTATGTAAAACGTTTGCGCATCCGCTATTATTCCCTTGCCAGTTTAGAAGGGCATACCTTCTAAGTTTTTCTGCGATGAGAGTCGCAATTCCGTAGCACCTTTTTACAGCCCAACGTCCTTGTGACATTGGGCTTTATTTTTTTGTAATCAAAATTTTGTGAAGGAGGTCAATTTTTAGTCTCTGATTAGATAGTTGGGGGTTCAGTGATTTGATGGAAGACAGATAATGCAAAAGAAGTTGTTCTTTCATCGGGGTGCCTACATGCATTCCAAAATATCGCGGAGGTAGCATGTGGTTTAATCGCAAGTTGAAAACCGAGAACCAGCATCTTAAAGAATTACTGAGACTTCAGGTGCAGCAGCATCAAAAGGAGTTGGAGGAGTTGCGGGTCATATGTACCGAGTATGAGAGGTCGCAGCAAACGGGAAGGGTGAGCGGCGATCTCTATAGTCAGGTGCTTTCTTGTCAGAACCGTGGCGGGGAGATGTTGCTGACGATTAGGGAGGCCCTTGCCGGGAGTGCTGCCCATCTGATGGATGAGAAACAGGCGCTGGGCGAACTTGAGCAGTTATTTACCCAGACCCGCAGTGCCATTGGCAGTTTGACCACGAGAGCGCAAATCATCAAGGAAGAGGCACAGCAAAGCCTTGCTGCCGTTAGTCAGCTGGATGTCACCACCTCGGCTATCAATCAGTTTGTCACCGCCATTCAGGGGATTTCTGCTCAGACCAACTTACTGGCATTGAATGCGGCAATTGAGGCTGCGCGTGCCGGAGAGGCTGGCCGAGGTTTTGCCGTTGTAGCTGATGAAGTCAGGCAGTTGGCACGCAATGCTCATGAGTCGAGCAGTCAGATTGAGGTGCTGGTAAATCAAATTGTCAGTCAGGCACAGAGTATCAAGTCGATCATTGATGATAATCAGGTCAGTGCTGACGAGATTGCTACCTCATCATCCCAGATCGATTCTGTCGTCGCAAAGGTGTTGGTGCAATCCGGTGAGATGCAGGAGGTGATTCACCGTGCAGCCACTACCTCGTTTCTCAATACCACAAAGCTGGATCACGTGGTTTGGAAGAGCGCCATCTATCGTCAGATTGAGCAGCAGACGTTTAATGAACCTGTTAGCGGACACACCGAATGTCGGCTTGGTAAATGGTATTTTGAGGGATATGGGGCTCAGCTGTTTGGCCATTGTTCGGCTTTTCGCGAACTGGATGAGCCCCATCAGCGGGTTCACGAAAGTGGTAAAGCTGCGTTGCAAGCCAGGCAGCAGGGCGATATCAAAACAATGGTTGCCGAACTTGATGCCATGGAGAGTGCCAGCATGCAGGTGGTTAATTGCATCGACCGTTTGCTCGGAGAGGTTTAATCAGTCAAGGGGAGGTTTGCTCCCCTGATCCGAATTAACAGCCTGGCGGTTATCTTTCTTAAAATAATGGTTACTGCGCTGTCGGTGTTATCAGGTCTTGGGCTTTGTCTGCGGCAAAGGCCAGTACATTCTCGAATGCCACTCGAAAGTAGAGTTCATAGCTGTGTTGTTCCACATAGCCCAGATGAGGTGTCGCCAAGACGTTGGGCAGACGCAGCAGGGGCTCGCTTTTTGGTGTCGCGGGTTCGGAAGCAAAGACATCGAGTGCTGCTCGCTTGGTCGGATGGGCGGTGAGTTCGGCATGGAGAGCACCCGGCTCGATAAGTTCGGCCCGGCTGATGTTGGCCAGCAGGGAGTCCGCTTTCATCAGGGCGAGATCGGCCCGGTGAACACAGCCGCGGGTTGCTTCGTTTAGACGCAGATGCAGTGAGAGGATATCGGCCTGACTAAAGAACGCCTCTTTGCTGGTCGCGCTGGCATAGCCATCCTGCTCTGCTTGTCTGCGCGAGGCCTCGCTGCCCCAGACCAGCACTGACATGCCAAAGGCCTGGCCGTAACCGGCCACCAGTTTACCGATTTTGCCATAACCCCAAATACCCAAGGTTAACCCCTGCAGGGTACGGCCCAAGCCAAGTGGACCAGACTGCTGCCACTCGCCATGGGTCAGGGCGCTGCAGTAGGCTGGAATATGGCGCGAGGCGGCCATGATCAGTGCCCAGCAGAGCTCGGCGGGCGCCACCGGGCTGCCGATCCCCTCGGCGATGGCTACGCCATGGCGTTGGCATAAGGCAGGGTCGAGATGCTGGCTGATCTTGCCGGTCTGGCTGATCAGTTTAAGGGTGGGAAGCTGTATCAGCAGCTGTTCGTCGATGCGGGTGCGTTCGCGGATCAGCACCAGCGCTTCCACGCCTGTCAGCTTGGCGGCAAGTTGCGCCGGATCCGGTTCGCTCTGGTTGAGAATGATGACCTCATGACCTGCCAGCAGGGCAAAGCAGGGGAGATGGCGTACCTGATCCTGATAATCATCCAGAATGGCAATCCGCATAAGAAATCCCTCTCGATAGCGTTTAGTTAGGCATCCATCTTATCGGAAACAGGTGGGCTGTGCCCTCGAATGGGTACGCTCGAGGAGTGCCGTGTTGCCTTCAAGCCTCCTCATATCGACGGTGCGCCTCAACGGAGGTGGGGTTGGCAGGCCAAAACAATCAGGGCCCCCGAACGGGAGCCCTGATGGTATGAGGTCGGCGTTAATGCTGACTGTGCTTAGCCGTGCTTGCGGCCGGAGAGGCGGCACCACTCCTCCTTGACTGCGGTCGGATCCATGTCGAACCATTGGCCGTAGATGGTTTCCAGCTCTGGCGCCTGACTCTCCAGCACGCCGGAGAGGGCCATCAGGCTGCCCGGCTTGCCGTGTCCGGCGATAAGCGGTGCCAGTTCGCGCAGCGGACCGGCCAGGATGTTGGCGACCACTACGTCCGCTTCGACATCCTGCGGCTGGTCGGCCGGCAGGTAGAGTTCGATCTGGCCCGCAACGCCGTTACGCTCGGCGTTGTCGTGACTGGCCTGAATGGCTTGCGGGTCGATGTCGATGCCGATGACGCGGGCCGCTCCCAGTTTCAGGGCGGCGATGCCGAGAATGCCGGAGCCACAACCAAAGTCGACCACGGTTTTACCGGTCAGGTCCAGACCATCCAGCCACTGCAGGCAGAGTGCGGTGGTGGGGTGGGTACCGGTACCGAAGGCCAGGCCCGGATCCAGCATGACGTTGACTGCATCTGGGTTTGGCACATCGCGCCAGCTCGGGCAGATCCAGAGGCGCTCGCCAAACTGCATGGGGTGGAAGTGATCCATCCACTCGCGTACCCAGTCCTTGTCTTCCAGCTGCTCGACCTTGTAGCCGACGTTTTCGCCGAAGATCTGCTGGAAGAAGGCGATGGTGGGGGCCGGATCGGTTTCGGCATCGAACAGACCCATCACTTCGGTCTCGCCCCAGAGCGGAGTTTCACCGGGCATGGGTTCGTAGACGGGCACATCCTTGGCATCCATAAAGGTCACAGCCTGGGCTCCACGCCCCAGCAGCATGTTGCTCACCTTGTCTGCGGTCTTGGCAGTGGCGTTGATTCGAATTTGTATCCAGGGCATGGCGTCGACTCTTCATAAATGTGAAACCGCGAGATTCTATCATCATGGGGCTGTGCTGTCGTGGTTTGCCCATGATGTGGGGGATATGGGGGATTTTGCCGGGTTGGCACGGTTCCTGTATTGCTCTATGCAGGCGAAGACGACCGGTTTTCGCTGAACGCTTTGCTCAAGTTCCGTCATCTTTCACTGCCACCCTCCTCGGGTGGCATTTTTTTATCTGTGCTTGTTTGTCCGGTAAAAACTCTGCCAGACAAAAAAGAGCAAGGTCGACACCTCGCTCAAGGACGGGCTGGCGCCGTTTTGGCGCATTCATGCGGCTGTTGGCACACCAGATGCAAAGACTAATATGTCCTGCATAAGGATATGTGTGTGATTGTTACCCCAATGTTCAGGTATTCAGGCCATTTCTCGCGAAATGGCCTCTTTTTTGGCTGGTTGCCGGACGTTGGCCTGCCACTGGCTGGCATGAGTGCCGCTGGTTGTGCCTGCTTGGGGCATCCCCTTGGGGAACTTATCCCATCATGGTGCGTTTGAGGGCTTAGTTGGCAAAGTCGCTCATGTCGATCACCAGCTTGCCGACCATGCGGCCCGCTTCCACCTCGGCGTGAGCCTGAGCCAGTGTGACCGGGGTCAGCGAGGGGATGGTTCTGGTCAGGGTGGTCTGCAATACCCCTTCATCGACCAGTGCCGCCACCCGCCCGAGCAGGCGGTGCTGTTCGATCATATCCGGAGTCTGGAACAGGGAGCGGGTGAACATGAACTCCTGGCTGAAGGTAACGCTTTTGCTCTTGAGCAAGGAGAGATCCCACGGCTCGCTTGATTCGGCGATGGTACAGATATGGCCAAACGGGCGGATCAGCCCCGCCATGGTGGCCCAGTGCTCGGCAGTGGCGTTGGTGCAGAAGATGGCATCGACCTGAGTGATGCCAAGGGCGGTCAGCTCCTCCTGCAACTTGTGGTGGCTCACGACCTGATGAGCGCCCATCTCGAGGCACCAGTCGCGACTCTCGGGGCGGGAAGCGGTAGCAATTACCTCCATGCCGGTGAGCTGGCGGGCGAGCTGGATGGCGATGGAACCCACGCCACCGGCGCCGCCGATGATCAGCAGCTTGCCACGGCTCTCGCGGCTGAGGCCAAAGCGCTCGAACAGGGTCTCCCAGGCGGTGATGGCGGTCAGCGGCAGGGCGGCGGCCTCCACATCGCTCAAGCTAGTGGGGGCGATGGCGGTGATGCGTTCATCCACCAGTTGCAGGGCGCTGTTGCTGCCCGAGCGGCTGATGTCGCCGGCATACCAGACCCGGTCGCCCGCCTTGAACAGGGTCACTTCGCTGCCGGTGGCGATCACTTCCCCCACTGCATCCCAGCCCAGCACCCGGGGAGAGCTTTCAATTTTGGCCTTGGGGGATCGCACCTTGGTATCCACCGGATTGACGGAGGTGGCGGTGACGCGCACCAGCAGATCCCGCGGGCCCGGGACGGGATCGGCCAGGTTGGCGGCGATAAAGCAGTCAGGGTGGTCGCTTGGCAGGTAGTGAGTCAGGGCAATGGCTTTCATGGTTATTCCTTTCAAATCGCTGTGTTCGGGATTGCCACTCACTCTAGTCTGGTTGATTATCAAGATTAAGGTGGGTAATCGGTAAAGACTGTTTGAATATATGAACAATGTCGATCTGGAGTTGATGGGACTGTTCGCCACCGTGGTGGAGCAGGGGAGCTTTACCCGGGCCGCCGATCTGCTTGGCATGCCCAAGTCGTCGGTGAGCCAGAAGATCTCGCGGCTCGAAGCCCAGCTCGGGGTGCGGCTGTTACAGCGCACCACCCGCAGGTTGAGCCTGACGCCGCAGGGGGAGCTCTATGTAGAGCACTGTCAGGGACTACTGGCACTGGCTCGCAGCGCCAATCTGGCGATGGCACGGCTGCGCTCGGCCCCGGCAGGTCGGGTGCGGATCACCGCTCCAGAGGCGACCGGCACCCTGCTGCTTGGCCGGATCCTCGCCGAGTTTCGCGCCCTTTACCCCGAGGTGGTGCTGGAGCTGACCCTTAGTGATGAGCAGCTCGATCTGGTGGGGGAGGGTTACGATCTGGCGCTGCGGGCGGCGCCGCTGAAAGACTCCAGCCTTATCTGTCGGCGCATCGGTCAGGTGGCACGTCATCTGGTGGCGGCACCTGCCTATCTGGCTGCCCACGGCATGCCGCAACAGCTGAGCGAGCTGGGCCGTTATGCCTGTCTGGTGCACTCGGCCATGCCGGTGTGGCCATTGCAGGAGGGGGGCTGGCGGCCGCAGGGGGCCTGTGTCAGCAACAGCTTGCTGGCACTGCGGGAGATGGCGCTAAATGACGGGGGGATTGCCTTGCTGCCCCACCATGTCTGCGAGGGGGATCTGGCTGCGGGCCGATTGCAGAAGGTGTTGCCGGATCAGCCGATTCCGGCCAACCCGTTTTACCTTATCTATCCGAGTCGGGAACATCTGGCTCCCGCCTTGCGCACCCTGATGGATTTCGTGGCCGAACGGTTGCCGTTCGCCTGAGTTACCAGCTGCTCTGGCTGGCCGACTCCTGATTGGGTTTGAGGCCAAGGGGCACCGACTGGCGCTCCGCCAGCATGCGGATCTGCCCTTCAATCAGGCTGGCGCTGGGGCCCAGCACCAGTACCAGCTGGTGGTCGTTGAGCTGGATCCAGGAGAGGCAACCCAGACCCAGCAGACGGGATTGCTCCACCAGCGAAATATCGCGCACCCGCAGGCTGAGCCGGGTGAGGCAGACGCTCATTGCTTGCAGGTTGTCCATCCCGCCGAGCACCTTGAGATACTGGATCGCCAGCATCTGCGGGTCGGAGGGGGCAACGCTGGCGAGGCGCGGGTGCTCCTTGGCGATCGGCTTGCTCGGCATGCTGAGGGGGGCGCGTTCCAGCAGCTGATAAAAGAGCAGGGTGTAGGCGACGAAGAACAGGATACCGACCGGAATAAGCCAGAAGCTGTGCTCGCCGGATTGATAGCTCAGCACCAGATCCAGCAGACCGGCGGAGAAGTAACTGCCCACCTTGATCCCCAGCCCGCTACAGACTGCCAGCGACAGCCCGGTCAGCAGAGCGTGGGCCAGAAACAGCCAGGGGGCGGTGAAGGCGAACAGAAACTCGATGGGCTCGGTGATGCCCACCAGTGCCGAGGTGAGCGCCAGGGTGAGCAGCAGCCCGCCTTGCGGCAGCCGTTGCATCCGTTGGCGGTGCAGCCAGATGGCAAAACAGGCGCCCGGCAGACCGAACATGATGATGGGGTAAAGACCGGCCACGTACCCTTCATGAAGCGGTTGTGCTGCGGCCAGCGCTTGCAGGTTGCTCTCGCCAAGGCCGATGACGCTGCCCAGCACTTGATGCAGACCGAGCGGGATCAGCAGCCGGTTCAGCACGCCGTAGCAGAATGCGCCAAACGGTGTGGTGAGCAGCTCCGAGGTGAGCAGGGTCAGTCCGCGCTCCAGTGGCGGCCAGAGCAGCGCGAGGGGAATGGCGAGCAGCAGGCAGGCCAGTGCCGATGCCAGCAGGCAGGGAAACTCCCCCTTGGCGATCTGCAGCCAGCCAGGCAGTTTCTGCTGGTGTACCCAGGGATAGATGATGGCGGTGGTGAGCCCCGCCAGCAGGCCGCAGATCATGTCGGCGTGCAGGTTGGGGGCCAGGGTATTGAACGCGGTACTGAGCAGCAGAAAGTTGACCGCCCCCGCCAGCGTCTGTCCGCCCAGCTCTTGCCGACTCAGGCCAAAGGCGATAGCTACCGCATAGATGAGCGGCATCTGGCTGAAGATCGCCTGACCGGTGAGGGAGAGCACAGCCAAATCGAGCACGTCGGGCTGCCCAAGCCGGTAGATCAACGCCGCCATCGGCAGGATGGAGACGGGCAGCAGCAGGGCATAACCGAGCCGCTGCAGGGCTTGTGTAACGACTTGTCGAGTGGCTTTAACGGGCATACAGCGGCTACTTTTTGTGACTTGGCGCACAGTTTAACCGGAAAACACCCATTTGGGGATAGTTTTGGAACCCTTCTCTTATCTTTTTATTATTTCTGCTCGAAAAGTTCCCGCACTTCTCGCGAGGGGGCTGCAGTCAGCAGGCTCACCACCACGAAGACCACCAGCGCCAGAGCAAGGCTTGGCACGATGGCATGCAGACCAGCCAGCTTGATCCCCCACTGACTCAGCACGCCATAGCTGACGATGCCGCTGACCATGCTGGCCAGTGCACCGGGGCCGTTGGCCCGCGACCAGTAGAGGCCGAGCACCAGCGGCCAAAGGAACACCGCCTGCAAGCCGCCAAAGGCGAGCAGGTTGAGCCAGATGATCATCTCGGGCGGTTGCAACGCTGCCAGTAGCACCAGGGTACCGAGGATCAGGGTGCAGAGCAGGGAGAGGCGGGGGATGCGCACCTCCAGCTTTTCTTGCTTCGGGCTGAGGTAGTTGAGGTAGAGATCCTTCACCAGAGTGGCGGAGGCCTGGATCAGCTGGGAGTCGATGGTGGACATGATGGCCGCCATCGGTGCCGCCAGAAAGACTCCGGCCAGCCAGGGGGGCAGCACCTCCATCATCAGGGAGGGCATGATCTTGTCCGGACTGTCCATGCCGGGCAGGATGGCGCGGCCCAGGGCGCCAGCCAGATGCATGCCGAACATCAGCAGGGCACTGACCACGGTGCCGATCAGAATGCCACGATGGAGTGCCTTGCTGTCGCGATAGCCAAAGCAGCGCAGTGCCGAGTGGGGCAGACCCACCACCCCGACACAGACCAGGATCCAGAAGCTCAGCATAAAGGGCTGGGTCAGCATGTCATCGGCCCCTTGCGGGCTGACCAGTTTGGGATCGATCTCCTTGAGCTGATGGATGAGGTTCGGCAGGCCGTCACCGGCGATCAGAATCCCCGCCAGCAGGGCGCCGGTGCCAATCAGCATGATGATCCCCTGCAGGGCATCGGTCATCACCACGGCACGGAAGCCGCCGATGATGGTGTAGAGCAGCACGCAGCTGGCAAACAGCATCAGCCCCTGCTGGTAGGAGAGGCCGGTGGCGGTCTCCAGCAGGCGGGCGCCGCCGATAAACTGCACCACCATGGTGGCGATAAAGGCGAGGATGATGGTGACGGAGCCGAGGATCACCACCGCCTTGCTCTGGTAGCGTGCCCACAGCATGTCGTTGATGGTCACCGCATTGACCCGGCGGGCAATGATGGCGAACTTTTTGCCCAGAACCCCGAGGGTGAGCCAGACGGTGGGCAGCTGGATCATCGCCAGCAATACCCAGCCCAGACCAATCTTGTAGGCGGCGCCCGGCCCGCCGATAAAGGAGGAGGCCGAGGTGTAGGTGGCCACCAGGGTCATCGCCAGTACCAGCCCGCCCATGCTGCGGTTGCCGATGAAGTACTCCTGCACGAAGTTGCCTTCGGCGCGATGGCGGCTGGCCCAAAAGCCGACCCCCAGCACCAGTGCCAGATAGATAAAGAGCGGCAGCATCAGCTCAAGATTCATGGGATGTCTCCTTGCTGGCAAGAGGCAGGGTATCGAGCGGGATCTCGACGAAGAGACGGCTGACCATCAGGGCGCAGAGCAGAATGAACAGCAGTGGCATCACCATGCAGCTGAGCAGGAACCACAGCGGTAGCCCCCATAACTCCAGCTGGAGCGGGATAAAATAGGCGGTGCCATACCAGGCAAAGAAGTAGAGCAGGGTCAGCAGCAGACAGAAAGCTGCTTCCCGGCGGGCGAGAGCGAAACGGTTCACCTTGGCCTCCGACAAATTGAGGGGCGCAAGGATAACAAAAAAGGGCCATGTCGCCATGGCCCTTTTTCAGCAGAAACCTCTTGTGAGGTCAGCTTCCGGTGGGATTTTGGAGTGGCAGAGTACTGCTATCCGGCCGGAAGTGATTGTTCTGCCTGCGAGATCTTATAGACCCAGCTTCTTGTGCAGGTAGTGGATATTGGTACCACCGTGCTGGAAGTTTTCGTCCTTCATGATCTCTTTTTGCAACGGTACGTTGGTCTTGATCCCTTCCACCACCAGTTCGTCCAGCGCATGGCGCATGCGGGCAATGGCGATGTCACGATTTTCGCCGTAGCAGATCAGCTTGCCGATCATCGAATCGTAGTGGGGCGGTACCTTGTAACCGGCGTATATGTGGGAGTCCCAGCGTACGCCCAGGCCACCCGGCGCGTGGAAGCGCTGCACCAGACCCGGAGAGGGCATGAAGGTGGATGGATCTTCGGCGTTGATCCGGCACTCGATGGCGTGGCCACGGATGCGGATATCCTGCTGGGTGATCGACAGGGGCTGACCGGCGGCGATGCGCAGCTGCTCCTTGATCAGATCGATACCGGTGACCATCTCGGTGACCGGATGCTCAACCTGGATACGGGTGTTCATCTCGATGAAATAGAACTCGCCGTTCTCGTACAGGAACTCGAAAGTACCCGCACCACGGTAGCCGATCTCGATACAGGCGCGTACACAGCGCTCGCCGATGAACTTGCGCATTTCGGCAGTGATGCCCGGAGCTGGCGCCTCTTCCACCACTTTCTGGTGGCGACGCTGCATGGAGCAGTCACGCTCGCCCAGATAGAGGGCGTTGCCCTGGCCGTCTGCCAACACCTGAATTTCGATGTGGCGCGGGTTCTCCAGGTACTTCTCCATGTAGACCATGTCGTTCTTGAAGAACTGGCCTGCTTCGGATTTGGTCAGGGCGATGGCACCCGCCAGCTCGGCTTCGTTGCGTACTACGCGCATGCCGCGACCACCACCGCCACCGGCGGCCTTGATGATCACCGGATAACCGATGCGCTTGGCAATGGCTGCGTTGCGTTTGGCGTCGTTGTCGACGGGGCCGTCAGAGCCCGGTACGCAAGGTACGCCCGCCTTCTTCATCGCCTCGATGGCGGAGACCTTGTCACCCATCAGGCGAATGGTCTCGGCGCGCGGGCCGATGAAGACGAAGCCTGATTTTTCGACCACTTCGGCGAAATCGGCGTTCTCGGAGAGGAAGCCGTAACCCGGGTGGATAGCCACGGCACCGGTTACCTCGGCGGCCGCGATAATGGCTGGCACATTGAGGTAGGAGTCGGTACTGGCCGGTTTGCCGATACAGATGGATTCGTCGGCCAGCAGCACATGTTTGAGCTCCCGGTCGGCGGTGGAGTGAACGGCCACTGTCTTGATCCCGAGCTCTTTACAGGCGCGCAGGATCCGCAGGGCAATTTCACCGCGGTTGGCGATGACTACTTTGTCCAACATGGGTGGCGATTTCCCTTATTCGATGATGAACAGCGGCTCGTCAAATTCGACGGCCTGACCATTTTCAACCAGGATCGCTTTGATCACACCGGCCTTGTCAGACTCGATTTGGTTCATCATTTTCATGGCTTCGACGATGCACAGGGTGTCACCGACATTGACTTGCTGACCCACTTCCACGAACGGCTTGGCTTCCGGGCTGGAGGAACGGTAGAAGGAACCAACCATCGGGGAGCGCATCAGGTGACCGCTCGGCGCAGCATCGGCAGCCGGGGCCGCAGCAACCGGGGCGGCAGATGCGACAACCGGAGCGGCTTGCTGCATCATCATCTGCGGCATGGCGGTGGTCACCTGACCGGAGAAGTTGCGGCTGATGCGAACAGACTCTTCACCTTCGGAGATCTCCAGTTCGGCGATGCCGGACTCTTCAACCAGTTCAATCAGCTTCTTGATTTTGCGGATATCCATTAGCATTCTCTTTCTTCTTTATCTGATCAGTGATTATCAAGCCGCGCGCAGATGGTGCGCGGCCGCGGTTAAAGCGAATTGGTAGCCATCGGCCCCCAGACCACAAATGACCCCTTTGGCGACATCAGACAGATAGGAGTGATGACGGAACGGCTCCCTGGCATGGACGTTTGACAGGTGAACCTCGATAAAAGGGATGGCAACGCCCAGCAGCGCATCGCGAATGGCGACACTGGTGTGGGTGAAGGCGGCTGGATTGATGATGATAAAATCCACCTGGCCCATGGCCTGATGGATGCGGCTGACCAACTCATGTTCGGCGTTGGATTGCAGATGTTCCAGAGTGACACCGAGTTCGCTGGCGTTAAGCTTCAGATCGGCGACGATCTCATCAAGCGTCTTGCTGCCGTAGATACCCGGTTCCCGTTTGCCCAGCAGATTCAGGTTTGGTCCGTTGAGCAGGAGAATTCGGTGATTTTGCGACATATTGAGTGCATCCTCGATGATAATGCTGCTATCTGTCAGCTATCTTGTGGACTACCAGAAATCTAGCCATTTTCTGCGCAAATCGGTGTGCCCTGGCACACAGATTTCGCAATTATATTGATTTCGTGAAAATTAGCAGCATTTTACTGGTCTAATCTCTACATCTGGCTATTTATTGAGCTCTTCGGCCCTGGGCGTCCAGCGTCTGCAGCGCAGGCCGTTGGCACTGCTGCAGAGACAACAAAGCCGGCACGAGGCCGGCTTTGAACGTGAGTTGGCAGGCGATCAGGCTGCTTCCGACTTCTCGCGGATCAGCTTGTCCACCACCCCCGGATCCGCCAGGGTGGAGATATCCCCCAGACTGTCGGTCTCGCCGGTGGCGATCTTGCGCAGAATTCGCCGCATGATCTTGCCTGAACGGGTTTTCGGCAGCCCCTCGGCCCAGTGGATCACGTCCGGCGTGGCGATGGCGCCGATCTCCTTGCGCACCCACTCCTTCACCTCTTTGTGCAGCTCTCGGCTCGGCTCTTCCCCGGCGATCAGGGTGACATAGGCGTAGATGCCCTGACCCTTGATCTCGTGCGGTACCCCCACCACCGCCGCTTCGGCGATCTTGGGATGGGCCACCAGCGCCGATTCAATTTCGGCGGTACCCATGCGGTGGCCGGAGACGTTCAGTACATCATCCACCCGTCCGGTGATCCAGTAGTAGCCATCAGCATCGCGACGAGCACCGTCGCCAGTGAAGTAGCGACCCGGGAAGGTGGAGAAGTAGGTCTGCTCGAAGCGCTCGTGATCGCCGAACACTGTGCGCATCTGACCCGGCCAGGAGTCGGTGATCACCAGGTTACCCTCGGTAGCTCCCTCCAGCGGTTCGCCCATGTTGTCGACCAGTGCAGGCTGTACGCCGAAGAACGGCTTGGTGGCGGAGCCGGGCTTGAGGTCGGTGACTCCGGGCAGCGGGGTGATGAGGATGCCGCCAGTCTCGGTCTGCCACCAGGTATCGACGATGGGGCAGCGCTCGTCGCCAATGGTACGGTAGTACCACTCCCAGGCTTCCGGGTTGATGGGTTCACCCACTGACCCCATGATGCGCAGGCTCTGGCGCGAGGTGCCGATGACCGCTTCATTGCCCTTGGCCATCAGGGCGCGGATGGCGGTCGGTGCGGTATAGAGGATGGTGACCTGATGCTTGTCCACCACCTGGCTCATGCGGTTGGTGGCCGGGTAGTTGGGCACCCCTTCGAACATGATGGTGGTGGCACCGTTGGCAAGCGGCCCGTAGACCAGATAGGAGTGACCGGTGACCCAGCCCACGTCGGCGGTACACCAGTAGATGTCCTCTTCGTGGTAGTCGAACACATATTTGAAGGTAAGGGTGGCGTAGACCAGATAGCCACCGGTGGTGTGCAGCACCCCTTTGGGTTTGCCGGTGGAGCCGGAGGTATAGAGGATAAAGAGCGGATCTTCGGCATTCATCGCCTCGGGCGGGCAGTCGCTGCTGACGGCAGCGGTCGCTTCGTGCCACCAGATGTCGCGGTGGTTGTGCCAGGCGACATTGCCACCGGTGCGTTTGAGCACGATCACCTTGTTGACCTGGGTATCCGGGTTGGTGAGCGCTTCATCCACGTTCTTCTTGAGCGGTACAGGACGGCCGCCACGGAGCCCCTCGTCGGCAGTGATCACGATGCGGGCACCGGAGTCGATGATGCGACCGGCCAACGCTTCCGGCGAGAAGCCGCCGAACACTATGCTGTGTACCGCGCCGATGCGGGTGCAAGCCAGCATG
Source organism: Aeromonas sp. MdU4 (assembly GCF_041929505.1). Taxonomy (NCBI): domain Bacteria; kingdom Pseudomonadati; phylum Pseudomonadota; class Gammaproteobacteria; order Aeromonadales; family Aeromonadaceae; genus Aeromonas; species Aeromonas sp. MdU4. Next base: position 122,715 of record NZ_JBHFMW010000032.1, on the reverse strand, counting down.
GCGACGGCTGCCTCGGGCACCATGGGCATATAGAGGCAGACCACATCGCCGCGGTGCACCCCCTGAGTTTTCAATACGTTGGCAAATTTGCACACTTCGGCGTGCAACTCGCGGTAAGTGAGTTTGCGATCTTCGGCGGGGTTGTCCCCTTCCCAGATGATGGCAACCTTGTCGCCCCGTTCGGCGAGATGGCGATCGAGGCAGTTGGCGGAGACGTTGAGCTGGCCGTCTTCATACCATTTGATGGAGACGTGGCCCGGATCATAGGAGGTGTTCTTGACCCTGGTGTAGGGCTTCATCCAGTCGAGGATTTTCCCCTGCTCACCCCAGAATGTATCGGGATCCTCGATGGAGGCTTGATACATGGCTGCATAGTCGCCCTTGTCGAGCAGGGCACTGTTGCTGATATGGGGTTTGACCGGGTAGACCTTGCTCTCGCTCATTACTCACTCCTTTGAATACATTCTTTTAATGATTAAGTAACAACTTATACCTTTGGCGGGTGGGGGCAATTAGACTTTTGGATAGACGGCAACATTCGGGTTACTGCGCCAAGGGTGACAAACTCGTTCAGTTTGGTTAAAAAGGCCTTTTGCACGATGGAGATGCCGATGCTTTCTCTTTTACTGAGCGCCTCTCTCTGGCCGTTTGACGCACCGCTCCCTGCGGAGCGGTTCGAAAAAGAGTTTGTGATTACCCATGAAGAGGCACCGCCCTCATTGCGCGAGCAGGTGGCCAGCCAGCTTGAATCCTCATTGCTGGAGCAGAAACCGGGGGCCCGTCTCTCTTTCAGCGAACCAGGCAGCCGTTATCCGGAAAACTCTCCCCTTGCTCGCATGCTCAACGAGCGTGATGACGGGAGCATGGCAGCACTGACTCTGGGTAAGTAAATCGAGCGTTTTGCCCGATTGCTTACCACCTGATCTTGTTGAGTCCGGGCGGCTATTGCATTGACTCGCGATGATGCAGGTGTTCATGCATCCGCTCGACCTGCAGTGGTTTACTGAACAGGTATCCCTGTCCTTCGCCACAGTTGAGGGACTGCAGGAAATGTTGCTGTTCCCAGGTTTCGATTCCTTCCGCGGTGACCTCCATTCCCAGACTGTCAGCAAGATTGATGATGGTGCGGCATAGCTCCCGACTATTTTTGTCTTCTGGTAGTGCCTGCACGAAAGCGCGGTCGATCTTGATGCGATCGATGGGCAAGGTCTTGAGCAGACTCAGGGAGGAGAAGCCGGTGCCAAAGTCGTCGATGGCAATTTGTACTCCCAGATTTTTCAGGCGAGTAAAGAGCTCCAGACTCTGATCGACCCGCTGGATGATGCTCTCCGTTACTTCGATCTCCAGCCGCTCTGGTGGAAATCCCGTCTCGGTCAGAATGGTGGCAACCCGCTCTACATAGCCGGGAGAGCGCATCTCCCGCACTGATACGTTGACCGACAAGCGGGGCACCGGTAGCCCTGCGGCCAGCCAGAACTGCCCTTGCTCACAGGCGTTACGCATCACCCACCCCCCGATTTTTTCGATCAGACCGCACTCTTCCGCGACCGGGATGAATCGAGTCGGGGCGATGATCCCCTCATTCGGGTGTTGCCAGCGTACCAGTGCTTCCAGCCCGCTCAGGTCGCCATTGGCAAGATTGGTCATGGGTTGATAGAAGATGCAGAGCTGTTCCTGCTCCAGAGCCTTGAGCAACCCCTGTTCGATATGCATCCGTTCACGGGCGCTGGCTGCCATGCTCGGGCTATAAAACTGATAACCGTTGCGCCCCTGGCTTTTGGCTTCATACATGGCGCTGTCTGCGGCGCTGATCAAGGTTTCAGGGGTGTCGGCATGATCCGGATAGATGGCGATGCCGATGCTGGCTGAGATGGCGACCAGATCGTGGGCAAGCTCCACCGGCTCACGCAAGATAGTGAGCAGGGTGCTGGCGAGTTTCGCCAGCTCGTCAGGTTGCTCCAGATAGGGGATCAGCACCAGAAACTCGTCGCCGCCAAGGCGTGTGGCCAGGTCATTGTGCTGCAGGCAGCAACGGATCCGCTCGGCCAGTCGTTTTAGCAGTTGGTCGCCAACGCTGTGGCCCAGGCTGTCATTAATCAGCTTGAAACCATCCAGATCGATAAAGAGCAGCCCTAGCTGCTTGTGATTGAGTTTTGCGGTCTTCAACTCCAGGGTGAGCCGCTCCTGCAGGAGGTGGCGGTTGCCCAACTCGGTCAGGGGGTCGTGATAGGCGAGATGGTTCAGCTCCGCTTCGACCTTGCGGATGGCACTGATGTCGGAGAGGGCAATCACATAGTGGGTGGTGTTGTTGAAGTTGTCATACACCGCGCTGATTTGCTGCCAGGAGGAGAAGTAGCTGCCGTCCTTGCGCAGGCAGACCATTTCACCGTGCCAGGCGTTGTTGCCGGGGCGCAGGTGGTGCCAAGGATAGTCGAGCTCAGTGTAACGTTTCGGGTGCATGATGATATCCGGTGTCCGTCCTATCACCTCTTCAGCATCATATTGGGTCAGCATGGTGAAGGCCGGGTTGACCGAGAGAATGTGGTGCTCGCTGTCGAGAATGATGATCCCCTCGGCGGTGGTGTCGAAGACCACGTTGGCCTGATGGAGTCGCTCCTCCTGGCGGCGGCGGGCGGTGGCATTGTGGATCACCCCCATGACTCTATGGCCAACGGATTCTGTGGCGGGCACATGGTCGGCATGGATATCGACCCAGTGGCGCTCCTTGAGGCTGGTCATGTAACTCAGGGTGAGGTGGATGGGGTCAAAACCCTGCAAGGCAGCCTTGAGCTGGTCGCCTGAAGCCGGTTCAAAACAGTCGATGAAGGTCTGAATGCCACCGTGGAACAGGTGAGCCTGGATACCCAGCAGTGGCTCAATCTGACCGTCGAACAGTAATCTGTCCTCTTTGACGTGCCACTCCCACACACCAATTTGTGCCGCCCGCATGGCCAACTGCAGCCGTTGCTCGGTTTCGTACTGTTCGGTGATATCCCGCACGATAGCGAGGATGCCGCTGAGCTCCCCCTTGTCATCACGCATCGGACTGTAGGTAGCCTGAAAGCGTCGGGAGCTGCTGTCGTACGCCGCCGTTTGGCCCGTGATGGCGATATCCACGTAGGGAATGCCGCTGCGCATTATCTGCTGGAACATGGGTTCCAGAGTGGGGGCCAGTTTGGGCACGACCTCGCTGAGGTGTTTGCCCTGATGCTCTTCTATGGTCTTGCCGTTGATGTCAGCCAGCACCTGATTGACCTTGCGGTAGCGAAAGTCGCGGTCAAATACGCCGATCCCCAGGGGCGCGTTATCCATCAGCTGTTCCAGAACCGAGTGATCTGACAGCTGTGTCAATAGTGTCTCGGCGTCAAAGGGTTTCCCATCCATGATGACCTCGGCATTGATTGATTTATCACTTGCGTCGGTTTTTAGTATGGCACGAACGGTTTTAAGGGCGTTTCAATCAAGCTATCTCGTTGTTATAAAACATAGATTGCGTGATAAAGCAGGCTTGAATGTGGCGAGAGGCAAATAGGATGGGCAATCATGGGGGAGCGATTGCCCATCAAGATTTATTACAGACTTAATTGATAGCGTAATGTCAGGCTGATGGTGGGTTGCCAGTCACGCTCCTTCATCAGCCACTGTTTCGCACCCGCTTCCGTGTCCAGCGTCCATTGCTTCCAGGTCCAGCTCCGCTCCAGCGTCATTCCCCATTCGCACCATCCCTCTTCGGCATCATAAGCAGACATATGTGCCTGGTTACCTCTGGTCAGCCAGAGATTAAAGGAGACGCTGGCAGGCAGCGGGAGCGAATGTTCCATATACCAGAGCTGGCCATAACGACCGGTTACATCATAAAGCTGGCCAATGCTGAGCTGGTGGTCGTCATCCAGTTGCCAGCCAAGACGCCATAGCGCGCCGAAACGGGTGTGATCCGCCACCTGCATGGGGCTGGCCCCTACAGCGATAAAACTCTGTTTATAAAGGGGCAACGCCAGCCCCGCACTTTGGCCATCGACAAAGAGAAGGCCCACCGATGTCTCTCGTTCATAGCCGAGCCAGAGCTGCACCGTGGAGTCGGCCCCCTCTCCAGCGTGGCTGCTATCGAGCTGCCATTGGCTGCCCATGACCAGCGCATTGGCCGAGAAGGGCTGCATCAGAGTGATGAGCAGCAGTAACCCGCGCTTATTTGCCATACAGTCGCTGCCAATCCCGATCCTGATGCATTCCCATCAGGTGACAGATGATGCCGGAGCGCTGGAAAGCATAAATAAGCAAGACGCTGGCGGTGCAGAGCAGCATGATCAGGCCGAAGCTGTTGGGCAGTATGGTGCCCTGGCGAGCCGTCCACCACAGCAGCAAGGGGCCCCACAGGTGGACAAAGATGCTCTTGTGGAAGATGAATACGGTCAGGGAGTACATGCCGATCCAGTTGAGCGGTCGCCAGCAGAGGCGAATATTGCGTTGGTGTAGCCAGAGTACGGCCCCGATCACCAGAAACTCCATGCCCCAGATCCCGGCACGGCCAATCATGTCCAGTGCCAGCTCATGTTCGTCGGCATAGATGTCATTGATATCGACCGCGCAACTTTCGCCAAACAGAAAATAGACTGCGAGTGCTATGAGGGAGAGGGTGAACACCAGACGGTTGAGGCGATCCCGCCACTGGGGGCGTTGATGCCAGCACCAGCCATAGAGAAAGCCGAAGCAGCCGCTGGCCATGAACAGGTCGAGACGGGCATCCAGCTCATATTCGGGGTGAACGTGCAGCTTCATCCAGCTGTCGATATGACCGAGCAGATCCTGCACGCCGAGCTGATCCAGCAACAGGCTGAGCACGGTCAGCACCAGCATGCCGCGGATGCCGAACCAGGCATACACCATCGAGAAGAGTGCCAGCAGGCACATCCAGAGCATGACCGGATAGAAAGAGATGGCCTCGCCGAAGTTGGGGGCGATGACCAGTCCCTCGACATAGAGCATCAGTATGATGCTGGCGAACAGCGCCAGCTTGCCACCCAGTTGTGTTCTGAAGCTGGCCTGGCTGCGGCGGCTCAGGTTGAACGCGGCCAGAGCCAGATAAATCTGGCTGACCCAGGGGATCAACCAGGCTGATGCGTGGGCTGTCAGCTGATCCATGGGTAACAGGTGTCCTGCCATCGCCTTGTGCGACAGATAGAAGCTGTCCCACAGCGCATGCTCCCGATTGAAGAAATCGATATACCAGTAGTTGAGGTAGCCGGTGTAGTGCTCAAACACGGCCATGAAGATGACCAGCCCGCGCAACAGATCGAGGCCTGTGATGCGCGCATCCTGTGGAGGCATGCTATTGCTCCTGTGTGGTGTGGGGAAAGGAGCGGCACTATAGCGGTTTTTGCGAAACTGAACGGGAGCTGAATGTAAGCAAATGTTACGGGTAACAAGGGTAAGTGGTGACTCTGACAGGGGATAGCCTGAGTCGGCTGTCATGATTTGTAATACTTTTGGCTGTTTGCTTAGCCTTTTTGGCGGCCGAAGGCCTGAATACCGCGCACCAATATCAACCAGCCGAGCAGGTGGAATGGTAGAGCGAGCAGATAGAGCAGCAGGAAATGTGACTGGTTGTCACTGCAATTGATGAAGCCAATCCAGGCGACCAGCAGGGTCAGCATGCCCGCAATCTGGAAGCGACGGCGCAGTACTACTTCAACCCCGAGGTTGGCAAGGTAAAGGGTCAGCAGGATGCCACCGAAACCGGTGAGCTGGGCGCTGCCGTATAGCTCGCGATCCGGGTTGAACAGCAGGGCCACGAGAGGGGTAATGCCCTGATCCTGCGGGATCAGGGCCAGCAGCCAGCATGCAATCAGAAGCAGGGCTGTTTTCATCTCGGGCTCAGTCGGCGGAGGGCGCCGGTTTGACCAGGGAGAGGTAGTTGGCGTCCATCTTGAGGAAGACCCCCAACAGGCGAGCACTGGCGCCATAGAAGCCAAACTGGTCGGCGGCGCGACAGGCGGTCTCGAACTTGTCGAACCAGCCCAAAAGATGGCCGTGCAGCAGCGCTTCCTGCTCGTCGATCCAGCTTTCCCGCTCGGCCGCGCTCTTTGCTTCCGCGGCGCGGATGATGAGATTGCCCATCAGATCCAGCTCGATAGCCAGATGGTCGGCAGGCTCTTTGTATTTGTCGCTGACATTGATGCCGAGGCGATCGAGGCGGGCCTGCATCTCGGCCATCGGGGCCTGCATCAGCAACTTGGCCTCGCCGCGGTAGAGCGACTCGTAGGGCAGGGCGCCATGCTTGGGATCCACCAGAAACAGGCCGGCAAAGTCGGCGGCCAGTTCGAGCTGGCGATCCGGGCGCACCAGCAGGCGAGCGATAGCCTCGTTGAGTTCCGCCACCGCCTCGCGCATCGGATCCAGGGTCGAGAGGCTTTTCAGAAAGCTTCGCACATCATAGGTGTCATATTCGGCGATCTGCTCATCACTGAGTTCGGCGGCGAACAGGGTGGAGAACCACCAGTAGAGTTCGGCCCGGCGTTCGCTGGTAGCCATAAATTCCTGCATTTTTCCTCCGTGGATGGCAATCGGGAGCCTTGATGGCTCCCGATTCTAACGACTTTAAAAATAAAGGAAACTCAAGGGGGCGCTTTCGTCCCCCCGGGGTCAGAGTGCCGGGAACATGGGGTCGATGCCCTTGGCCGATTCCGGCGCGCCGAACGCGGTGACGGCGGGTGCCGGTCCGTGGAACTTCTCGATCTCCACCAGCGCAGTGTGGGCCGTGGTGGCCTGTGCCAGGCTGGAGGAGCCGATGTCGGCGGTCAGCACGTTGGGGTCTCCGTAGGTACAGAGAGTACCGACCTTGCCGCCCTCCTGCGGGCCATACCATGCTCCTTCCTGAATGCGCACCACGCCGCGGGCGTAGTCATCGCTCACCACCAGCCCGGCCAGAACCTGACCGCGGCTGTTGAACACCCGCACCAGATCGCCGTCCTTGAGGCCACGGGATTTGGCATCCTGCGGATTCATATAGACAGGCTCGCGACCCTGTACCGTGTAGGTGGCGCGGTAGTTGTCGGAGGAACAGAGCTGGCTGTGCAGCCGCTTGTCCGGGTGGCAGGATTGCAGGTGCAGCGGATACTGCTTGCTGCCCGGCCCGCCGTGAGAGCGCTCGTAGGGTTCGATCCAGACCGGGTGGCCCGGGCAATCCCCATAGCCGTAGTCGGCGATGGTCTTGGAGTAGATCTCGATAAGGCCAGACGGGGTACCGAGGGGTTCCAGATCCGGCTCCTGACGGAACGACTCGTGGCGCACCCAGGGCTGGCCTGCCGGGAAGGTGACAAAGCCCTCGCCGTGCCAGAACTGGCTGAAACGGGGCAGACGGATGCCGATGCCACGACCCTGCAGGCGGGCGTCGTCGTAGATGCTCTGGATCCACTCCAGCTTGCTCTTGCCGCCGGTGAATTCGGCCTCGCGACCGAAGCGACGGCAGAGATCGGCAAAGATGTCGTAGTCATCGCGTGCTTCGAACAGCGGCTCCACCACCTTGTACATGGCCAGAATGCCCGCATTGGAGTGAGAGCCCCACTGCTCGATATCATCCCGCTCATAGGTGGTGGTGGCGGGCAGCACGATATCGGCGAAACGGCAGCTGGCGGTCCACTGGTGATCGATGCTGACCACGGTTTCCAGCTTGCGCCAGGCGGCGACCATCTTGTTGCGATCCTGCTGGTGGTGGAACGGGTTGTTGCCGCAGAACACCGCCATCTTCATGTGGGGGTAGGTGATGGTCTGGCCGTTGAAGGCGATCTGTTTGCCCGGATTGAGGATGCAGTCGACGAAACGGGCCACCGGAATGAATTTTGAGTAGCCCTTCCAGTCGCCGTCATGGCGCGGTTTGACTCCGGGAATGACCGAGCTGAAACCGGACATGATGGGGCCGCTGGAGGTGATGGTGCCCGCCCCGTTGTAGTGCCAGCCAAAGCCGTAACCACCGCCCGGCAGACCGATCTGGCCAATCATCGAGGCCAGAACCACCAGCATCCAGGCGTACTGCTCGCCGTGGTGCATGCGCTGCACACACCAGCCGCCGATGAGCTGGGTGCGGCCACTGCTCATGGCGCGGGCCAGCTCGCGAATGGTCTCGGCAGGGACGCCGCAGATGGCGGCGGCCCACTCGGCATCCTTCACCTGACCATCGCTGGTGCCCAGCAGGTAGGGCAGGAACTTGTCAAAGCCGGTGGTGTAGTCTTTCAGGAACTTCTCGTCGTGGCGCTTCTCGCTGTAGAGGGTGTGGGCGATGCCCAGCATCAGCGGCACGTCGGTCTGCGGATTCAGGGTTACCTGATCGCAATTGAGGTACTTCTGGGTTTTGGATTTGACCGGATCGACGCTGATGACCCGGATCTCGCCCTTGGCTACCTTCTCTTTCAGCTGTGCCCAGTAGTCGTAGACGCTGTGATCCGGCACCAGCCAGCCCACCTGCAGGTTTTTGACGGGGTCGGAACCCCAGATCACGATGGTCTTGCTGTGCTCCAGCACCAGCGGCCAGGAGGTCTGCTGCTCGTACACCTCCATGGCCCCTGCCACGTGGGGCAGGATCACCTGGGCGGCGCCGGTGGAGTAGTCACCGGCCTTGGCCAGATAGGTGCCGTGCAGGTTCATGGCGCGGCCAAGCATGGCGCCAGCTGAGTGCAGCTTACCCACCGACTGCCAGCCGGAGTGACCGGCATAGAGGGCGCTCGGGCCATAGGTTTTCTGCACCCGTTCCAGCTCGTGATAGAAGAAGTCCAGCGCCTGGGACCAGGTCACCCGCACGAAGCGGTTCTGGCCACGCTCGCTGGTGTCGGACTGGTGGCCCTTGCGCAGCCAGTCCAGTCGCACCATGGGGTAGCGGATGCGGGAGGGGTTGTAGACCACCTCACTCAAGGCCTTGAGCATCTCGGTGGGGTGTTTGTCGTGCTCGAACGGCAGGGTCTCGACCCAGCGACCATCGACCACCCGGGCACGGAAGGCGCCCCAGTGGGAACCGGACTGCACCAGCTTGTCGCCGGACTCGGCGGCCATCACGGCGCGACCGAGCAGGGAGGGGCCGATCAGGGCAGAGGCACCGCTGGCCAGCAAGCCACCCAGAAAACCACGACGGGAAATATTGATCATCTTGTTATTCCTCTTTCGAATCCGGACTTAGTGGCTGCCCTGACCACCGGTATCGGCGGCATGGTTTTGCAGGTATTTGAGCAGGGTTCGCTCCTCTTCCTTGCTCAGGCGATAGTAGGCTGACATCGCCTTGAGCCCCGAGATCCAGCCGTTGGCGGTGAAGTGAGCCGGATCCGGCGCGCCGTGGCAGGAGTTGCAGGTGGATTTGTACATCTCGCCGGCGTAATCCCAGATCGGCTTGAGCGAGGATTCAAAGCCCTTGCCATCGACCCAGGCCTGTACCTGAACCTGTTCCCACTTGATATGGGTGGCGCTGTCGGTCTCCTGTTTGAGGAGTGTTTCGCTCGCTTTCAGCTCGTCACGGACGGTGGCGACAAAGACCCGCTTGCCCATGTATTCGCTCAGTACCCGGCCCTTGCCGTCGCTCTCGCGCCACCCTTCGATGGTCACCTTGAGGCGATCGCCGCTGCGGGCCACTACCTCGATGCGGGAGGCGGGCAGCAGCTTGCCGACCGGTTCGTTGCTCTGTTCGCTGGCGTAGAGATCTTTTTCACCCAGGTTGTAGAGGGTCTCGGCGGCCGGTGCCTGTTGCGCGTCGTTGGCCAGGGTGGCGTAAGTGGCTCGGAAGCCCCCCGCCATGTTGGGCAGTTCGTGGGCGATGCCCTTGTGGCACTCGATGCAGTTCATGTTCTTCGCCGCCGCATCTTTCATCGCCAGCGCTGCCGCCGGGGACTGCTTGGCGTGATCCATGTTGTCGTAGCTATGGCACGACTTGCAGGTCTTGGAGTTCTGGCTGCTCATCCGGGCCCACACTTTCTCGGCCAGATGCAGGCGTCGGTCCTCGAACTTCTCCTGGGTATCGATGCTGTGGCCTATGTACTCCTGATAGAGGTCGTTGGCCGCCTCCATCTTGCGGGCCACCTTGCCGACAAAATCCTTCGGCTGGTGACAGTCGGTACAGACCGCCTGTACCCCTGAGGCATTCTTGAAGTGGATGGACTCCTTGTACTCCGGATAGACGGTGTCTTTCATGGAGTGGCAGGAGATGCAGAATTCGAGGCTGCTGGTTTTCTCAAAGCCATAGTGCAGGCCGACGGTACCCGCGAGGGTGACGCCGACGCCCACCAGAAGCAGCGCCAGTACCGACCAGCGACGGCTGGGGGTGCGCAGGAAGTGCCACAGTTTTTTCATCATGCTCTCTCACATCACTTTTTTGATGGGGGCCATGATAGGGAGGCGTTGTGAACAGGGCTGCCGCCACAAATTAATGAAATAGGGGTATTTATGACAAAATGTGAATAGAATAATCCTCCCTTGTCGACCATCGTGAACCCTGCCCATGCACTACCACATTCTGGTTGTTGAAGATGATGCGGTTACCCGCGAGAAGCTGACCGGCTATTTTGAGCGGGAGGGCTATCGGGTGACTGCGGTCGAAAATGGCCAGGAGATGCGGGCCGTGCTGGCGGAGCAGACGGTCGATCTGGTGATGCTGGATATCAACCTGCCGGGGGAAGATGGTCTGCTGCTGACCCGTGAACTGCGGGCGCGCAGCACGGTGGGGATCATTCTGGTCACCGGCCGCAGCGATGCGGTGGACCGGATTGTTGGCCTCGAGATGGGGGCCGACGACTATGTCACCAAGCCGTTCGAGCTGCGGGAGTTGCTGGTGCGGGTCAAAAACCTGCTGTGGCGGATCTCGCTGGCCGCCGCCCCGAGTGAACCCGAGACGACCGACGATGCGGTGCGCTTTGGCCCCTGGCGTTTTGACATTCCCCGCCGCCAGCTCAGCAAGGACGGGGTGCCGGTGCGCCTGACCAAGGCCGAATATGAGGTGCTGGTGGCCTTTGTCGCCCATGCCGGGCGGGTGCTGAGCCGGGAGCGGATCCTGACCCTCATCAGCCATCGCGGCGATGGCCCGAGCGATCGCACCATCGACGTGCTGATCCGGCGGCTGCGCGGCAAGATGGAACCGGATCCGCGGGATCCCCAGCTGTTTGTTACCGTCCATGGTGAAGGCTATCTGTTTGCAGGCGAGATAGCCTCCTGACTCCGGCGTGGTGGCCTTGGTCTGTCTAACTCGCGAGGATCAGAGCGGCGGGCGGGTATCAAATTGCGGGCAGTCGTCGCCAATCTGGTGCCAGGGCGCCTTGGAGCCGACAAAGATGTGAAACGCGGGCCGCTGGCTCGGCACATCGTCCAGTACTCCGAGGCGCAGGTTGATCTTGCCGCTGCTGCTCTTCTGGCTGAACAGGCTGGAGCCGCAGTGACGACAGAAGGCCAGGGTGGTCTCTGCCGATTTCTGGTAGCGGCTGATGGCATCAATGCCCTTTACGATGGTGACCTTGTTGCCATCCAGTCCGCCGACCGAGGCGTAATCTCCTCCTGAAAACTTGCGGCATTCGCTGCAGTGGCAGTTACCCATATAGTCGAACTGATCCGGCAGGGTCAGGGCAACGGCGCCGCACAGGCAGCTGGCATGTAACTCTTTCATCTCTTCTCCTTGAGTGTGCTAATCGGATTCGGAACGGCTATTCGACCCGATAGACGGGACGAAAAGCGCCATCCGAGAGGGAATCGGCGGGGTCGGCCAGTGGCGCAGACAGCGTCAGAATGGGTGGCCCCATCACCCGCGGGCACTGCTGTGCACTAGCGCCCGGGTGTTGCAGCAGGCAGACCGCCTGCGCCACCGCAAGGCGCCCCTGCAGTCGCATCTGATCGCTGTTGGCGGCCAGGATCTTGCCCCGGCGCAGGCCACGCTGTACCCCGTGGCTGAAGTAGGTGCTCAGCACTTGGGGCCGGCCGAGATGGCGCTGCGCCAGCTCGTTGACCGCCACTTCGGCGGCAATGGCGCCCCCCACCAGATAGTCGAGGTCGGGATAGCGGGCCAGCGTCTGCTGCACCAGCGTGCGCTGGATTTCCCGGCTGTTGTCGCCGCGCTCGGTGGTGACCAGCTTGATGGCGCTCCCCTTGATGGCATCGGCAAAGCCCGGTTCGACAAAGTTGTTGCCGCCGCTCGCCTGCGGGCCGGGGAAGAGGGCAACCGAGACCGGCTTGCTGCCGGCGGGGTGGCGCTGCGCCAGCCAGTGGCCAATCTGCCAGCCCATCTGGTACCAGGAGACTCCCACCTTGGCCTGCACCAGACCAGTGGGCAGATCGTTGACCAGACCAAAGATCGGCAGCGGCGTGGCCTTGATTGCCTCGCGCAAGCCCTGATAGCTCACCGCGCCGAGCAAGATGGCGTCGCTCCCTTCCTGCACGCACCGCTGCAGTTGTTGGCGCTGCTCGACGAGGGCACCGTAGCCCCCCGCTTCGTGGATCTGCAACTTGACTCCCAGCCGTTTCGCCTCGTCCATCATGCCCTGATTGACCGAGAGCCAGTAGGCGTCGCGCAGATGGGGGTAGAGGGCACAGAGGGTTAGCGGTTTGGTTGCCGCGGCGGGTTCCGGCCACTGCTGGCGCAGCGGTTGGCCGCTGAATTCGCCGCCGGGCCAGATATCGACCGCAAAGGCGAGGGCGGCGCGAGGAAGCGTGAGCAACCACATTAGCAACAGCAGGGAGAGATAGACGCTTCGCATGGTCAGGGGTTTTGTTAAAGTGTTGAGCCATATTATCCGGTCAAAGCCGACCACAACCAAGGGACTTCCCGTGAGAATCTTTTCCGGCCTCGGTGGCAAGTTGCTGCTGGCCTTCTCCCTGATGGCGTTACTCACTTTGAGTGCCTCCCTGCTGGGCTGGGTGGGGCTTAGCCATCTGCGCCAGCTTGAGCAAGGGGTGCAGCAGACCCTGGCCGATCAGGAGCTGGCCCGCACGCTCTCTCGCCTCAGCGGCGAGATCCAGAGCGCGTCGCGGCTGCTGGCCACCGCGACCAGTGAGCAGGAGCGGGAGCATCAGGGACGCTTGCTCACTCTGCAGGGGCAACAGCTACAACAGGTGCTGGCTCAACTTGGCCGTGGCCAGGGTTCAACAAGCCTCGATCAGCTCAGTCAGAGCATCATCGGTAATTTGGGTCAGCAGGGCTGGCTGGTGGGGGAACGGTTGACCCTGATGGCGCAGGGTGAGGCGCAGCGGGCCCGTCTGGTGGCGGCGGCCGGGCAGATCGCCGAGCTGGCGCGCAGTCAGATGGAGAACGCCGAAACCGTGATGGTGGCGGGATTGGGTTCCCTCTACCAACCGCAAGGTGCGCAGGCGGCCCGGACGCTGGATCGATTGCTGGAGCAGGATCTCGACTGGCTGGAGCAGATGACCGAGCTGCGTCATCGTACTTTGATGCAGCAGCAGCGTATCGAAGAGATGTGGCGCAGCGAACGGCAGGAACAATTGCAAACGCTATTGCAAGAGGGGCAGCGGGAGCTGGCCATCTTGCAACTGCGGGCTGGTGCGGTGACCGATCCGGCCCGCCGTCAGGCGGTGGAGCAGGCGCTGACCGTGCTGGCGCAGAGTGACAAGCTGGTGCAACTGCGCAGTGACTGGCTCGGCAAGGGGGAGGCGCTGCAGGTGCTGGCCAGCGCCAATGAGGCCCTGATGAGCAGCCTCAACCAGCAGGTCGGTGAGCTGGTCAGCCGTGCCCGCGATTCGCTGGGGCAGAGCCAGCAGGCGTTAAGCCAGCGACTCAGACTGCTGGAGCAGGCATTGATGGGCATTGGCCTGCTCACCCTGCTACTGCTGATGCTGTTGATGTGGCGCATGGTCTACGGCCGGATCGTCTGGCCGCTGCAACGGGCGGTGGCGGGGATGAGCCGGTTGGCACGCGGGGAGCTGGCTCCTCTTGAGCCGATTGCCAGTGTCGGGCGCGATGAGCTGGCAGAGCTGGGCCGGGCCTTGCAGGTGTTTCGTGACAATGCGGTGGAGCTGGGCCGCTATCAGCGCGAGTTGGAGTCGCGGGTCGAGGAGCGCACCGGCCAGCTCAGCCACGCCAACGAGCGGCTCAATGAGGAGGTGGAGAAGCAGCGGCAGGCCCGCGCCGAGGCTGAACAGGCCAATCGGGCCAAGTCGGTCTTTCTTGCCACCATGAGCCACGAGATCCGCACCCCCATGAACGGCATTCTGGGCGGCCTGACGCTGCTGGAAGATACCCACCTCAGCGATACCCAGCAGCGCTATCTGGCCGCCATCGAGCACAGCGGTGAATCCCTGCTGGAGATCCTCAACGACATTCTCGACTACTCCAAGATCGAGGCGGGCCATGTGGAGGCGCGCCGCGAACCCTTCCCCCTGTTCCAGCTGGTGGATGAGCTCAGTGCGCTGTTCCGGCCAAAAGCTGCGTCCAAGGGGGTCACCTTGGCGCTGGAATATGCGCCCGGGCTGGCGCCTGTGGTCGAGGGGGATCTGGGTAAATTGCGGCAGGTGCTCGCTAATTTGCTCGGCAATGCGGTCAAGTTTACTGCCCGTGGCCAGATTACCCTGACGGTGGCGTCCCTTGTCTGTCATGGCCCTTGTGCCGAACCCTGCATCCGCTTTGTGGTGCGCGATACTGGCCCCGGCATTCCGGCCGATGAGCAGGAGGCGGTGTTTGAGGCGTTTCGCCAGCGCCAGCGAGACGTGGGCCATCAGGGCGGCACCGGGCTGGGACTGGCGATCAGCCGCAAGCTGGTGGCCGCCATGGGGGGCGAGCTTATCCTTGCCAGCGAACCGGGCAAGGGGTGTGAATTCAGCTTCAGCTTGCCGTTGCAGCGCTCAAGCGCTCAACTGCCTGCCGAGGCACAGCCGCTGCATCTTGGTCAGTCCCGCGACATCCTGCTGGTGGAGGATAACGAGATCAATCGGCTGGTGGCGCACGGCATGCTGACCCGCCTCGGCCATCGCGTCACCCTGGCGGAGGATGGTCGCAGCGCGCTGGCACTGGTGACCGAGCACCCCTTCGAGCTGGCGCTGCTCGATATCAATCTGCCCGATATGGACGGGATGACCCTGCGCGAGGATCTGGCCGCCATCAGCGAAGAGATGCATGAGCGGCCGCTGCCCGCCATCGCCATCTCGGCCCAGATGTATCCGGAGGATATCTGCCACTGCCTCGCCGCCGGGTTTGTCGATTTTGTCGGCAAGCCGGTGCGGCTGGCAGTGCTGGCCAATGCCATCGAGCGGCTGTTTCGGCAGGAGGGTGCCTCCATCGAGCCGCCTGTGCAGTTATCTGCTGCGCCCTCAACTAACCAGCCAGAGTGGGCCAATCCGGTGCTGGATGCCGATCTGCCCCTGCTCGGCATGGCGCGGATCCGCCAGCTTGTCGCGCTGTTTGAGTCGCAAGGGCGGGTGTTGGTGGATACGTTGATTCAAGGGGATGGCAGTCAGCAGCGGCAACTGGCACACAAGCTCAAGGGGAGTGCGCTGGCGCTGGGCTTGACCGGGTTTGCCAGCCACTGTGCGGTCATTGAGGCGGGAGGCGGGGAGCCAGCGGCAATCGGGTCGCAATTTGACGAGGCGGTGGCTGCCTTGCAGCGCTGGCTGGCGGCCAACAGGGATGCACAACCCTAATCCCTTCTGGCGGGGTACAAAGGTCAGGGGGAACCGGTTTCTGCGCCGTTATTCTGTTTCCCGAAACAGCACCTGCTTGCAGTGAGTACAGACCCATTCGCGGCGAAAGTCGGCCAGATGTACCAGACCTACTTCACGCAATTCGTGGTGGCCGCAGTGATGACAGAAGATGATGTCGCCATCGACCGCTTCCGGGTGGGCCGCCAGATATTCAGCCTTGGTGGGGAGCTGCTCCCACGAGGTGGTGGGAATATGTTTGCGCTGGCTGGTGTAATAGACCCAATAGAACAGAAAAAAGACAGCCAGGATCACAAATGTCAGCAGATGGTCCATCTTGAACTCCTCCGGTCAGGTGTCGCTCCTTGAGGTGGTGGCGACAGGCAATGCCATCGTCTTGAAAAATGTTTCGAATGAATATGTTACAAGATGGATAACGTTGGCGTTGTGATCCCCTTCGGGTTTTACCTGCTTGTAGAGAGGGGATTGGAGAGCGCTTTTTCCGCGCTATGGGCGGGTTGAAATCAGAGATGAACTTGTTTTTTACAACATAAATTCAACATTTTTTTAGGTGTTTGGACTGTCTCTTTGATCCAGCTCACGTTACAATGCCCACGCCCACTTCACCTAATGCGCAAACGATTTTCAGGAGATAAACGGATGTTGAAACGTGACATGACCATCGCCAATTATGATCCGCAATTGTGGCAGGCCATCACAGACGAAACCCGTCGTCAGGAAGAGCATATCGAGCTGATTGCGTCTGAGAACTACACCAGCCCCCGTGTCATGGAAGCCCAGGGCTCCCAGTTGACCAACAAGTACGCCGAAGGTTACCCCGCCAAGCGTTACTACGGTGGTTGCGAGTATGTGGATGTGGTCGAAACCCTGGCCATCGAGCGCGCCAAAGAGCTGTTCGGTGCCACTTACGCCAACGTGCAGCCGCACTCCGGCTCCCAGGCCAACAGCGCCGTCTACATGGCTCTGCTGCAACCGGGCGACACCGTGCTGGGCATGAACCTGGCCCACGGTGGTCACCTGACCCACGGCTCCCCGGTCAACTTCTCCGGCAAGCTGTACAACATCATTCCTTACGGCATCGATGAGTCTGGCAAGATCGACTACGACGAGATGGAGCGTCTGGCCATTGAGCACAAGCCGAAGATGATGATCGGTGGCTTCTCCGCCTACTCCGGCATCGTTGACTGGGCCCGCATGCGCGAAATCGCCGACAAGATCGGTGCTTACCTGTTCGTCGACATGGCCCACGTGGCTGGTCTGATCGCCGCTGGCGTCTACCCGAGCCCGCTGCCCCACGCTCATGTCGTTACCTCCACTACCCACAAGACCCTGGCCGGTCCGCGCGGTGGTCTGATCCTCTCCGCCGCTGACGACGAGGAGCTCTACAAGAAGCTCAACTCTGCCGTTTTCCCGGGTGGTCAGGGTGGCCCGCTGATGCATGTCATCGCCGGTAAAGCGGTTGCCTTCAAAGAGGCGCTGGAGCCCGGGTTCAAGACCTATCAGGCTCAGGTCGTGACAAACGCCAAGGCGATGGCTGCGACATTTATCGAGCGCGGTTACAAGATCGTCTCCGGCGGTACCGACAACCATCTGATGCTGGTTGACCTGATCGGTCGCGAGCTGACCGGTAAGGATGCTGACGCTGCGCTGGGCAAAGCCAACATCACCGTTAACAAGAACTCCGTGCCCAACGACCCGCGCTCCCCGTTCGTCACCTCCGGTGTGCGGATCGGTACCCCGGCCATCACCCGCCGCGGTTTCAAGGAAGCCGAGTCTATCCAGCTGACCCACTGGATCTGCGACGTACTGGACAACCACGACAACGATGCCGTGCTGGCCACCGTACGCGAGAAGGTGCTGGATATCTGCCGCCGCTTCCCGGTCTATGGCTGATAAGTCAGACCATCCGGTTTGAGACCAATGCCACCTTCGGGTGGCATTGTTTTTGGGGCGTTTGGCAAGAGGTGAGGGCGGATGACTCTGAGTAGCGAAGCAAAGATGTGCGATGAAGGGCGTGATGAGGAGTGGGAGACTGAACTCCGGCAGGCGATCCGCGCCCAGTACCACTTTCGCGTCAGCGAGCAGGGGCTGCTAGCTTGGGATGTGCGGCGGTTGGTGCGACTGAGCCGCGATCTGCCGGTGCAGGCGGTGGCGCTCGGCGAGATTGCCGAGATCGACCGGGTGCATTGGTATGGCCATGACGGCGCCAGCCCCACGGTGCGCAGCGTGGTCGATCACTGCCAGCTTATTATGGCGGCGGATCTCGCCTATCCGATCATTCTCGATTGCGCCGGGCGGGTGATGGATGGCATGCACCGGATCGGCAAGGCGTTGTTGCTGGGCCACCGCCATATCGATGCGGTGCGGTTTGTGCGGGATCCGGCGCCGGATTACGTCGATTGTGAGCCCGATGCGCTGCCATATGATGATTGAATCAGCTGAGCCACTGTGATGATTGTCAGTGGGCGGCATTGTTTTTTCTGGCTTTTACCGGTTTTGGATGGCCGTGCTACACTGGCCGGCCTATATCTCGGCCCAGTGAGGCCGGAGTCTGTTCAATTAACGCCGGAGGTCAGATGCATTGCCCTTTCTGTAGTGCCGTTGATACCAAGGTGATCGATTCTCGTCTGGTGGCCGAAGGTCATCAAGTGCGCCGCCGTCGTGAGTGTCTGCTCTGTCACGAGCGTTTTACCACCTTCGAGATGGCCGAGCTGGTGATGCCTCGCGTCATCAAGTCCAACGGTTCGCGCGAGCCGTTCAACGAAGACAAGTTGCGGGCCGGTATCCTGCGGGCGCTGGAGAAGCGGCCGGTGAGCATGGAGGCCATCGAAAAGGCGGTCAACCACATCAAGTCACGCCTGCGCGCCACCGGCGAACGCGAAGTCGCCTCCGAGCTGGTGGGCAATCTGGTGATGGATGAGCTCAAGGGGCTCGACAAGGTGGCCTATATCCGCTTTGCCTCTGTCTATCGCAGCTTCGAAGATATTCGCGAATTTGGCGAAGAGATTGCCAAGCTGGAGAAGTAACGGCAGCGTGCTCCGCCCGGATCGGAGGGAGCATAACAAGTCGGTGCCGCCACGCTGGCTGCCGGTTGGCAAGTAAACTGTTACGCCAGTGAAACACCCAATAAGAACATCGTTGCGCTGGTGAAAAAATATGAGGGCGTGCGGCTGCAACTTGCGAGTCGGCGCCTGCCGCCATGGCGGGAAATGCCATGGCCGATCTGCCCGATGTTGTTAGCGATAAGGTGGTGAGCGGCAAGAGCGCACAATACCTCTTCTTGCTTCATCAGATTGCTGCACCACACGGGATACGTTGCAGGAAACAGGAGCCCGAATGTTTAGTCAAGATGATTACCAATGGATGAGTCGGGCCCTCGAACTGGCCCGCCGCGGCCGTTACACCACGGCCCCCAACCCCTGCGTCGGTGCCGTGCTGGTCAAAGATGGCGTGGTAGTTGGCGAAGGGTGGCATCAGAAGGCGGGCGAGCCCCATGCAGAGGTCTATGCCTTGCGTGCTGCCGGTGTCAATGCCCGTGGCGCCACCGCCTATGTCACCCTCGAACCCTGTTCTCATTACGGACGCACACCTCCCTGCGCCGAGGCGCTGATTAAAGCTGGCGTGGCCCGGGTGGTGGCGGCCATGGTTGATCCCAACCCCGAGGTGGGCGGACGCGGTCTGCGCATGCTCTCCGAGGCAGGCATCAAGACCGATTTCGGCCTGCTGGCAAACGAAGCCGAAGCGCTCAATCCGGGCTTTTTCAAGCGGATGCGTACCGCCTTCCCGCGGGTGACGGTCAAGCTGGGGGCCAGCCTCGATGGCCGCACCGCCATGGCGAGCGGCGAGAGCCAGTGGATCACCTCCCCCGATGCGCGCCGCGACGTGCAGCGGCTGCGGGCCCGCCACGATGCGGTGCTCTCCAGCGCTGAAACCGTGCTGGTCGATGGTGCCTCCCTGACCGTGCGTTGGGACGAGCTGCCCCCCTCGGTCAAGGCGAGCTATCCCAAAGAGACCCTGCGCCAGCCGCTGCGGGTCATCGTCGATTCGCAAAACCGGCTCACCCCCGACTTGCCGCTGTTCCAGAGCGAGAGCCCGGTGCTGCTGGCCCGTCACAAGGCAGCTGGCGAGTGGCCTGCGTGGGTGCAACAGCTGGAGTTGCCGCTGCTGGATGGCCAGCTGGATCTGGTCAGCCTGTTTATGCTGCTGGCCAAGCAGAATATCAACTCGGTGTTGATCGAGGCGGGGCCGCGGCTGTGCGGCGCCCTGCTGGAGAAGGGGTTGGTGGATGAGCTGGTACTCTATCAAGCGCCGAAACTGATGGGCGATGAGGGGCGTGGCCTGTTCCATCTGCCCGGCCTGACCCGGCTGTTCCAGGCGCCCAAGCTCAACATCAAGGATGTGCGCATGGTTGGCCAGGATATTCGCATTACCGCCAAAATAGCCTGATTTTTCAATGTTCAAGGGGGCAGAGCCTGCCCCCGTCATCAGCAAGGTGATCTGCATGTTTACCGGAATTATCGAAGCGGTGGGAACCCTGGCCGAGCTGCGCCGTCAGGGTGAGGATATGGCCCTTACCGTGCACGCTCCGAGCCTGGATTTTAGCGACGTCAAGCTGGGCGACTCTATTGCTACCAACGGCGTCTGCCTGACGGTGATTGCGCTGGGTGACAAGAGCTATACCGTTGATGTGTCGCTGGAAACCCTGTCGCGCACCGGCTTTGCCGCCGCCAGAGTGGGCGATCGGGTCAACCTCGAGAAGGCGCTGATGCCCACCTCCCGCCTCGGCGGTCATCTGGTCTCTGGCCACGTGGACGGGGTAGGGGAGGTGAAAAGCGTCTCCAGCAGCGGCCGTGCCATCGAGTACTGGATCAAGGCGCCGGGCGAGCTCTCCCGCTACATCGCCGAGAAGGGGTCGATTGCGGTGGATGGCATCAGCCTCACCGTCAACGCCGTGCAGGGGGATCTGTTCCGCCTGACTATCGTGCCCCACACCGCGCAGGAGACCACCATCGCCAGCTGGAAACCGGGTCACAAGGTGAACCTCGAGGTCGATCAGATTGCTCGCTATCTGGAGCGGCTGATGATGGGCAAGAGTCAGGAGAGCAGCGCCTCCACCCTGACCATGGAGACGCTGGCCAAGGCCGGTTTTCTCTAAATCGGGTCACCAATTCGATTTTCTGTGATCTTGCTCGGATTGAAATGGGGCCACTCGCCCCAATCTAGAGCAACATACACTCGCATTTGCGTTGAGCCTGCGGGCTCGATTCCCAAGCACACTGATGGAGTAGCCCATGGCGCTGAGCACAACCCAGGAAATCATTGCCGATATCAAGGCGGGCAAGATGGTGATCCTGATGGATGACGAAGACAGGGAGAACGAAGGGGACCTCATCATGGCCGCCTCCTGTGTCCGTCCTGAGGATATCAACTTCATGGCCCGCTATGGCCGTGGCCTCATCTGCCTGACGTTGACCCGGGATCGCTGCAAACAGCTGGCGCTGCCGCTGATGGTGGATCGCAACAACGCCCAGTTCTCCACCGCCTTTACCGTGACTATCGAAGCGGCGGAAGGGGTGACTACCGGTATCTCCGCTGCCGATCGCGCGGTGACCGTGCAGGCAGCGGTGGCACCCAATGCCAAGGCGGCCGATCTGGTGCAGCCGGGCCACATCTTCCCGCTGATGGCGCAGGATGGCGGCGTGCTGACCCGTGCCGGTCACACCGAAGCGGGTTGCGATCTGGCCCGGCTGGCCGGTTATGAGGCGGCCTCTGTCATCGTCGAGATCCTCAACGAAGATGGCACCATGGCGCGCCGTCCTGATCTCGAGATCTTCGCCGAGCAGCATGGCATCAAGCTTGGCACCATCGCCGACCTTATCGAATACCGCAACCAGCACGAGACCACGGTCGAGAAAGTGGCCGAGTGCAAGTTGCCCACCGAGTTTGGCGAATTTGACCTCATCACCTTCCGTGACACCATCGACAATCAGGTTCACTTCGCCCTGAAGAAGGGGGAAGTGAAGGCCGACCAGCCGACTCTGGTGCGGGTCCATCTGCACGATGTGCTGAGCGATCTGCTGTTGACCGACCGTCACGCCGCTCGCAGCTGGCCGTTGCCCAAGTCCATGGCCCGCATTGCCGACGAGGGCGGGGTGCTGGTGATCCTGGATACTGAATCCCATGGCGAGGAGCTGCTGGCCCGGGTCAAGGGCTTTGAAGCCGCCGACAAGGGGCTGGCACCGGAAGGGGCCAAGTGGCAGGGCACCTCGCGCCGGGTTGGCGTCGGCTCCCAGATCCTCAAGGCCCTTGGGGTGAGCAAGATGCGCCTGCTGAGCTCGCCGAAGAAGTACCACGCGCTCGGCGGTTTCGGGCTGGAAGTGGTTGAATATATTGGTGAATAAGCAGGCTTGGTAGTGGCCAGGTGGCTGCTGCCTAGCGTGCTGAAATGAACGCATCCCCGCCAGCGCTGATTACCTGCTGACGGGGGTGGAATATATCGGCGAGCAAGCTTGCCGAAATGATTACATGGCGATCATGGCCGCGGGTTGCGGCCATGGTTTTTGTCGTGGGTCTGTTGTGCTAGAATGTGCGCACTTTTGACTCCGGCCCTTTTGATTGCACAGATACAGGATTTCCAATGAAGGTTATCGAAGGAAATATCGCCGCTCCTGAGGCGCGCGTTGCTATTGTTGTTGCCCGTTTCAACAGCTTCATCAACGACAGTCTGGTGAACGGTGCGGTGGACGTACTGAAGCGTCAAGGTCAAGTGCAGGACAGCAACCTGACACTGGTAAAAGTGCCGGGCGCGATTGAAATGCCATTGGTCATCAAGAAGCTGGCCAAGAGTGGTCAATACGACGCCATCGTGGCGGTCGGTACTGTCATCCGTGGCGGCACCTACCACTTCGATCTGGTGGCGAACGAGAACAGCAAGGGCATGGCCCAGGTGATGATGGAATATGAAATTCCGGTCTCCTTCGGCGTGCTGACCACAGAAAACATTGAACAAGCCATCGAGCGTGCAGGTACCAAGGCGGGTAACAAGGGTGCAGAGGCTGCACTGGCAGCGCTCGAAATGATCAACGTCCTGAAAGAACTGGACGTGTAACGAGGAGAAATGCATTGAAACCGTCTGAGCGCCGTAAAGCCCGCCATTGCGCCACCCAGGCCATCTACCAGTGGCAGATGACCAAGGCTAACGTGGGTGACATCGAAGAGCAGTTCAAGATCGATCAGGACACCAAGGGTGTAGACCTGAACTATTTCCGCGATCTGCTGTTCGGGGTTGCCCTTCACTGCAGCGAGCTGGACAAGGTGTTTGCACCTTACCTCTCCCGTCCGCTGGAAGAAGTGGACATGGTGGACAAGGCGATCCTGCGTCTGGCGACCTATGAGCTGACCCGTCGTGATGATGTACCGCCGCGCGTGGTGATCAACGAAGCGATCGAGCTGGCCAAAGCCTTTGCTGCCGATGACAGCCACAAGTTTGTCAACGGTGTACTGGACAAGGTGATCAAGTCGCTGAACAAGCGTTGATCCTGCTGTCCGTCAGCATCTAATAGAGGAGCCAGCTTATCGCTGGCTTTTTACTGTATGGGTGAATTCGAGCTGATTGATAAGTACTTCAAGGTCCCCCACGCCCGCAAGGACGTGGTGATGGGCCCTGGAGACGACTGCGCCCTGCTGACCCTGCCCCCCGACACCCAGCTGGCGGTGAGCACGGATACCCTGGTCAGCGGCGTGCACTTCTTCCCCGACATGGATCCGGTTGATCTTGGCTACAAGGCGCTGGCGGTCAATCTCTCCGACCTCGCTGCCATGGGCGCCGAGCCGCGCTGGGTCTCGCTGGCGCTGACCTTGCCCGCCATCAACGAGAGTTGGGTCGCCGGTTTTGCCGAGGGGTTTCTGGAGCTTGCCGAGTACTACAACGTGGCGCTGGTAGGCGGGGACATGACCCGCGGGCCGCTCTCCATCACGGTATCGGTCAAGGGTTCGGTGCCTGCCGGTCGCGCCTTGCTGCGCAGCGGCGCCAAGGCAGGTGATGGCATCTATGTCACCGGCACCCTGGGGGATGCCGCACTGGCGCTTTCCCACCTGCTGGGCAAACGCACCCTCAACGAGAACCAGCTGGCGGCCGTGCTGCCGCGCCTCGACCATCCCCATCCCCGCATTCTGGCCGGTCAGGCGCTGCGCGGGCTGGCCGGCAGTGCGCTGGATCTCTCCGATGGGTTGGCGTCGGATCTCGGCCATATCCTCAAGGCGTCCGGCGTGCGGGCCCAGATCGATCTCGATCTGCTGCCGCTCTCGCCGGTGCTGCAGGATGCGGTGAGCGAGCAAGAGGCGTGGCAGCTGGCGCTGGCCGGTGGCGATGACTACGAGCTCTGCTTTACCGTACCGCAGGAGCATCACGGTGCGCTCGATACTGCGCTGGCTCACAGCGGGGTCAAGTTCACCCGCATCGGGCGGATCCTGGCCGGTGAGCCGGGCATCGACTATCTGCGCGGCGAACAGCCGGTCGAGTTGCAACTGAAAGGGTGGGATCACTTCGCATGAGTTTGTTCAGAATAAAGCCCGAGCTGAAACGACTGGATCTGAAGAATCCACTCCACTTTCTGGCGGTGGGTTTTGGCTCCGGTCTCTCCCCCAAAGCGCCGGGCACCATGGGGACGATCGCCGCCATCCCGCTCTACCTGCTGGTGAGCGGTTTGCCTATGCCGTGGTTTATCGCCCTGTTGGTGGTGGGGTTCGCGGTGGGGATCCGCATCTGCCAGAGTGCCACCGACGCCATCGGCATGCCGGATCACGGCGCCATTGTCTGGGACGAGGTGATTGGTTTCGGCGTGACCATGATCGCGGCCCCGGCCGGTTGGGAGTGGGTGCTGGCTGGTTTTGTGCTGTTCCGGTTTTTTGATGTGCTCAAGCCCTGGCCCATCTCATGGTTTGATCGCCGGATCCACGGCGGCCTCGGCATCATGCTGGACGATCTGATCGCCGGTCTGTTCGCTCTCTTTTGTATGCAATTACTGGCCGTCTGGCTCGGTTAAGTGCCCTCTCCCGGGGAGTGACTGTTACAGCACTCCCCGATTTATATCTGCCTAATTTTCATTCATCGGCATATGCTGCCGTTTATCATCTATTTCACATAAATATTCACTACTCATTCGGGGCCTTACCGCGGATAGAGAATAGTGATAAATGCTGCTTGTTGCACTTTTGTTGAAACTAAAGTAATGATACCAATAGGTGAGTGGACGTACTGGCCGTTTTTGTGATGAAAGTCATCATTTGTCGCTATTAAATTGATGGTTATCTGCGCAAAACATTGCGGAATTGTATAACTCAATCATTTACACCCGTGGCCAAACCGTCTAATTTACTCGCGGGTTATTCCAAAAAAATGCAAAAAACCCGCCCGGATCGCTGGTTTAACTGCTACATGGATTGCGCATTCATTGCCCTTGGTAGCACCGGCATCTGCGGCCGATTTATGGACGAATTATTTGGGACGGATGTCCCCCGCAGAGGTAAACATGTCCTTGCTCGAAGTGAAGAACTTGCGGATCGAGTATCCCTCCCGCTACGGGGTGCTGGCCGCAGTGAAGGATCTCTCTTTCTCGATCGAAAAGGGTGAGATTGTTGGTGTGGTCGGGGAATCCGGCGCCGGCAAGTCCACCATCGGCAACGCTGTCATCGATCTGCTCAGTCCCCCCGGGCACATTGCCCGTGGCGATATCTATCTCAATGGCGAGCTCATCTCCGGCAAGAGCCAGAACGAGATGCGCGCCATCCGTGGCTCCCGTATCGGGTTCATCTTTCAGGATCCGATGACCTCTCTCAACCCGCTGTTCACCGTTGAACATCAACTGGTTGAGACCATTCTGGCCAATACCAAGCTTTCCCGCGAGGCGGCCTTTGCCAAGGCGCTGGAGCTGATGGGGGCGGTGGGTATTCCGCAGCCGGAGCTGCGCATCAAGCAGTATCCACACCAGTTCTCCGGTGGCATGCGTCAGCGGGTGGTCATTGCCATCGCCCTGTCGTGTGATCCGGAGTTGATCATCGCCGACGAGCCGACCACGGCGCTCGACGTCTCCATTCAAGACCAGATCCTCCAGCTCATCCGCAACCTCTGCAAAGAGCGTCAGGTGGGCTGCATGTTGGTGACCCACGACATGGGGGTGGTCTCCAACGTGGCCGACAAGGTGGCGGTGATGTATCGCGGCGATCTGGTGGAGTTTGGCCGCACCGAGCAGGTGCTGGGGTCGCCCAATCATCCTTATACCCGCAGCCTCATCTCGGCGGTGCCCCGTTCCGATGTGAAGCTGGTGCGCTTCCCGCTGGTCTCCTATATCGAGGATGCCAGTGCAGCCGATACCAATATCGACCTCAAGACCCACTGGCTCGGCCAGAGCCAGGATGAGCGTGCCTATGAAGGGGCACTGCTGCGAGTGGAGAACGTCGATCTGAAGTTTGTCACCAAGGACTCCATCTTCCCGAGCCGCCGCCAGTATGTGCGCGCCTGCAACAACATCAGCTTCGAGATCTTCGAAGGGGAGACCTTCGGTCTGGTGGGGGAGTCGGGCTCCGGCAAATCGACTATCGCGCGCGCCATCACCGGTCTCTATCCGCCTGATACCGGCAAGATTGTCTTCGAGGGGATCGATCTGACCGCCCTGCATAGTGAGCGCGAGCGCCGCCCCCTGCGTCGCCAGATGCAGATGGTGTTCCAGAACCCCTATTCGTCGATGAACCCGCGGATGAAGGTGCGCGACATCATCGCCGAGCCGATCCGTTTCCATAAACTGGCGAGCAGCGAGAGCCAGATCGAGGGGATTGTCGGCGATCTGCTGGATCATGTCGGCCTTGGCCGTGGTGCCGGGGTCAAGTATCCCCACGAGTTCTCCGGCGGCCAGCGCCAGCGCATCTCCATTGCCCGTGCTCTGGCGACGCGCCCCCGCTTCCTTATCTGCGACGAGCCCACCTCGGCGCTGGATGTCTCGGTACAGGCCCAGATCCTCAACCTGCTCAAGGATCTGCAGCAGGAGCTCAAGCTCACCATGCTGTTTATCAGCCACGACCTGCCGGTCATTCGTCAGATGTGCGACCGCATCGGGGTGATGCAGCACGGCAATCTGGTGGAGGTGGCCGAGACCGAGAAACTCTTTACCAATGCCGAGCATGAGTACAGCCGCAAGCTGATCTCCCTCATGCCGGAGTTCAAGGGAATGTCCCGCGAGGGGCTGGAAATCGCAAGCTAGGAGAGCGCCGGTTCACCGGCCTGCTTGTCAAAAAAAGTGTCATAAGAAAGCCAAAAGCATGGAGAACAAGATGAAGAAAGGATTGTCCAAGATTGCACTGGCGCTGTTTGCCGCCGGTTTCGCTTTCAGCGTGTCAGCCGCTGATATCAAGGTGGGCGTCGCTTCTGATGCCACTTCGCTGGATCCGCAGGAGCAGCTCTCCGGTCAGACTCTGGAGATGTCGCACCTGGTATTCGATCCCCTGATGCGTTACACCCAGGACCTGCAGTTTGAGCCCCGTTTGGCCGAGAAGTTTGAACGTGTCGATGACAAGACTGTCCGCTTCCACCTGCGCAAAGGGGTCAAGTTCCACTCCGGCAACGACTTCACCGCCGACGACGTGGTGTGGACCGTCAACCGCCTGAAATCCTCCGTCGATTTCAAGGCGATTTTCGAGCCCATCGTTGAAGTGAAGAAGGTCGATGACTACACCGTCGATCTGATCACTGCCAAGCCGTTCCCGCTGATCCTGCAGACCGTCACCTATATCTTCCCGATGGACTCCAAGTTCTATACCGGCAAGACCGATGCGGGCAAAGACAAAGGCGAGATCGTCAAGAATGGTGACTCCTACGCCTCTACCCATGTTTCCGGTACCGGCCCGTTCATCGTCAAGTTCCGCGAGCAGGGCGTGAAGCTCGATTATGCCCGCAACCCCAACTACTGGGACAAGGCCTCCAAGGGTAACGTCGACAACCTGACCGTGGTGCCGATCAAGGAAGATGCGACCCGTGTTGCAGCCCTGCTGGGTGGCGACGTGGACATGATCTACCCGGTGGCGCCAAACGATCTGGAGCGGGTGAAGAATGGCAAGGATTCCCAGCTGGTCACCCTGTCCGGTACCCGTGTCATCATCATCGAGCTGAACCAGAACACCAACCCGGCGTTGAAAGACAAGCGGGTGCGTCAGGCGATCAACTACGCCATCAACCAGGTGGGTATCGTCGAGAAGATCAACAAGGGTTTCGGTACCCCTGCCGGTCAGTTGAGCCCGAAAGGGTATGCTGGCTACAACGAGGCGCTGGTGCCCCAGTATGATCTGGCCAAGGCCAAGGCACTGATGAAGGAAGCCGGTCAGGAGAAGGGCTTCAAGATGACCTTCATCGCCCCGGCTGCCCGTTATGTCAACGACGTCAAGATTGCTCAGGCGGTCTCAGCCATGCTGGCCAAGATCAATATCAAGGTGGATCTGAAGACCATGCCGGTGGCCCAGTACTGGCCGGAGTTTGACAAGTGCGCTGCCGACATGCAGATGATTGGCTGGCACTCCGACACCGAAGATACCGCGAACCTCTTCGAGTTCCTGACCTTCACCAAGGATGCCAAAACCGGTATGGGTCAGTACAACTGCGCCGGCTATGCCAACGCCGAGGCTGACAAGCTGATCGAGCAGGCCAACGCCGAGACCGATCCGGCCAAGCGTGCCGAGATGCTGAAGAAGGTGGAAGCCATGGTGATCGAAGATGCTGCCTACGTGCCGTTGCACTGGGAAGATCTGGCCTATGGTGCCAAGAAGAACGTCGATATCAAGCCGATCGTCAACGTGATGAACTTCCCTTACCTGGGTGACCTGGTGGTCAGCAAGTAAGAGAACGTCGCAAGGAAGGACGGGGCGGGGTGGTCAGCTGGCCACTCCGCCTGCTAACAGAAGCCTGTGCCACGACACAGGCCACGTAGAAGGACAAGCATGTTTACATTCCTGCTGAAACGGTTCTATCAGGCCGTGATAGTGATGTTCGTCATCAGCCTGGTCGCCTTCTCCATCCAGGACAACCTGGGTGACCCGTTGCGCGAGCTGGTGGGACAATCCGTCTCCGAAGCCCAGCGCCACGAGTTGCGCGAGAAGATGGGCCTCAACGATCCCTTCCTCGTCAAATACAGCCGCTTTTTGAAAAATGCGGTGCACGGGGATCTGGGTACTTCCTACTTTTTCAAGCGACCGGCTCTTGAGGTGATCCTCGACAAGCTGGTAGCGACCCTTGAGCTGGTCTTTGCCGCAGCTCTGATCATCGTCGTGGTCTCCATTCCGCTTGGCGTCTACTCGGCGATCCGGCCGCGCAGCATTCCCACCAAGATCATCATGGCGGGGAGCAGTATCGGCATCTCGATCCCGGTGTTCCTGACCGCTATCATGCTGATGTACCTCTTCTCCATCCAGCTGGGTTGGCTGCCGGCTTATGGCCGCGGCGAGACCCGTAATCTGCTGGGCTGGCAGTCGGGCTTCTTCACCTGGGACGGCATCAAGCACCTGATCCTGCCCGCGGTGTCGCTCTCCTCCATCATGCTGCCACTGTTTATCCGGCTGGTACGCTCCGAGATGCTGGAGCAGCTCTCCTCCGAGTACGTCAAGTTTGCCCGCGCCAAGGGGCTGGACAACAACAAGGTCTACTACCAGCACGCCCTCAAAAACACCATGCTGCCGGTCATTACCGTCGGCGGGGTGCAGATCGGCACCATGGTGGCCTACACCATCCTGACCGAGAGCGTGTTCCAGTGGCCGGGAACCGGCTTCCTGTTCCTTGAGGCGATCCACCGGGTCGATACCCCGCTGATCACCGCCTACGTCATCTTCGTGGGTCTGATCTTCGTGGTGACCAATACCTTGGTCGACCTGCTCTACGGGTTGATCAACCCGACCGTTAACCTGACCGCCAAGGGGTAAGCGCATGACTAATGCTGTAACTGCAAGCCCAAGCCGTTGGGCACGTTTCAAGAACTCCGACATCGTCTACTACTTCCTGCGGGACAAGGTAGCCATGTTCAGCTTTGCGGTGTTCGTGGTGTTTGTGCTGGCGGCGCTGTTGGCGCCCTGGCTGGCACCGCACAACGTCTATGACCAGACCAGCTTTGACCTGATGGATGCCGAGTTGCCTCCTTCCTGGCTGGATGGCGGCGAGGAGCGCTTCTGGCTCGGTACCGACAACCAGGGGCGGGATATCTGGAGCACCATCCTTTATGGCGCCCGTATCTCCCTCACCATCGGTCTGTTTGCGGTGGCGCTGCAACTGGTGCTCGGCATCGTCATCGGTCTGATTGCCGGTTACTTCGGTGGTCGCATCGACAACTTGCTGATGCGCTTTGCCGACGTGCAGCTGTCGTTCTCCACCATGATGGTGGCGATCATCATCTCTGCCATTTTTCAGGCAACCTTTGGCTCCGAGTTCTACTCGAAGTTCGCCATCATGATGCTGGTGGTGATCATCGGTATCGCCGAGTGGCCGCAGTACGCCCGTACCGTGCGCGCCTCTGTGCTGGCGGAGAAGAAGAAGGAGTATGTGGAAGCTGCCAAGGTTATGGGGTTCCGTGCCCCGCGCATCATGTTCCGCCATATTCTGCCCAACTGCCTATCGCCGATCCTGGTTATCTCCACCGTGCAGGTGGCCAACGCCATCATGAGCGAGGCGGCACTCTCCTTCCTTGGTCTGGGGATGCCGGTAGACCAGCCGTCACTGGGATCGCTTATCAGCGTCGGTTTCAACTACATCTTCTCCGGCTCCTGGTGGATCACCGCCTTCCCGGGTATCTGTCTGGTGGTGCTGGTGCTAGTCATCAACCTGCTCGGTGACTGGCTGCGGGATGTGTTTAACCCGAAGATCTACAAAGGGTAATTCGGGCCAGAAACGCAAAAATAAAAAGGGCGCCAATGTGGCGCCCTTCTTTTGTTTGATAGCTTTAAGCGTTATCAGGCTTGTAACCAGCTTTCGATGCTGCGCTGGATACCTGCACTGTCCAGACCGAGCAGGGCATAGATCTCCTGCTGGGTGCCCTGTTCCACGAAGCGATCCGGCAGGCCGAGGTTGAGCACTGGCTTGCACTGTTTATTGCGCATCAGCAGCTCGTTCACCGCTGAACCGGCGCCGCCCATGATGGCGTTGTCTTCGATAGTGACGAAGTGATCGTGGCTGGCCGCCAGCGACAGCACCAGTGCCTCATCCATCGGCTTGACGAAGCGCATGTCCACCAAGGTGGCATCGAGCGCTTCGGCCGCAGCTTTGGCGTGTTGCAGCAGAGTGCCAAACGCCAGAATGGCGGTGCCCTTGCCCTCTCGAATAATGCGTCCCTTACCAAGCTCCAGCGCCTGCATCTCTAACGAGATGGGGGCATCGCTCAGGCTGCTGCCACGGGGGTAGCGCACCGCGGCGGGACCCTGATGGCGATAGCCGGTATAGAGCATCTGGCGGCATTCGTTCTCGTCAGATGGCGTCATCACCACCATGTTGGGCACGGTGCGCAGGAAGCTGATGTCGAATGCCCCCTGATGGGTAGGGCCATCGGCGCCTACCAGACCGGCCCGGTCGATGGCGAACAGCACCGGCAGATTTTGCAGCGCCACATCGTGGATCACCTGATCGTAGGCACGTTGCAGGAAGCTCGAATAGATGGCAACCACCGGCTTCTTGTCGGCGATGGCGAGACCAGCAGCAAAGGTAACTGCGTGCTGCTCGGCAATGGCCACGTCGAAGTAGCGATCCGGATATTGCTGGCTGAATTTCACCAGCCCGGAGCCTTCACGCATGGCGGGGGTGATACCGACCAGCTTCTCGTCTTTCGCTGCCATATCGCACAGCCACTGGCCGAAAATGGACGAGAAGGTGGGCTTGGCCCCGCTCGCCTTGGGCAGTGCGCACTCGTCCGGATTGAACTTGGGCACGGCGTGATAACCGATGGGGTCTTTCTCCGCAGGCTCGTAGCCCTTGCCCTTCTTGGTCTTGACGTGCAGCAACTGCGGGCCCTTGAGATTGCGCATGTTGCGCAGGGTCTCGACCAGCGCTTCGATGTCATGACCGTCGATGGGGCCGATGTAGTTGAAGCCGAACTCCTCGAACAGGGTGCCGGGCACCACCATCCCCTTGAGGTGCTCTTCGGCCCGCTTGGCCAGCTCCTTGACCGGTGGCAGCCCTGCCAGCACCTTCTTGCCGCCTTCGCGGATGGTGGTGTAGAGCTTGCCGGACATGACCCGGGCCAGATGGTTGTTGAGCGCGCCGACGTTTTCAGAGATGGACATCTCGTTATCGTTGAGGATCACCAGCATGTCTTTGTGAACATCACCAGCGTGGTTGAGTGCTTCAAAGGCCATGCCTGCGGTAATAGCACCGTCACCAATCACCGCCACCACCTTGCGACCCAGCCCTTCGCTCTCGGCGGCGACCGCCATGCCGAGTGCCGCACCGATGGAGGTGCTGGAATGGCCGACGCTCAGTACGTCGTACTCGCTCTCGCCGCGCCAGGGGAAGGGGTGCAGACCATCTTTCTGACGGATGGTATGGATCTGATCACGGCGTCCGGTCAGGATCTTGTGGGGATAGGCCTGATGGCCCACATCCCAGATCAGCCGATCGAACGGGGTGTTGTAGACGTAGTGCAGGGCCACGGTCAGTTCGACCGTGCCGAGCCCGGAGGCAAAGTGTCCGCTGGAGCGGCTGACGGAGCGCAGCAGATATTCGCGCAGCTCGTTGCACAGCACCGGCAGCCGCTCTTTGGGCAGGGAACGCAGCTCTATCGGGGTGTCCGCAAGGGCCAGGTTGGGGAAATTGCTAATATCAACGCTCATATTGTTACTGTTATCCAGCGTTTAGTGGGTTCGCTCGATGATGTAATCGGCAAACGCTTCCAGAATGTCGGTATTGTAGGGCAAGGATTGCAGGGCTGTTAAGGCTTTACCGTGCAGTTCGCGAGCCAGCTCACGGGCGTTTTCGAGTCCGAGCAGCGCCGGGTAGGTACTCTTCTCCAGCGCCAGATCCGACCCTTGCGGTTTGCCCAGGGTGGCGGTATCGCCGGTGATGTCGAGGATGTCATCCTGCACCTGAAAGGCGAGACCGATGGCGGAAGCATACGCTTGCAGCGCACTCAGGGTCGCTTCGTCCACATTTTCTTGGCACAGAGCGCCGAGGATGACGGCGCATTCGATAAGGGCTCCCGTCTTGTGACGGTGCACCTGCTCCAGCTCGGCGAGCGAGATCTGGCGCCCTTCCGCTTGCAGATCCAGCGCTTGACCACCGCACATGCCCAGATAACCCGAGGCGCGGGCGAGGGTGCTCAGCATTCGCACCCGGTTGCTCAGTAGCGTAGCGGGCATGGGATGGTCGGCCAAAATGGAGAACGCCAGCGTTTGCAGGGCATCGCCAGCCAAAATAGCGGTGCCTTCATCGAACGCCTTGTGGACGGTCGGCTGGCCGCGACGCAAATCGTCGTCATCCATGGCGGGCAGATCGTCGTGCAGCAGGGAGTAGGCATGGATGCACTCCACTGCGGCGGCCGGGCCATCCAGCAGTTCGCTCTTTACCCCCAGCATCTCGCCCACGGCGTAGACCAGAAAAGGGCGTACCCGCTTGCCGCCCAGCAGCAGGCCATATTTCATGGCATCGCGCAGGCGCGGTGCCATGGCCGGCAAGGATTCAAGTTGTGCTGACAGACAGTCGTCAATACGCTGACGATGCAGACGGGAAAAATGGTCCAGCGCCACTCACTCTTCTCCTTGTTCTGGCTGGAAGGGGGCAAGCTGTTCGCTGCCATCGGCTTTGCTGAGCAGGATTTGGATCTTCTGCTCTGCCTGCTCCAGCTTCTGCTGGCCGGCACGCACCAGATGGACTCCTTGCTCGAACTGCTTGAGCGCTTCTTCCAGCGGGAGGGAACCTTGCTCCAGCTGATGAACGATGGTTTCCAGCTCTTCCAGAGTGGCATCAAAACTCAGACGGTCGATTTTTTTACTGGCCATGTCCATCCTCGGGGATTGAAAAAAACGGCTTATATTAACATCGACCGCCCACCGGGGGGAGGCTGAAAACGCCAGAGCCTCAAACTCTCGACAAATCGGTCGATAATGAACTGGCCTAGCCTTCGGATAGAAACTTGCCGCTGGGGCCGCAATAGCAGAAAATTCAACAGTGTATAATAGTCATATCGGCACAGGTGACAGGAGTAGGAGTGTGGATCTAGGTAGTCTGATAGGGATAGTGCTGGGCTTCGGGGTCGTGGTGTACGGCATGTTGCTGGGTGGCCCCATGAGCATGTATGTAGATATGCCCTCCGTCTATATCACCATTCTCGGCTCCATCTTTATTGCCATGATGAAGTTCAACCTTGGTCAGTTCCTGATGGCGTTCAAGGTGGCCGGTAAAGCCTTTGTGTACAAGGGCGACAAGCTGGAAGATCTCATTACCAAGGCGGTCGAGTTGGCTGACGCGGCGCGCAAGGGGGGCTTTTTGGCTCTGGAGGCGGCCGAAGTGCCCAATGCCTTCATGAAAAAGGGGATCGACATGTTGGTGGACGGCCATGATGCCGATGTCATTCGCGGCGTATTGGAAAAGGATATCGAGCTGACGGCTGAACGGCATGTTATCGCCATCAAGGTGTTTCGCTCCCTGGGGGATCTGGGGCCTGCCATGGGAATGATAGGTACGCTGGTTGGTTTGGTGGCCATGCTGGCCAATATGAGTGATCCCAAGTCCATCGGCCCGGCCATGGCGGTGGCATTGCTCACTACGCTGTATGGTGCTATCGAGGCCAACATGATCGCCATCCCCATTGCCGACAAGTTGGAGCTGCGCAGTGGTGAGGAGCGGCTGAGCCGCTGCTTGGTGCTGGACGCCATCATGAGTATCCAGGATGGCCAGAACCCGCGGGTGGTTCAGTCCATGTTGCAAAACTATCTGAACCAGTCCAAACGTAGCAATGGTGCTGAGTAGGGAGACGTATGTCTGATTGCAAGTGTCCGCCACCAGGGTTGCCTGGCTACATGGGGACTTTCGCCGACCTGATGTCGCTGCTCATGTGCTTCTTCGTGCTGCTGCTCTCTTTTGCCGAGATGGATGTGCAGAAATTCAAGCAGATCGCGGGTTCCATGGAGAAGGCGTTCGGGGTGCAGAATATTCTCGAGGTGAAAGATATTCCCAAGGGTACTTCGGTGATCGCTCAGGAGTTTCGGCCTGGTCGTCCAGAACCGACCCCGATCGACACCATCATGCAGCAGACCGTTGACATGACCCAGACCGAGCTGGAGTTTTTGCCTGGCGAGTCTGACCAAGCGGGTGGGCAGGACAAAACCGATGGCAAGCAGACTGGCGGCGATACTGCGCAGGATTCGCACAAGGCTCAGCTGCAATCCAATGAGCTGGCCAAAAAGCTAGCGGAGCAGATGAAAGAACAGATTCAGGATGGGGCGATCGAGATCGAGGCGCTAGGCCAGCAGATTATTATCCGGATCAGGGAAAAAGCATCATTTCCGGCTGGATCTGCCTTTCTACAACCCCAGTTCTGGCCGGTCATTCGCAAAGTGGCAGCCCTGCTCAAGGATGTGCCGGGTGAAATCACCATTTCCGGCCACACTGACAACGTGGCGACCGAAGATGAGCTATTCCAGTCCAACTGGGAGTTGTCATCCCAGCGGGCGGTAGCGGTAGCTCACCAGATGATAAAGGAACCCGGTTTTGATCAGGGGCGACTGGTGGTGCAGGGCATGGCGGATTCCCAGCCATTGATGCCCAACACTACGCCGGAAAATCGCCGAATGAATCGGCGGGTAGAGATCTCCATCATGCAAGGCAAACCTGCGGTATCAGCGCCCATCTCGGCGCCGGAAAGGAAGGAATAATTTGTCAGGTCGAGTGATAAAGCGAGATCTGCATCAGGGGGCTGGCGTGGATTTTGTGTTGGCTTCATATTAAGATGCCCCATCCGAACCGATTGCTGCGGCCTCCTTGCTGATAGCCGCAGTCTCTATTTTCAAGCAACCCAGGTTTCGACTATGAATCATACTCCGATGACTGTTCGCGGTGCTGAGAAGCTGCGCGAAGAGCTCGACTATCTCAAGACCGAGCTTCGTCCCCAGATTATCGAAGCGATTGCCGATGCCCGTGAGCACGGTGATCTGAAGGAAAATGCCGAATACCATGCCGCTCGTGAGCAGCAGGGGTTCTGTGAAGGGCGCATTCAAGAGATTGAAGCCAAGCTCTCCAATGCTCAGGTGATCGATGTCACCAAGATGACCAACAATGGCCGTATCATTTTTGGTGCGACCGTCACCTTGCTCAAGAGCGAGACAGAGGAAGAGGTGGTCTACCGCATCGTGGGCGATGATGAGGCTGACATCAAACAGAACCTTATCTCCGTCAACTCACCGATTGCCCGCGCCTTGATTGGCAAGGAAGTGGACGATGTGGCCATCGTCAAGACGCCTGCCGGTGATGTCGAGTATGAAGTGCTGGAAGTCGCTTATATCTGAGCGCAGGCGTGTTTGATGAAACAGGGGAGCCGGTGCTCCCCTGTTTCTCTTTACCCGGTTTGATAACCTTGGGTAAAAGCGTCCTGATGGCACGGCAACCGCCAGTGGCGCAGATGCTCAATGTTGTTTTTGCTTATCTTGAAGCGAATTGCCCATGTTGCACTGGTGCGTGGTACCTTATGGGTCTTATTTGTCGCCTCTATGCGGTAGGGTCCCTTCTTCTGCGATGCCGATCTCACCGTTGTTCAATGTATCCGCCACCATGCAGAGAGGCATGTTTTCTACGATAAGGCCGTAGAGGGAGGGGTGATCACCTGATAATGGTTGCGGTCGGTGCGCAGTGGCGCCGCCTGGCTGAGTCGCCAGGCGTTAGGCTGGGCGAAACCTAGCTCATTGATTATCGGAGTCGATAGGCGTGGTTCAAGGACGCTGTCTTCTCTTTGAGCTGCGCGAAGGTGCGGGGAAAGCGTAACGGCTGTCCTGTGAAGCGGGCATCGAGATGACCGCTCAGAACGTGGGTGTCCTGATGGTTCCCCAAGTCCCGCAGCATGGTCAGCTCATCGTCGGTCAGATTTGATGGTGAGCCATAGTGCGTGTCCGAAAGTATTCATCGCAGGTTAAGGGCTCTGCGACTACCTTGGCAGCGACTCGGGAAGAAGTGGAATAAGGAAAGAGCGATGCTCTTTCCTTTTACTTGCGGGGCAGCTGGATTTTGGGTTCGTTGGCTTGACGATAAATGGTCAGCACATGACCCATGCTTTGCACCTTGATTGAACCGGTTTCACGGACGATAGCATCCATAACCAGTTGTTTCATTTCGCGATCTTCAGAGGCAACCTTAACCTTGATCAGCTCGTGATGGTTCAGTGCCAGATCGATCTCGGCCAGTACGCCTTCGGTCAGACCATGCTGACCCAGCAGGACGACAGGCTTGAGGCTGTGGGCAAGGCCCTTGAGGTACTGTTTCTGTTTATTGTTGAGAATCATCGCAATTTCTTCATAAGTCAGGGTTGAAAGGGGCGTATTCTACCCCCACTTAGCCCTTAATACTAATAACCCTTGTGGTTTTTTAAAGTCGATTATCATGACCCAGAAAAAACGTTCCCCCAGTTCAACTCGCTGGTTAAAAGAACATTTCGACGATCAATACGTCAAAAAAGCCCAGAAAATGGGTCTGCGTTCTCGTGCTGTTTTCAAGATTGACGAGATCCAGGGCAAGGATCGCTTGCTGAAACATGGCATGACCGTAGTGGATTTGGGGGCAGCCCCCGGTGGTTGGTCCCAGTTCGCGGTTGAACAGGTTGGTGATTCGGGTCGCGTCATCGCATGTGACATTTTGCCGATGGATCCCATTGCTGGTGTCGATTTCCTGCAAGGGGACTTTAGGGAGGAAACTGTACTCGGCGCGTTGCTGGAGCGAGTGGGTCCCGACAAGGTCGATGTGGTGATGTCTGATATGGCGCCAAACATGAGCGGTACCCAGCAGGTGGATCAGGCTCGCGCCATGTATCTGGTCGAGCTGGCGCTGGACATGTGCAATCAGGTATTGCGCAGTGACGGCAGTTTCGTGGTGAAGGTGTTTCAGGGAGAGGGGTTTGATGCCTATCTCAATGAAATTCGTCAACTTTTCTCAGCTGTCAAAATTCGTAAACCAGACTCATCCCGCGCTCGTTCACGGGAAGTCTACATTGTGGCTACCGGTTTTAAACTGTAGTACCCTAACCTTCATCGTTAACTGTCAGTCTGCGAGGTTACTGATTTGAGTGACATGGCGAAAAACTTAATCCTGTGGCTGGTCATCGCCGTCGTTTTGATGTCGGTGTTTAATAGCTTCAGCCCCAGCGATACCACCAGTCGCCAGCTGGACTATTCCAGCTTCGTTAAAGAGGTGACCCAAGAGCAGATCCGTGAAGTGCGGATGGACGGTAAGGTCATTAATGGCGTCAAGCGTACTGGTGAACGATTCACCACCATCATCCCGGCGCCGGATCCCCAGCTGCTCAACGACATGCTCAATCACAACGTTAAAGTGATGGGCGAGAAGCCGGAAGAGCCGTCTCTGTTGACCTCTATCTTCATCTCCTGGTTCCCGATGCTGCTGCTGATCGGTGTCTGGGTCTTCTTCATGCGTCAGATGCAGGGCGGCGGTGGCAAAGGTGCCATGTCGTTTGGCAAGAGCAAGGCTCGCCTGATGAGCGAAGATCAGATCAAGACCACCTTTGCTGACGTTGCAGGTTGCGATGAAGCCAAGGAAGAGGTGAAAGAGCTGGTCGACTATCTGCGCGACCCGAGCAAATTCCAGAAACTGGGTGGCAAGATCCCGACCGGTGTGCTGCTGGTTGGTCCTCCCGGTACCGGTAAAACCCTGCTGGCCAAGGCTATTGCTGGTGAAGCCAAGGTGCCGTTCTTTACCATCTCAGGTTCCGATTTCGTGGAGATGTTCGTCGGTGTCGGTGCTTCCCGGGTGCGTGACATGTTCGAACAGGCCAAGAAGTCCTCTCCCTGCATCATCTTCATCGATGAAATTGATGCGGTCGGTCGTCAGCGTGGCGCCGGTCTGGGTGGTGGTCACGACGAGCGTGAGCAGACTCTTAACCAGATGTTGGTCGAGATGGATGGTTTTGAAGGTAACGAAGGCATCATTGTTATCGCTGCAACCAACCGTCCTGACGTACTGGATCCAGCCTTGCTGCGACCGGGCCGTTTCGACCGTCAGGTTGTGGTCGGTTTGCCGGATGTCCGTGGTCGCGAACAGATCCTGAAAGTGCACATGCGCAAAGTTCCATTGGCCGATGACGTCAATCCAGCGTTGATTGCCCGTGGTACTCCCGGTTTCTCCGGTGCGGATTTGGCCAACTTGGTCAACGAGGCAGCCCTCTTCTCTGCCCGTGAGAGCCGTCGAGTGGTCTCCATGGCCGAGTTCGAGAAGGCCAAGGACAAGATCATGATGGGTGCGGAACGTCGCTCCATGGTGATGAAAGAGTCCGAGAAAGAGATGACTGCGTATCATGAAGCTGGCCACGCCATCATTGGTCGTCTGGTTCCGGATCATGACCCGGTGTACAAGGTATCCATCATTCCGCGCGGTCGTGCGCTGGGTGTGACCATGTATCTGCCGGAGCAGGACCGCTGGAGCCACTCCAAGCAGCATCTGGAGTCAATGATCTCCAGCCTGTATGGCGGTCGTCTGGCAGAAGAGCTGATCTATGGCGCAGAGAAGGTATCAACTGGCGCATCTAACGATATCGAGCGAGCTACTGATATTGCACGCAAGATGGTGACCCAGTGGGGTATGTCCGAGCGTCTCGGCCCAATGCTTTACGCGGAAGAAGATGGCGAGGTGTTCCTCGGTCGCAGCATGGCCAAGGCCAAGCATATGTCCGATGATACCGCTCGCGTTATCGATGCCGAGGTCAAGCAGGTCATCGACCGCAACTACGCCCGTTCCAAGCAGATCTTGCTGGATAACATGGACGTGCTGCACACCATGAAAGATGCGCTTATGAAGTATGAGACCATCGACGCCAAACAGATCGATGATCTGATGGCGCGTCGCGAGGTGCGTGCTCCCAGCAACTGGCATGACGAACACGGTGATACCCCGCAAGGTGGTTCTACCGTGGCTGCCGAGGCTAAGCCGGCCGATGAGGCCGTACCGGTGGCGGATGTCACTGTCGACAAAGCCAACGACGTCCCGGCCAAGTAATCGTGACTCTCCAAACCCCGGGCTTGCCCGGGGTTTTTCTTTATCAGATGGACGTGAACATGCAGTTAACCAGCAAGGGGCTTAGCCTCTCCCTCGACCGTCCCCATGTGATGGGGATCCTCAATGTGACGCCCGATTCCTTCTCCGATGGCGGCAATTTCAATCAGTTTGAACGGGCGATGGCCCATGCGCGGCAGATGGTCTCTGATGGCGCGACCCTCATCGACATCGGTGGCGAGTCGACTCGCCCCGGTGCGCCTGATGTGGGCGAGCAAGAGGAGCTGGACAGGGTCATCCCTGTCGTGGAGCAGATAGTTCGCGAGCTGGATGTCATGATCTCTCTCGATACCTCCAAGGCTGTGGTGATGAGAGAGGGTTGCCAGGCGGGGGCCCATCTGATCAACGATGTGCGGGCGTTGCAAGAGCCAGGAGCGTTGCAGGCAGCTGCCGAGGCTGCTGTTCCTGTTTGTCTGATGCACATGCAGGGGCAGCCGAGAACCATGCAGGTCGAGCCCCACTATGACGATCTGCTCGGGGAGGTGCGCGCCTTTTTTGATGAGCGCATTGCTGCTTGTCTGGCGGCCGGGATCGAGCGTGAATCTCTGTTGCTGGATCCGGGATACGGTTTTGGCAAAACATTGGCACACAACTATCAGTTGCTTGCGGCTCAAAAGGAACTTCTTGATTATGGCTTGCCGCTATTGGTCGGGATGTCGCGAAAGTCTATGATAGGCAACCTGCTGGCTCGTCCGGTTGGCGAGCGTCTGGCTGGTAGCTTGGCATGCGCCCTTATCGGTATGCAACATGGTGCACGGGTCATCCGGGTTCACGATGTTCGGGAAACCATGGATACGCTGCGGGTCGGCTGGCAGGCAATGACGGGACAAGATTTTATTTCCAGATAATAAAGAGAACAGACAATGGCAAGAAAGTATTTCGGCACCGATGGTGTGCGCGGTAAAGTCGGCGAATATCCCATTACTCCTGATTTTGTGATGAAGCTGGGCTGGGCCGCGGGCAAGGTGCTCTCCAAGAAGGGCACCAAAAAGGTGCTGATTGGTAAAGATACCCGCATCTCTGGCTATATGCTGGAGTCGGCCTTGGAGGCTGGTCTCTCCGCCGCTGGCCTCAAGGCCATTTTGATGGGCCCGATGCCGACCCCGGCCGTTGCCTACCTGACTCGCACCTTCCGTGCGGAAGCTGGCATCGTTATCAGCGCATCCCATAACCCTTTCTATGACAACGGTATCAAATTTTTCTCCGCCGATGGCACCAAACTGCCCGATGAAGTCGAGCTGGCTATTGAGGCTGAGCTGGATCATGAACTCAAGTGTGTCGAGTCGGCTGAGCTTGGTAAGGCTGTGCGTATCGATGATGCCGCTGGCCGTTATATCGAATTTTGCAAGAGTACCTTCCCCTCCAATATGAATCTTGAAGGGTTGAAGATGGTGGTCGATT
Source organism: Aeromonas sp. MdU4 (assembly GCF_041929505.1). Lineage (NCBI taxonomy): Bacteria > Pseudomonadati > Pseudomonadota > Gammaproteobacteria > Aeromonadales > Aeromonadaceae > Aeromonas > Aeromonas sp. MdU4. Next base: position 81,416 of record NZ_JBHFMW010000032.1, on the reverse strand, counting down.
GCGGTCACGGGGCAACCTATCACATCGCGCCATCGGTTTTCCGCGAACTGGGCGCTGAAGTGATCACCATGGGCTGCACCCCTGATGGCCTCAATATCAACGATGGTGTCGGTTCGACTGCCCCTGAGGCGCTGGTTGCCAAGGTGCGGGAGTGCAAGGCTGATCTCGGCGTGGCATTCGACGGTGACGGCGATCGCCTGATCATGGTGGATCACACGGGCTATCTCATCGACGGTGACGAGATCCTCTATATCATCGCGCGCGATGCCTTGCGCAATGGCCGTCTCAAGGGCGGCGTTGTCGGTACGCTGATGGCCAACATGGGTTTGGAACTGGCGCTGCAAACTCTGGGCATTCCGTTTGCCCGTGCCAAGGTGGGTGACCGCTATGTGCTGGAGATGATGGAAGAGAAGGGCTGGCGTATCGGTGGCGAGAATTCCGGCCACATTATCTGCCTGGATCAGACTACTACGGGGGATGGCATCGTGGCCGCCTTGCAGGTGCTCACCGCCATGCGCAGTGCCGAGATGCCGCTGGCCAAACTGCGCTCCGGCATGAGCAAGTTCCCGCAGGTGCTGGTGAATGTTCGCTTTGCCGAAGGCAAGGATCCGCTGGCTGCTGATACCGTCATGGATGAGGTTGCCAAGGTGGAGCAGGAGTTGGCTGGTCGTGGCCGCGTTCTGTTGCGTAAATCCGGTACCGAACCGCTGATCCGGGTCATGGTCGAAGGCGAGCATGAACAACAGGTGCGTGATATGGCTCAGCGTATTGCCGAGCAGGTTGAATCGGCGTTTTAATGAACAACCAAGGCGGATTTTTAGTCGCCTTGGTTGTATCTTGTTCAAACGATTCAAAAATTTAAAAATAGCACTTGTCAGCTGAGCATCCTCTGGATATTATCAGCCCCGCTTTCGCAAGGGAGTTGCCGATGGGACATCGCAAGCCGTTTGTAGCCGCCAACTGGAAGTTACACGGTGTTAGGTCGCAGTTAGAGCAGTTTACGAGTCAGTGCCTGAATGGTGTTGACGGAAAAGTAGATGTGGTTCTCTGTCCTTCCCATGTGCATCTCGACTTTACCGCTTCACTGCTCGATGAGCAGAAAGTAATAAAGTTGGGGGCTCAGAGTGTGAGTCAGCACGACACTGGCGCTTACACAGGAGAAATCTCGTGTCAGATGCTGGTTGAGGCAGGGTGTCGTTACGTATTGGTAGGGCACTCCGAGCGCAGGCGTCTCTTTGGTGAGACCAGTTATATCGTCGCAGAGAAGTTTGCGGCTGCCAGAGCGGCAGGCTTGATTCCCATCCTCTGTTTAGGTGAATCAGGAGCGGCAAGGCAGGCGAGAAGAGCCTTCGAGGTGATCGCTGAAGAGCTGGATATCGTCATAGAGAAAAATGGCGCGATGGCTTTCGATAATGCTATCATCGCCTACGAGCCGATTTGGGCTGTAGGTACAGGTAAATGCGCCACACCCGAGCAGGCACAAGAGGTTCATTCCTTTATACGTGGTCGCTTGGCGGAGGATACTCCGGTAATAGGTGAGAAAGTTAGAATCATCTATGGTGGGAGCGTAACGCCAGCCAATGCAAGAGATTTGTTTGCCCAGCCTGACATTGATGGCGGACTGATTGGCAGAGCAAGTCTCGATAGCGATGCGTTTTTAGGAATTGTTGAAGCGGCAAAGGGTGCAAGTTAAATGTACGAGATTCTTTTAGTCGTTTATCTGCTGGTTTCACTGGCTCTGATTGGTCTGGTGATGATTCAGCAAGGTAAAGGGGCTGATATGGGCGCCTCCTTCGGCGCAGGGGCATCGAACACAGTATTCGGCTCCAGTGGTTCAGGTAGTTTCCTGACCCGAACAACAGCGATTTTGGCTACTCTGTTTTTTGTAATCAGCTTGGTGCTTGGCTCTATGTCCAGCAACAAGGTCAAACAGGGTAGTGAGTGGGAAAATCTGCAACAAACCCAACAGGTTGAGCAGAGCAAAGCGCCAGTTAACAAAGATACTGACGTTCCCCAGTAAGTGAGTTTTGCCGTGGTGGTGGAATTGGTAGACACGCTATCTTGAGGGGGTAGTGCTCTAGGGTGTGCGGGTTCGAGTCCCGCCCACGGCACCAATTAAGCAGTGAGCTCGGGTAACCGGGTGTATTATAGCCAGTCAGTCTTGTATCGAGAGAGTGATGTGGCTATAATCTCGCACGATTTCGGACGCGGGGTGGAGCAGCATGGTAGCTCGTCGGGCTCATAACCCGAAGGTCGTCGGTTCAAATCCGGCCCCCGCAACCAAATTTCACGCATTTCCTACGCTCAGGAAGGCGGTCGCTGCGAGGCGACAATCAGGGTAAAGCGCCAAGCCCCGATTTGACATCGGGGCTTTTTGTTATGTGCAATTTACTCTGAATCGATCTCTATCTGGGCTTTATGCCCTTTTTTTGTTTTTCGGAGGGTGACTTTGGCTACGTTGGAACAACGTTTGACCGATCTGCTCGAGGCTCCGGTCGTTGCCTTGGGTTTTGAACTTTGGGGTATTGAGTTTATCCGTGCGGGTAAACACTCCACCTTGCGTGTCTATATCGATGGCGAGCAGGGTGTGACTGTCGAGAACTGTGCTGAGGTCAGCCATCAGGTTGGCGCCATCATGGACGTCGAAGATCCCATCACCGAGGAGTACTACCTCGAGGTATCCTCCCCCGGCATGGATCGTCCCCTGTTCAAGGTTGCCCATTTCGAAAAATACGTTGGCCAAGAGGCGGCGGTAACGCTTCGGATGGCAACAAACAACCGCCGCAAGTTCAAAGGCGTAATCAAAGCTGTGCAAGGCGACATGATCACCCTGACAGTAGATGGTAAGGACGACGTGTTGGCTTTCACCAATATCCAAAAAGCGAACATAGTGCCGAACTTTGGTTAACGAGGCTATCGGATATGAATAAAGAGATTTTGCTGGTCGTTGACGCAGTATCCAACGAGAAAGCGGTACCCCGCGAGAAGATCTTCCAGGCTCTGGAAACCGCGCTGGCGACTGCGACCAAGAAAAAATATGAAGGCGAGATTGAAGTTCGGGTTGAAATCGATCGCAAGACCGGTGACTACGACACCTATCGCCGCTGGGTAGTCATTGCGGATCAAGCCGCGATGGAAAACCCCTATGCTGAAATCACCCTGGAAGCGGCTCAGATTGATCAGCCGGAAATCCAGATTGGTGAGTATGTTGAAGACCAGATCGACTCTGTGACCTTCGACCGTATCACTACCCAGACCGCCAAGCAGGTTATTGTGCAGAAAGTGCGCGAAGCCGAGCGTTCACAGGTAGTTGATCAGTTTAAAGATAAAGAAGGCACCATCATCAGTGGTGTGGTCAAGAAGAGCAACCGCGACAACGTTATCCTGGATCTGGGCAGCAATGCTGAAGCCGTGATCTTCCGTGATGACATGCTGCCGCGTGAAACTTTCCGCCCGGGCGACCGCGTCCGTGGCCTGCTCTACGCAGTACGTCCGGAAGCCCGTGGTTCCCAGCTGTTCGTCAGCCGATCCAGCCCGGACTTCCTGAAAGAGCTGTTCCGTATCGAAGTACCGGAAATCGGCGAAGAGATGATCGAAATCATGGGCGCAGCCCGTGATCCGGGTTCCCGCGCCAAGATCGCGGTGAAGACCAACGATCGTCGTATCGACCCGATCGGTGCCTGTATCGGTATGCGTGGTGCCCGTGTGCAAGCTGTCTCCGCCGAGCTGAGCGGTGAGCGTGCCGACATCGTGCTGTACGATGACAACCCGGCCCAGTACGTGATCAATGCCATGGCGCCTGCCGATGTGGCCTCCATCATCGTTGATGAAGACAACCACACCATGGATATCGCCGTGGAAGCTGCCAACCTGGCTCAGGCCATCGGTCGCAATGGTCAGAACGTGCGTCTGGCTTCCCAGCTGACCGGTTGGGAGCTGAACGTGATGACCGTTGAGGACATGCGTGCCAAGCACCAGGCCGAAAACGACCGCATCATGAACCTGTTCACCAGCACCCTGGACATCGACGACGATTTCGCCGGTCTGCTGATGGAAGAGGGCTTCTCTACTCTGGAAGAGATCGCCTTTGTTCCGGTCAACGAGCTGCTGGCTATCGACGGTCTGGATGAAGACATGGTCGAAGAGCTGCGCAAGCGCGCCAAAGATGCCCTGACCACCAAGGCACTGGCCAAAGAAGAGTCTTTCGATGGCGTCGAGCCGTCCGAAGAGTTGCTCAATCTGAACGGTCTGAGCCGCGAACTGGCATACGCTCTGGCGGGCCGTGGCGTGGGCACCCTGGAAGATTTGGCTGAGCAAGGTATCGATGACCTTGCTGATATTGAAGGGTTGACCGCCGAGAAGGCTGGTGAGCTCATTATGGCTGCTCGCAATATCTGTTGGTTCGGAGAAGAGCAGTCCGAGTAAGATCAAACGGAGGAAAATGAATGGCAGAAGTATCAGTCAAACAACTTGCCACTGACATCGACACACCGGTTGATCGTCTTCTCCAGCAGTTTGTCGATGCCGGTATCAGCAAGAGCAAGGCCGACGACATGGTTAGCGAGTCTGAAAAACAGACTCTGCTGGCACACCTGAAGAAACAGCATGGAGGTGACGAGGTCGCCGCTCCTGCTCGCATGACTTTGCAGCGCAAGACCAAGAGCACCATTAGTGTGCAAGGTACTGGTGGCAAGAACAAAGAAGTGCAGGTAGAAGTACGCAAATCTCGCACCTATGTAAGACGCTCGGCGCTGGAAGATGAACAGCGTCAGGCGGAAGCCGAGGAAACAGCGCGTTTGGAAGCAGAAGAAAAAGCTCGTCGCGAGGCCGAAGAAAAGGCTCGCCTCGACGCTGAAGAGAAGGCTCGCCGTGAGGCTGAGCAGGCTCGTCGTGAAGCTGAGGAAAAGGCGCGGATCGAGGCACAATCAAAGGCTCGACAGGCTCCACAGCCCGCCAAAGCAGCCAGTAGCACAGCTCAGCAAGAGGCAGAAAAGATGGCCAAGCGCGAAGCAGAAGAACTGAAGCGCCAACAGGAACAAACAGCTTTGCAAAAAGCTGAAGAACTCGCCGCGAAGAAAGCCGAAGAGGCTCGTCTCATGGCGGAACAGAACTCAGCCCGCTGGGCTGAAGAAGAGGCCGCTCGCGCCAAAGAGAGCAGCGACTACCATCTGACCACCAACAAGCATGCGCAAGCCGCAGAAGATGAGTTGGATCGGAAGGAAGAGACCAGTCGTCGTACCGCTGCTGCAGCTGTCAAGGCCCCGAAAAAAGCGGGTCGTCGTGAAGATGATCGCGATTCTCGTAACCCGCGTGCCCGTAAAGGCAAGCGTGGCAAGGTCGCCATGCCGAATGCCATGAAGCACGGCTTCAACAAGCCGGCTGCCGTGGTTAACCGCGACGTCGTCATCGGCGAGACCATCACTGTGGCCGAACTGGCCAACAAGATGGCCGTCAAGGGCGTTGAAGTTATCAAGGCGATGATGAAGATGGGTGCCATGGCCACCATCAACCAGGTGATCGACCAGGAGACCGCTCAGCTGGTCGCCGAGGAGATGGGTCACAAGGTGGTGTTGCGTCGTGAGAACGAGCTGGAAGAGGCGGTACTGTCCGATCGTGACGAGACCTCCGAGGCCAAGCCGCGCGCACCGGTCGTTACCATCATGGGTCACGTTGACCACGGTAAGACCTCGCTGCTCGACTACATTCGTAAAGCCAAGGTTGCTGCTGGCGAAGCCGGTGGTATTACCCAGCATATCGGTGCTTACCACGTTGAAACTGAAAGTGGCATGATCACCTTCCTGGATACCCCGGGTCACGCTGCGTTTACCTCCATGCGTGCTCGTGGTGCCAAGTCGACCGATATCGTGGTGCTGGTTGTTGCTGCCGATGACGGCGTTATGCCGCAGACCATCGAAGCGATCCAGCATGCCAAGGCAGCTGAAGTGCCTATCGTTGTTGCGGTCAACAAGATCGACAAACCTGAAGCGGATCCGGATCGCGTCAAGACCGAGCTGGCCCGTTACAACGTCATGTCCGAAGACTGGGGTGGCGATTGCCAGTTCGTCCATGTTTCTGCCAAGTCAGGCGAAGGCATCGATGATCTGCTGGAAGCCATCCTGATCCAGTCTGAAGTGCTGGAGCTGAAAGCGGTTGTCGATGGCATGGCCAACGGCGTCGTGATCGAATCCTTCCTGGATAAAGGTCGTGGTCCGGTTGCTACCGTACTGGTTCAAGAAGGTACTCTGCGTCAGGGTGACATCGTTCTGTGTGGTCTCGAGTACGGTCGTGTTCGCGCCATGCGTGACGAACTGGGTCGCGAGATCAAGGAAGCGGGTCCGTCCCTGCCGGTGGAAATCCTGGGTCTGTCCGGTGTTCCCTCTGCCGGTGACGAAGCCACCGTTGTCCGTGACGAGAAGAAAGCCCGTGAAGTGGCGCTCTACCGTCAGGGCAAGTTCCGCGAAGTCAAGCTGGCTCGCCAGCAGAAGGCCAAGCTGGAAAACATGTTCGCCAACATGACTGAGGGCGAAGTGTCCGAAGTGAACGTGGTGATCAAGGCCGACGTACAAGGTTCTGTGGAAGCGATCTGCGATGCGCTGGTCAAACTCTCCACCGACGAAGTGAAGGTGAAGATCGTGGGTTCCGGCGTAGGTGGTATCACCGAAACCGACGCAACCCTGGCTGCTGCTTCCAGCGCCATCTTGGTTGGTTTCAACGTCCGTGCCGACGCTTCTGCGCGCAAGGTCATCGAATCCGAGAGCCTGGATCTGCGTTACTACTCCGTCATCTATGACCTGATCGACGAAGTGAAGCAGGCCATGAGCGGCAAGCTGGCTCCTGAGTATCGTCAGGAGATCATCGGTCTGGCTGAAGTGCGTAGCGTCTTCAAGTCTCCGAAGTTCGGCGCGGTTGCCGGCTGTATGGTTACCGAAGGTGTGGTCAAGCGTTCCAACCGTATTCGCGTTCTGCGTGATAACGTTGTTATCTATGAAGGCGAGCTGGAATCCCTGCGTCGCTTCAAGGATGACGTCAACGAAGTTCGCAACGGTTACGAGTGTGGTATCGCGGTCAAGAACTACAACGACGTGCGCGAAGGCGACCAGATCGAAGTTTACGAGACTGTTGAAATCCAACGGACTCTGTAAGCCGAGAGTTAGACAAAATAGGGGGCCGCGGCCCCCTTTTATCGCAGGATAGAATATGGCCAGAGAATTCAGCCGGACCCGTCGGGTCGGACAGCAGATCCAGCGTGAAATCGCGCTGATCCTGCAGCGCGAGGTGAAAGACCCGCGTATCGGCATGGTGACTGTTTCCGATGTGGAAGTGTCCCGTGACCTCAACTATGCCAAGATTTATGTCACCTTCTTGCAGCTGGAAAATGATGCCGAGCGCATCAAGGAAGGCTTGCTGGGTCTGACCGAAGCAGCCGGATATATCCGTAGCCTGCTGGGCAGCGCCATGCGTTTGCGCGTGGTGCCCGAGCTGCGTTTCTACTACGACCAGACCCTGGTCGAGGGGATGCGTCTCTCCAACCTGGTGACCAACACTGTGCGTGAAGACAAGCGTCGCATGGCCGAATCCGGCCGTGACGAAGAAGCTGAATCCGCACCGGATGATACGACTGAGGATAAAGCCTGAGATGACCCGAAGACGTCGTTTCAAGGGCCGTGATGTGCACGGCATTCTGCTGCTGGACAAGCCGACTGGCCTGACCTCCAACGATGTGTTGCAGAAGGTCAAGCGTATCTACAACGCTGCCAAGGCCGGTCACACCGGCGCCCTGGACCCGTTGGCAACCGGCATGCTGCCGATCTGCCTCGGCGAGGCCACCAAGTTCTCCCAGTATCTGCTGGAAGCGGACAAGCGCTATGAGGTGACCGCCAAACTGGGCGAGCGCACCAACACCAGCGACTCCGATGGCGAGGTGGTCTCCACCCGTCCGGTGAACGTGGCGGTCGGTACCCTGATCGAGGCGCTGGATCAGTTCCGCGGCCCGATCATGCAGGTGCCGTCCATGTACTCCGCTCTCAAGCACAACGGTCGCCCGCTCTACGAGTACGCCCGTGAAGGCATCGAAATCGAGCGCGAAGCCCGTCCCATCACCGTATTCGAGCTCAAACTGCTGAGCTTTGAAGGTGATGAAGTGCGCCTCGAAGTGCACTGCAGCAAGGGCACCTACATCCGCTCTCTGGTGGATGATCTGGGCGAAGTGCTGGGTTGTGGCGCTCACGTTACTCAACTGCGCCGTACCCAGGTCGCCAGCTATCCGTATGATCGGATGCTGACCCTAGAGCAGCTCGAGTGCATCTTCGAGCAGGCCAAGGCCGAGAGCATCCCGCCGCGTGAGCAGCTGGATCCGCTGTTGCTGCCGATGGATACCGCCGTGGCTTCTCTGCCCGAGGTGAACATGCTGGCCGTTGTGGCTGCCTATGTGAATCAGGGCCAGGCCGTGCAGGTAGCTGGCGCGCCGCAAAGCGGTCAGGTTCGCATGACGGTCGGCCCGGAGCGCGAGTTCATCGGGGTTGGCGAGATTGATGATGATGGCCGCGTCGCTCCCAAGCGACTGGTGCGTTATCACGACGATCGCGACGAGGAGTGATTCTCCTCGGGCGGTATCGCCCTCTCTTGCCCGTTGCGCGTCTTTATCGTTGCGAAAAGGGGCGGGGACGATTATGATACCGCCCTCATTTCACGGCTGAATTAGAGATTGGCTGTGAACCTTTAAACACTCTACTGGAGTAATACCATGTCTCTAAATGCTGAGATCAAAGCTTCCATCGTTGCTGACAACGCTCGTTGCGCCAACGACACTGGCTCCCCCGAAGTGCAAGTTGCCCTGCTGACTGCCCAGATCAACCATCTGCAAGGTCACTTCAAAGAGCACTCCAAGGACCACCACGGTCGTCGCGGTCTGCTGCGCATGGTTTCCCAGCGTCGTAAGCTGCTGGACTACCTGAAGCGTAAAGACGTTCAGCGTTACGCTGCTCTGATCGCCAAGCTGGGTCTGCGTCGTTAATCGACCATCAGATTTCGCGAAAAAGGGGAACCTCCGGGTTCCCCTTTTTTATTGCTATTCAGCAGGTTGTTGCCGCCCTCACAGAATTCGTGTCGCCGCTTACCTTTTGCATCGAATCAAGTATACTTGTGCGCGAATTTAAAGAGCCAAATTGTAAAAAGGAAATTCACGTGAATCCTATTGTAAAGTCATTCCAGTACGGTCAACACACCGTCACTCTGGAAACCGGTGTGATGGCCCGTCAAGCCACTGCGGCCGTAATGGTCAGCATGGACGATACCTGCGTATTTGTGACCGTAGTTGGCAAGAAAGAGGCCGATCACGGCCGTGATTTCTTCCCGCTGACCGTCAACTATCAGGAGCGTACCTATGCTGCTGGTCGTATCCCGGGTGGTTTCTTCCGTCGTGAAGGCCGTCCGAGCGAAGGCGAGACCCTGATCTCCCGTCTGATCGACCGTCCTATTCGTCCGCTGTTCCCGGAAGGCTTCCTCAATGAGGTTCAGGTCGTTGCGACCGTAATGTCCGTGAATCCGGCCGTATCCCCCGACATCGTTGCCATGATCGGTGCCTCTGCTGCACTGGCCATCTCCGGTATCCCGTTTGGCGGCCCGATCGGTGCTGCTCGTGTGGGTTACATGAACGGTCAGTATGTGCTGAACCCGACCACCACCGAACTGCCGCAGAGCGATCTGGATCTGGTGGTTGCCGGTACTGCCAACGCGGTACTGATGGTTGAGTCCGAAGCGGCCATCCTCTCCGAAGAAGTGATGTTGGGCGCCGTGGTATTTGGTCACGACCAGATGCAGACCGTGATCAATGCGATCAACGAGTTTGCTGCTGCCGTCGGTACCAAGCCGTGGGATTGGACTCCGCCTGCTGTCAACGAAGCGCTGAAAGCCAAGGTTGCCGAGCTGGCGACCGCCGAGCTGGGTGAAGCCTACCGCATCACCGAAAAGGCTGTTCGTTACGAAACCATCGCTGCCATCAAGGGCCGTGTGGTTGAGCAAGTTATCGCTTCCGGCGTGGAAGAAGATGCCAAGAAGATCGGTGAAGAGTTCCACAGCCTGGAAAGCCGCATCGTTCGTGGTCGCGTAGTACGTGGCGAGCCGCGTATCGATGGTCGCGATCCGGAAATGATCCGCGCCCTGAGCGTTGGTACCGGCATTCTGCCCCGTGCTCACGGTTCTGCTCTGTTCACCCGTGGTGAAACTCAGGCCATCGTGGTTGCCACTCTGGGTACCGAGCGTGACGCCCAGAATATCGACGAGCTGACCGGCAACCGTGCCGATCGCTTCATGCTGCACTACAACTTCCCGCCATACTGCGTCGGTGAAACCGGCATGATGGGTAGCCCGAAGCGTCGCGAAATCGGTCACGGCCGTCTGGCCAAGCGCGGCGTTGCTGCCGTGATGCCGAGCGCCGCCGAGTTCCCGTACGTGGTGCGCGTGGTATCTGAAATCACCGAATCCAACGGTTCCTCCTCCATGGCTTCTGTCTGTGGTTCCTCTCTGGCGCTGATGGATGCCGGTGTGCCGATCAAGGCCTCCGTTGCCGGTATCGCCATGGGTCTGGTGAAGGAAGAAGAAGGTTTCGTCGTGCTGTCCGACATTCTGGGTGACGAAGATCACCTGGGCGACATGGACTTCAAAGTAGCCGGTACCACCGAAGGTGTGACCGCGCTGCAGATGGACATCAAGATCGAAGGCATCACCAAAGAGATTATGGAGATTGCGCTGAAGCAAGCTCGTGGTGCTCGCCTGCACATCTTGAAAGTGATGGACGAAGCTATCCAGGCTCCGCGTGCCGAGATCTCCGATTTCGCACCGCGTATCCACACCATCAAGATCAATCCTGAGAAGATCAAGGATGTGATCGGTAAGGGGGGGTCCGTGATCCGTGCGCTGACCGAAGAGACCGGTACCAACATCGAGCTGGATGATGACGGTACTGTACGTATCTCCGCCGTGGCCAACGAAGCCGCCATGGAAGCGATCCGTCGTATCGAGGCCATCACTGCCGAGATCGAAGTGAACCGCATCTATGAAGGTAAAGTTGTCCGTTTGGCCGATTTCGGTGCATTCGTCAACATCCTGCCGGGCAAAGATGGTCTGGTACACATCTCCCAGATCACCGACGCTCGCGTGCAGAACGTGGCTGACCACCTGGCCATCGGTGACGTGGTCAAGGTGAAGGTACTGGAAGTGGACCGTCAGGGCCGCGTACGTCTCTCCATCAAGGAAGCGAACGCCCCGACCGAAGCGGCAGCACCTGCTGAGGCTGCTCCGGCCGCTGAAGAAGCGCCTGCTGCAGAGTAATCTGCTCGCCTGATACCGGACCTGTTCCGGTTGATGTAAAAAGTCCGGCTCCCCAAGGGGAGCCGGACTTTTTGTATGGTCCAAACGCGCAATAAGGGATTACTTGCCGAGGATGGCGTATTGCATCTCTTGCAAGGGAAGCACATGGCGGGCGGCTCCCAGCTTGATTGCCTCTTTGGGCATGCCGAACACCACGCAGGAGGCCTCATCCTGGGCATAGGTGTTGGCGCCAGCCTCCAGCATCTCGCGCAATCCCCGGGCACCATCATCCCCCATGCCGGTCATGATGATACCGGTGGCGTTCTTGCCGGCATATTTGGCGACAGAGCGAAACAGCACATCCACCGAAGGGCGATGGCGGTTGATGAGCGGCCCGTCGACCACTTCGACGTGATAGTAGGCCCCGCTGCGCTTGAGCAGCATATGTTTGCCTCCGGGGGCAATCAGCGCCAGCCCGGGGATTACCCGGTCATTGTTTTTTGCCTCCCGTACTTCTATCTGGCAGACCCCGTTCAGCCGCTCGGCAAACATGGCGGTAAATTTTTCCGGCATGTGCTGCACGATGACAATGCCGGGGCTGACCCGGGGCAGTGCCGTCAAGACCGCCTCAAGGGCTTGGGTGCCGCCGGTAGAGGTGCCAATGGCGATGAGCCGTTCGGTGGTTTGCGCCATGGCATGTTGATTTGGAGCCAGTATGGCATCCGCGTTGAGCTTGGCGCTGACCGGAACAGAGGAGGGCTTGCCCACTCGTTTGAGGTTCGCCTGGGCTGCGGCGCGCACTGCCATAGCCAGATCGTGGGCCGACTCTTGCAGAAAGCTTTTTATCCCGACGCTCGGTTTGGTAATGATGTCTACCGCGCCAGCCGCCATGGCCTGTAACGTGGTTTCGGCACCTTTCTCTGTGAGGGAAGAGCAGATGACTACTGGCGTCGGGTGTTCGGCCATGATCTTGCTGAGAAAGGTGATGCCATCCATGCGGGGCATCTCCACATCGAGCACGATGACGTCAGGCCACTCTTTCTTCAGCTTTTCTTGTGCGAACAAAGGATCTGATGCCGTGGCAATCACCTTGATATCGGGCTCTTGCTCCAGAACGGCTTGCAATACCTGTCTGACCACGGCGGAATCATCCACCAGCATTACCCGGATCTGCTTCATTCTCGCGACTCCCGTTGATGTGGCAAGCGATGGTGGCGGAGCCAGACATTACCGTTGCTGAGTTCAAAAATCAGGCTTCGGTGGCCGCTGTGGCCAAGATGGTGGGCTTTGATCGAAAGCCCAAGATGTCGGGTCAGCTGCCAGGCTGCCTCAATATTTCTGGTGGCCACATTGTTATCGAGTTTGGCGTATTGTGGCTCGTCGAACATATTGCCGCCTCCGAACAATTTGATCTCGTATTCGCCGAGGGGGGGGGGATAATGCGCAACAGCTTGTAATAGTAAAGTGATGGCTTCATCGGCATAGCGGCCATCCAACCGAGTGGTTGGTTGCCCTCGGCTCGGCAGCATGTAGTGACACATACCGCCCAGTTTTTGTTCCGGATGCCACAAGGTGATGGCAACACAGGAACCCAGCAAGGTCTTGAGTACGACATCTTCTGTGCCAAAGTAGAGTTCACCCGGTTGCAGTATCACCTCCCGAGCCATGACTTATCTCTTTTGGTAAATGGAAGGAGAGACGAGTTGCAGTCCATGATGCAAGCCATGCAAACTCTCGGCATGACTAACTAGCAGATAGCCACCGGATTTGAGTTTGGGCACGAGGCGTTGCAGCACTTGTCCCTTGGTCTCCTTGTTGAAATAGATCATCACGTTTCTGATAAAGATGACGTCAAACATGCCGAGGTCTGGCAACTCCTGATTGAGGTTGATCTGCATGAAGCGGACTTTGTCCCGCAACTTGCGATCAATGATGAAGATACCCTCCTGTAGACCGATCCCTTTGAGGCAGTATTTCATCAGAAAGGGGAGTGGAATATTGTGTGCGCGCTCGATGGGGTAACGGCCAATCATTGCCTGCTCAAGTACTCGGGACGAGATATCCGATGCCAAGATCTCCCAATTGAGCGTATGTCGCTTCTCCGCAATCGTCATTGCCAAGCTGTATGGCTCTTCGCCGGATGAGCTGGCGGCGCTCCAGATCCGCAACGTACGTTCGGGAGGAAAGCTCGCAAGTACTTCTCGGGTTAAAAACTCGAAGTGTTTTGGCTCTCTGAAAAAGTAGGTTTCATTGGTGGTGAGCAGATCAAGCGCCAACTGCAATTCGCTGCTGCGGTCGGTCATGATGAGCTGGAAATAGTCGTCATAGCTATCCAGCTCATAGTGGCAGAGTCGTTTTGCCAACCGACTGGCAACCAAAGCCTTTTTGGCCAGGGACAGCTCTATCCCCGCCGTTTGATGAAGCCAGCGTTGGAAACGGGAGAACTCATCATCATGCAGTTGGGTTTGATACACACCCCTGTCCTCGGCCTGTGTTGTCGGAATCAGGAGAGGCTGTGCCTCCCCCGTGGTTAGAACCGGACAAAATCAGCATCGTTGAGTGGTGGTCGCGGCTGATTTGATGGCCGTTCATTGCCAAAAGCATGATTTTCGTTGATGAAACGCCCTCTGGTACCGGAGCTCCGTGTCGTGACGTGAGCTCGGTCATCCTTGCGCACTTCTTCCAGAGTGAAAAACTCCATGGCCAGCTGCAGTTGTTCAGCCTGGCTGCTCATCTCTTCCGCTGTAGCTGCCAGCTCTTCGCTGCAAGAGGCGTTTTGCTGAGTGACCTGACTTAATTGGTTCATGGCTTGGTTGATTTGGCTTACCCCTGTTGACTGTTCAGTCGAGGCTGCACTGATCTCCTGTACCAGATCAGATGTTTTGTTGATAGAGGGCACCATTTGATCCAGCAAGCGCCCTGCTTTTTCCGCCATCTCGACGCTACTGGAGGCCAGCTCGCCAATCTCCTGGGCCGCCACCTGACTACGTTCAGCCAGCTTGCGCACTTCTGCTGCCACCACAGCAAAGCCTTTGCCATGATCGCCAGCACGAGCCGCTTCGATGGCCGCATTGAGCGCCAGCAAGTTGGTTTGATAGGCGATGTCGTCGATGATGCCAATCCGTTTGGCAATCTGCTTCATGGCATCGACCGTCAGTTTTACGGCTTCTCCTCCTTCTACAGCCTCTTTCGCTGCTTTGCTGGCCATACCATCGGTAACTTGAGCATTGTCAGTGTTCTGGTTGATGCTGGCACTCATCTGCTCGATGGAGGCGCTGGTCTCCTCCATGCTGGAGGCCTGCTCACTACTGGATTGGCTGATGGACTGGGCGGTGGCGCTTACCTGCTCGGCTGCGCTGGAGAGGTTGTCAGATGCGCCACGTACTTCGGTGACAATCTTGGTGAGCGAAACGATGGTCTTGTTGAGTGCATCCTTGGTGGTGCCAAACACGCCGGGGTAGTCGGACTCAATCTGTTGGGTCAGATCCCCTTTTGCCAGACATTGCACGACCCGGATGACGTCGTTGAGGGTGCTGTCGATCACTTCGGCAATCTGGTTGATGCCTTCTCCCATGGCCTGGAAAAAGCCGCTCTTGCCAGTCAACTCCATCCGCCGATGCAGTTCACCGTTAATAACCGCTTGAACGATGTCTGACATTTCCCGTTCAATCATGACCTCTTTGGTTCGGTCAGCCCATTCGACTACTGAACCCAAACGTTCGTTGCTATCGCTAAAGACCGGATTGGCAATTAGGGAGAACGTTCTTCCCCCCAGCTGGATCTGGGTACGATAGGAACTATTCAGCTTGGCCAGCATAGCCCGCTGGTGGCCCGGGTTTTTATGAAAACTGTCGATATTGGCGCCCATCAGTTGATTGGCGTTAAAGCTATAGAGCTCTTTTTTAATGTCAGTTTCGGCTTGGCTCAGCATCTCTGTTACTGCTTCATTCATATAGATAATGTCGAGGTTGGTATCGGCGATCATCACATTGGTGCTGGCACAGTCGAGCGCCCGGCGAACCAGGCGGTTTTCATGGATCAGTGTTTGGCTACCTCGCATTTCGGTACGGCAGCGCTCCAGCTTCTCGGTGAGCAGAGTGACGACATCATTGATTGCATGTCCTATTTCTCGCAGCGAGCCATCGAGTTGTGAGATGGCTATCGGGGCAGGGCTTTGCTCTTGTTCAATGGCCTGCTTTATTTGCTCGATAGCCTCAAGCAACCGGGTTTGTTGCATGGCTTCGGCCGTGCCGTTTCCGAAGAGTTTGCCAAAGAGTGATTGGGTCATGAGCGTATCCTTATGCTGCATGTCATGGAAAATTAGAGGTCTGCTCAAGAGGCTTGCTGATTGCCTTGCAGCAGCCTTGCCTGTGGCGGGACCTGTTCACTGAGTTGTGCCATCTCGTCGAGTGACAGGACTTTTTCTGTATCGATGAGGATGACGAATTTACCGTTGACCTTGCCCATCCCGCTGATAAAGTCAGCGCGGATGCGAGCACCAAAGCTGGGCGGAGGCTCGATATCTGCTTGCGGGATACCCAGCACCTCTGACACCGAGTCCACTACCACACCAATATCTTGGCCTGCGGGTTCATCACCTGGCTGCGTCATCCCTTCGATAATGACAATGCAACTGCGGCGGGTGATGGCCGAAGGTGTATTCCCAAAGCGAGCGTTAAGATCAACGACGGAAACCACGGCGCCTCTCAGGTTGATGACCCCACGGATAAAGCTTGGCATCATCGGGATCGGGGTAATGTTGCCGTATTCGATGATCTCTTTGACCCCCAGAATGTTGATGGCGAACATCTCGTTATTGATCAGAAAGGTCAGGTATTGGGCTTCGCCACTGCTCTCGTCAGCGGATACTGATGGCACCGTGATGTCGGTGGATGTTTGCATGCGCGCCTCCGGTTAGAAACGGACAAAGTCCGCGTCATCAATGGATTGTGATGATGGTTGCTGGTGCGGGGTTGACCGTTGTGGGGGGGCAATAAATCCCCCTCGGGGCGGGACTCCCTTATGGCCTGTCTCATGGGGTCTGCTGTTGGCTGCTGAACTGTTATTCAGCGCGAAAAAGGCCATGGTTTGTTGCAGTTCGCTGGCCTGTGAGCTCATCTCTTCGGCGGTAGCTGCCAGCTCTTCGCTACTGGCCGCATTTTGCTGCGTCACCTGGTTGAGTTGACTCATGGCCAGACTGATCTGGTTGGCTGCGCTGGCTTGTTCGCCGGAGGCGGCATTGATTTCCTGAACCAGATCCGAGGTCTTGCGAATAGAGGGCACGATTTTGTCTAGCAGGCTGCCAGCACGCTCTGCTGTGCTGACACTGTCAGATGATAGTTCACCAATCTCCTGAGCCGCGATCTGGCTACGTTCTGCCAGTTTTCTCACCTCTGCAGCAACCACGGCGAAGCCCTTGCCATGCTCTCCGGCGCGGGCGGCTTCGATAGCCGCGTTGAGAGCCAGTAGGTTGGTCTGATAGGCAATGTCATCAATGATGCTGACTTTCCTGGCGATTTGTTGCATGGCAGTGACCGTTTGTTGCACTGATTTGCCACCCTCGGTTGCCTCTTGTACCGAGTTGCTGGCCATGCTGTCAGTGATTTTGGCGTTTTCAGTATTTTGGTTGATGCTCGCGCTCATCTGTTCGATGGAGGCACTGGTCTCCTCCACACTGGCCGCCTGTTCACTGGTAGCCTGGCTCAATGCCTGCGCAGTATTACTCACTTGGTTGGAGGCGTTGGTCAGGTTGTCGGCGGCGTTGCGTACCTCTTCGATGATATTGGTCAAGGCAGTGATAGTCTGATTAAGGCCATCCTTGGTCTGGCCAAAAATGCCGGGATAGGGGGCTTCGATGCGCTGGGTCAGATCCCCTTGGGAGAGTGCCGTCGCGATGCGCATGACATCTTCCAGACTGGTATCGGTTACATGGGAGAGGCGGTTGAGCAGTTCTGATACCCGCTTGATATAGCCCTGACGATTTTCCAGAGCGATCTTGTGACTGAAGTCACCCTGTTCAACGGCTGCGGTGACCACAGTTTCTATATCGGTAATTAACGCCCCCAGTTTTTTGACCATGTTATCCATGGCCATCAGGAGCTGACCTGCTTCGTCGCTGGATTCAATCTTGATCGATACATCCAGATTGCCATCGGCCAGACTATTAGCCACCCGCAGCGCTTGCTCAATTGGAGTTATGATGCTTTTGATCAGCAGGGTGCCCAACCATGCTGCGAGCACCATACCAACCACAATCACGGTGGCCATCGTGATCAGCATGACGTCGTACCAGGATTGGGCTGCGGTATATTCCGATTTGGCGACATCCAGTTGCAGATTGACCAGCTCGGTGATTTTGTTTCCTATCGGATCGATGGAGCTATAAAGCGCACCATCAAAATTATTCGCCATCCCAGCAATGGCTCCGTGCTGGGTTGCCAGGAATTTTTCCAGTTTGCCGATATCTTCGTTGGCTGCATTGAACAACAAGCTGGCTTCGCCAGATAGCCGCTGCTCCTCTTTGGTCAGGATAGTGGACTGATATTGTTGCCACTCTTGCTTAATCTGCTGCTGAGCCTGTTTTATTTGGCTGAGTGCCTCTTCTGCCGGGATAAGGCCTGCATTGACCTTGTTGACGTTGTCAATGATCGAGACCGCATAGCTGTCAGAGATGGTTTTCAACTGCTTGAGAGGAACCACCCGGTCGTTATAAACGCGCTGCAATCCAGTGTTGCTGCTCTGCATGTTGTATAAGCCCAGGCAACCAACAGCGAGCAGTAACAGGCAGAGCATGCAAAGCAAAAGAATCAGGCGCAATTTGATGGTGGAGTCTTTAAACATGATGGACCTCTCAGTTGATACTGGATTGAGGCTGGCTGCGCGACATGGTCAACCTGTTCAGCTGACCGGACTCTTGAACTATCGCGTGCTGGATTAATGAGGGGATATCGAGGATAAGCGCCACCTCGCCACCTCCCAGAATGGTGGAACCGCTGATCCCTTGCAGTCGCTGGAACAATTTTCCCAGAGGTTTAATGACGGTCTGGAATTCACCCAGCAGTTCATCGACCACCAGTCCTGATTTTTTGCCTGCATGGCTGACCACGACGATATTCTCACGACGCCCTTTACTGCCATTGGTATCGAAGTAGTGTTGCAGTCGGATAAAGGGCAACACCTCGCCACGTAAATTGATGTAATTGCGACCTTGAGTATCGGCCAGTGCACTCTGGGTCAATTCAACACACTCGATCACCATATCGAGTGGAATGACATAGTGGGTATCACAAACGCGCACCAGAAAACCGTCGATGATGGCGAGTGTAAGAGGCAGGCGGATCTGCACACGGGTCCCTTTTCCCGGAATGCTGTCGAGGTCGACCGTGCCACGCAGCGCGGTAATGTTGCGTTTGACCACATCCATACCGACGCCACGTCCCGACAGGTTGGTGATGGCCTCGGCGGTGGAGAACCCCGGTTCGAAGATCAGGTTGTAGATCTCCTGATCCGTCAGCGTGGTGGTGGCGCTGATCAGACCGCGCTCGATGGCTTTTTGCTGGATCCTGGTTTTGTTCAGTCCGGCTCCATCATCCCGGATTTCAATGACGATGCTGTTGGAGTCGTGATAGGCGTTGAGATTCAGGGTGCCACGGGGAGGTTTGCCTGCCAGCATGCGTTGCTCTGCCGATTCGATACCGTGATCCATCGAGTTTCTGACCAGATGCATCAGCGGATCGCCGATCTTCTCCACCACCGACTTGTCCAGTTCGGTCTCGGCTCCGGAGATCATCAGGGTTATATCCTTGTTCAGCTCCTGGCTGACATCACGTACCACCCGCTGGAATCGGTTGAAGGTATCGCCGATAGGCACCATTCGCAGGCGCAGCGCACTGTCACGGATCTCTTCCACCAGCATGGCGATAACTGAGGTGGCTTCCTGTAGCTGGCTCTCTCTAGTGCGTTGGGCCAGCAGATTGGCCCCTGAACTGGCGACAACCAGCTCCCCGACCAGATTGATCAGATCGTCCAGCTTGTCGGCATGTACCCTGACGTAACGACCCTCTTTAGTCTTGCTCTCCTTGGTCTGGTTCTGTTTTTTCAGGGCGGCATCGACCACGGCTTCGTTGACGGCTCCCTGCGCAATCAGGATCTCCCCGAGTTTGGGCGCTTGCTCAGCCGGGGTGGCTTGTTGTGCCTGCAGACCGTTGGCCAACTCCTCTGCGGTCAGTGCGCCGGTGTTGACCAGCAACTGGCCCAGCATGGCGTTGTCTTCCGGCAGCGACTCGATCAGGTTGATGAACTCGGCGATCTTGCTGTGGGGCGGCAAAATGGTGATCTGGCAGTCATCTCGGACAAATTCAAAGACATCGCTGATAGCCGCTTTGTCAGCTTGGGAGTCAAAGTCAATTTCGTAACCAAGGTAGCAATTTTCCGGATCGAATTGTTCCCAATCAGGTATCGACTGATGGATGGTCTCCAACGAGCAGATGGTTCCGAGTGTGCCGAGATAGCGCAGAAATGCAGCCGGATCCATGCCGTTGCGCAGTACATCCGGACCAAAACGCAGGGAGATATGCCACAAGGAGGCTGAGCTGGTAATTCCTCCCTCTTTCTCGATTTTTGGTTCAGGTGTATGCACCGTATCTGGCAGCGTGGCATGGGGGACGCACTGATGACGGGTGAGGGCGAACCTCAGCCGCTCGTCCTGGCTGGCATCGCCATCACTTAATGTGCTTCCCTGTTCTGCTACGACACTGATGAGAGTCTGGATGTGGTCACAGCTCTCTAGCAAATCCTTGATCAGGGAGGAAGTGACGGTGAGCTGTTGATTGCGGATTTGGTCGAGCAGATCCTCAACGATATGGGTAAACCCGACGATTGGTTGCAAGCCAAACAGTCCAGCCGAACCCTTGATCGTGTGGGCTGCACGAAAGATAGCGCCAATCAGTTCGCTATTGTCAGGATCCGCCTCCAGCGAGAGCAGGGCAGACTCCATTTCGTCGAGTAACTCACGCGCCTCGGCGATATAGGTTTGCAAAGCCTGATCAAGATCGATGCTCACGGTGACTCCTTGTCATGGTGGCTCAAGGCCGTTCGCCATGGGTGATAAGGGTGGGGTCGCCAAAGAAGGCAGAGAGTTGGCACAGCTCCAGCAACTCCAGTACGGCGTTGCTGTGCCAAACCAGAGAGAGGGAATAGCTCTGTTGCTGCGCGGTTTTCTTTGCTGCCAGCAGCAACTGCAGTCCGGCGCTGTCGATCTCGGTCACATTGGCCAGATTCAGCTCCAAATCGCATCCCTGATATAGCAGAGGCGAGAGGGCCTCCTTGAGCTCGCCTACTGTATAGATAGTGAGCTCATCGGGTAGGGTGACCACCGTTCTGTTGTCGAGCCGCTCACTCTGTAGTTGCATGATGGGCTCCGGATCACGGCATGATGAGCTTGGCAACGGCTGCCAGCATCTGCTCTGGCTGGAAGGGTTTAACCACCCAGGCTTTGGCTCCGGCTGCCTGCCCTTCCTGCTTCTTGCTGTCTTGCGACTCCGTGGTCAGCATGATCACGGGGGTAAATTTGTAACTGGCCAGCTTTTTGGCCTCTTTGACGAAGGTGATCCCATCCATGTTCGGCATGTTGACGTCGCTGATGATCAGGTTGATCTTCTTGCCGTCGAGTTTTTTGAGCGCATCTTTGCCATCAGAGGCTTCCATCACCTCGTAACCGGCCCCCTTTAGTGTCATGCCAACGACTTGGCGAATAGTTGCCGAGTCATCCACGATTAGGATCGTTTTGCCCATATCTCTCTCCTAGAAAAATGTGATGTCAGCGCTGCTCGCTTGCGCTTTGACAGGACGGGTCGTGCGACCATGGTGAATGTTGCGTTGCTCATCGGTGGCGTAAGAGAGCTCCATATCTGCCAGCCAGCGGTTTGCATCAATTTTTATCGGGCCGGTTGCATGGCTACTCTGCGTTGAGGTGAGCAGATGTTCGGATAGACCTTCCATGTTTTGCCGGACGTGGCTAAGGATCTGGCTGACCCGGTCCTGAAATTGCAGCGAGACAATAACGCTTGATATTTCCCGGTGGATATCGGTGCTCTCGCTTTGCAGCAGGGAGGCAGATTCCGCCAGGCTATCGGTGGCATTTCTAAAGCGAGTCAACACCTGTTCGATAGCCTGTTCGGAATCACGCGCTGACGCGTGATCCTTGGCTGCGGCTGATTCGGCAATCTGGAAGGCTCGTCCGATCCCTGCATTGATCGTCTCTACCTTGTCGGTCATCTTCTGGGCGGTTTCGCTGGAGAGGCGGGAGAGGTTGCGCACTTCATCAGCGACCACCGCAAAGCCACGACCTGCTTCCCCAGCCCGAGCCGCTTCAATGGCCGCGTTGAGTGCCAGCAGATTGGTCTGGGAGGCAATCTTGGCCACATCCATCGCCATGGTATTGAGTTCGATGGTGTAGGTAGTCAGGCTCTTGATTTCGGCCAGCATGGCATCCCGATTGGCTTGGGCCGAGTGCATGATGGAGACCACGTCATTGAGCTGTTGCTGGCTTTCGCTCAAGACGCCGGCCATACCGCGTGAATTGACCCCTCCCAGCTCCCCGGCGGCTTGATGGGAAGCGTTGACAGCCTCCTCCAGCTTGTTGGCCAGACCGCTGAATCGTTGGGTCAACTCAATCATTGCCGCTTCAGTCTGCTGGCGGGAATTTTCAATTTGTTTTGACCAGATGGGCAGCGCCTTTTCGCATACCTGCTCCAGACCGACGATGGAGCGGGAGACTGCATGGGGATCCAGGGTTGGGGCGTGGGTATTTTCAACCGGCAGTTGGTGTTGCTGCTGATGGCAGTGATGGGATGTCCAGATAGCTGCAGCAATGGATCCTGCTAGTGTAAGCAGTAGATAAAGAGGTGACAGGGCGCCAGCCAGTTGTAGCAGCAGAGTGCTCAGCAGACCAAGCCCGATGCAGCAAATCCAGCAAACCGGTTCCCAAAGCGGTGTGTTCACGCCACTTTTGTGTTGTGCCATACGTAGCTTATCCCTGTGCAAGTATCTGTTAAGAGGTCAAGGAGCGGGACTGTGAGAGTCATGGTGCCCCTTGAGGCTCTTTTCTTTATTTATAGTTGGCTCAGTAAGATTAGCGGAAAAAAATAAATTGGCTGTAAATCGGATTTGTTTGTATCAGGGAGAGGTGTTTCGGGGGAAGGGGCTGGACATGAGCAGAGCAAGGCTGGCAAGGAAGGGAGAGAAGGAGCCTGATGATTCAGGCTCCTGATAAGGATTAGGCCTCGTTGGCGTGGGCCTTTTGGCATCCTTCCACGGCGTGGGCGATCAGCTCCAGCGCACTTTTGTCGCAGGGGGGCAGCTCGGCATCGCACGGGTTGATGGGGGTGACGCGATCGCCCCATTTGATGATGGCAGCACCCCAGGTCAGGCCGGCACCGAAGGCGGCGGTCAACAGATAGGAGTTCGGTTTGACGCGGCCCTGCTCCAGCGCTTCGCACAGGGCGATGGGGACGGTAGCGGCAGAGGTGTTGCCGTAGTTTTCGATGTTGACCATAACCTTCTCCATCGGCGCATTCATCCGTTTGGCGAGGGTTTCGATGATGCGGATATTGGCCTGATGGGGGACGATCAGGTCAACCTGTTCCGGGGCGATACCGGCCTGCGCCAGTACTGTGCTGGTGGCTTCGCCCATGCCGCGTACGGCGCGCTTGAAGATCTCCGGCCCTTCAAAGTTGAAGGTGAACAGACCGTCGATATCGGCAAAACGCACCCGATCGGTACCGAAGTTCGGTACGTGCAGGATCTCGCGCGCTTCGCTGTCACAGCCGAGCTTGTTGGCAATCAGGCCGCACTCTTGTTCGCTCGCTTCGATCACTACGGCACCGGCACCATCGCCAAACAGTACGGCGGTATCGCGGCGTGCCCAGTCAAGCAGATAGGTGAGACGCTCGGCGCCGATCACCAGCACCTTCTTCATCATGCCGGTCTGTACCAGCGAGGTAGCGACCGAGAGGGAGTAGACGAAACCGGTGCAGGCTGCGTTGAGATCAAAGACCGCAGCGTTGACGGCTCCCAGCTTCTTCTGCACCGCAGAGGCGGCGTTTGGCAACAGGTTGTCCGGGGTGGCGGTCGCCAGAATGATGCCGTCGAGATCGCTCGCTTCGAGGCCTGCACAGGCCAGCGCGCGGCGCCCGGCCAGCGTGGCGAGATCCGAGGTGCTGACATGGGAGATCCGGCGGGCCTTGATGCCGGTTCGCGGATAGATCCACTCATCTGACGTATCCATGATGGTGCTGAGGTCGTCGTTGGTCAGCACTGAGGGGGGCAGGCATTTGCCCCAGCCGGTGATATTGGCGTATTTCATCTTGTTACCGCTTCTCAAAGTGGATCGCCCGCAGGCGGAAAATCGTGCAATTATGCCGCACGAGACCACCACTGTCATCTTGTGGTCATGGTTATCCGGCAGGCAAGAGTGGCAAAAATGCTGAAAATAGCGGGAAATTTTGCTTAAAACGGGGTTGCCATCTGCCCTAAAATAGAGATTTTCCCCTCGACGGAAGTATCCCCTTGCTCAAAGCCAATCTCAACTTGTTGCCCACCCTCAAGGTGCTGCTGGAGAGCCGCAACATCAGCCGTGCTGCTGAATTGCTGCACCTGAGTCAGCCCTCCATCAGCAAGCAGCTTGCCCAGCTACGCGGTGAGTTTGGTGACGAGTTGCTGGTGCGAGAAGGCCAGCGCTGGTTGCTGACGCCACGGGCCGAGGTGCTGGCTGCCCAGCTGGCAGATTCGCTGGACGCCCTGGAGCGGCTCTACGAGGCCCCCGGGTTTGATCCCGGCCGCTGCGAGCGGGTATTTCGGCTCGCCTCTTCAGATTATGTGGCCCAGCATATCCTGCCGGATATCTGTGCGGCACTGGCCAAAGAGGCACCGCAGGCAGCATTGGAGTACAGCATGTGGGACAAGCGCCAGTTGCCGCAGTTGTGGCAGTCAGATCTCGATCTGGTCTCAACCATTACTGAGGAGGTGCCGGATCAGATCCGCGGCCTGCATCAGGGGGAAGATCGGTTGGCGGTGTTAATGGGCAGCCATCACCCGCTGGCTGGCAACTCGCTCACTCTCGAAGATTATCTTGCTTGGCCCCATATACAGGTGAGCGGTGGCGGCGACAAGGACAGTCCGGTGGAGCAGGTGCTTGCGCCGCAGGGACTAAGTCGGCGTTGGTTTGCTCGCGTCCCCTTCTTTCAGGCCGCGGTGGAGGTGCTGCTGCGTACCGACTGCCTGATGACCATGCCGGCCCATATTGCCTGGCCGCTTTCATGTCGTCATTCGCTAGCCTTTAGTGATCTGCCTTTTCCTGCTCGCCCCCAGCAGTATCATCTGCTGTGGCATCAGCGTCACCATCAGGATCCGGCCCACCGCTGGTTTCGCGAGCTGGCCTATCCCTTCCTGCGCGATCACCTGCAACGTACAGTCGGCGCAAGCCATAAGCAGCTTGGTCAGGGGGTCTAGTGACAGTGGTTTGTATCATTGTATAGCCAATAGTTATGGAATCTATTCATAACTTTCATTACTGGCATGATTACATCCCCCTTACCCTGCTTGCTGATTATCAAATTGAGTACTTACAGAGAGGAAAATAATGGAGTTGACGAGTTGGTTGGCATTGGCTGCAATCTGCGTGATGGGGGCCATCAGCCCTGGGCCGAGTCTGGCGCTGATCATCCGTAACACGGTGCAAGGAGGGCAGGGGCACGGTGTGGCCACCGCGCTTGGCCACGGCATCGGGGTTGGTATTTACGCGCTAATCACGGCACTCGGCCTTTCCATCCTGATCACCCAGACCCCGCTGCTGTTTGACGTTATTCGCTACGGCGGCGCTGCATTTCTTGCTTTGCTCGGGATCAGGGCGTTGCTGGCCAAGCCTGCCAATGGTGAAGCGAGCGAAGAAGAGCACCAGTTACGCGGTCGGCAGGGAGCCTTTGAAGGCTTTATGGTTGCCTTCCTTAACCCTCAACTCGCCATCTTTTTTATCGCCCTGTTCAGCCAGTTTGTGCATGCTGATACAGGTTGGCACGAAGGGAGCATCATGATGTTCACTGCTGGCGGGATTGATATCGTTTGGTACGGGCTGGTGGCGCTGGTGCTCTCGCGTGGGCCGGTGCTGGCCTGGCTCAAGGCCAAATCCTTCGTGATCGACAAGGTTAGTGGCCTGGTGCTGCTTGGGCTGGCGCTCAAGGTCGTTCTCTAATCCTGCATTTTGTGGATATCTTAAGCGGGATCAAGGCAAGCAGGTGGCTAATGGGCTAGAGTAGCCGCCATTTGCTGTCCGCCCTGATCCCGAGACCATGCACCAGAACAAGCATTCCCTAAGCCACAACAATCGGTTGGAGCTGCTGGCTCCGGCCAAGAACCTCGCCTACGGCATCGAAGCCATCAACCATGGTGCCGATGCCGTCTACATGGGCGGCCCTGCTTTTGGCGCCCGCAGTGCGGCGGGCAACTCCCTCGAGGATATCGAAGCGCTGGCGCGCCACGCCCACCGTTTCGGTGCCCAAGTCTTTGTTGCCTTCAACACCTTGCTGCACGATCACGAGCTGGAGCAGGCCCAGCGGCTGACCCACCAAATCTATGAAGCGGGGGCCGATGCGCTGATCGTGCAGGATATGGGGCTGCTGGCGCTCGATCTCCCTCCCATCGCCCTTCATGCCAGTACCCAGACCGACAACCGCACGCCGGAGAAGGTGAAGTTTCTGCAGGATGTGGGCTTCTCTCAGGTGGTGCTGGCGCGCGAACTGTCGCTGGCGCAGATCCGCGAGATCAGTGCGGCGACCAATGTGCAACTGGAGTTTTTTATCCACGGCGCGCTCTGCGTTTCCTACAGCGGCCAGTGCAACATCAGCCATGCCCGTACCGGTCGCAGTGCCAACCGCGGTGAGTGTGCCCAGCTTTGCCGTCTGCCCTGCTCGCTGCAAAAACCGGATGGCGAAGTGCTGGTGGCCGACAGTCACCTGCTGTCTCTCAAGGATATGGATCAGACCGACAATCTGGAGGCGCTGATCGCCGCTGGTATTCGCTCCTTCAAGATTGAAGGGCGCCTCAAGGGGCTCGACTACGTCAAAAACGTCACTGCCTGGTATCGCCAGAAGCTGGACGCCATTCTCGATAGCCGCTCCGATCTGGTGGCTGCCTCGGCGGGTCGTTGCAGTTACAGTTTCACGCCTGACCCCAAGAAGAGCTTCAACCGTGGCAGCACCGATTACTTCCTCCATGGTCGACAGACGGGGATCGACTCCACCAAGAGCCCGAAATATGTGGGCGAACCGCTGGGGCGGGTCACCAGAGTCACCAAGGATGGCATCGAGATCGACGGCAAGCAGGTCACCCTCAACAATGGCGATGGTCTGGGTTTCTTCAAGCCGAATAATGAGCTGGTGGGGATGCGCCTCAACAAGGTCGAAGGTAAGCAGTTACTCCTGTCAGAACGCATGCCAGGTCTGAAGGTGGGGACAGAAATCTACCGCAACCACGATCAGGCATTCAGCAAGATGTTGGAGAAGGCGAGCGCCGATCGCCGCATCCGGGTCGATATGGTGCTTGCAGAGTGCGATGAGGGATTGCGCCTCACGCTCACCGATGAGCAGGGTATCAGCGCCGCGGTGACCCTGCCTTGCGACAAGCAGCCAGCCGACAACCCGGAGCGGGCGCTGCAACAGGCGCGGGATCAGCTCGGCAAACTCGGCAATACCCTGTTTGTGGCCCGCAAGGTTGAGTTGGCATTCACTCACCCGCTATTCATTGCAGCATCACAGCTTAACGGGCTGCGTCGGGACGGCATCGCCGCGCTGGAGGCGGCGCGCGTGGCCAACTATCAGCGCCCCGAGCGGCGCATTGCCCTGCGGGATATCAACTATCCCCAGCACCGTCTCTCCTACCTTGGCAATGTATTGAACAGCGCGGCCGAAAAGTTCTTCCATGAACACGGGGTTGAGCGCATTGCCCCCGCCTACGAGGCGAACAAGGAGGAGCGGGAAGTGGTGCTGATGATCACCAAGCACTGCATCCGCTACAGCCAGAACCTCTGCCCGAACGAGGTGCCCGGTCTCAAGGCCGAGCCGCTGGAGCTCAAGATGGGGAAAGACACCTTCCGCCTGCGCTTTGACTGCAACCGCTGCGAGATGCATGTGATGGGCAGTTTGAAGAAGTGATTGCCGGAGTGCGGCTTTGTTAACTCAGAGTTAGTTCGGAAGAAATGAAAAAGCCCCGGAGTTTCGCTCCGGGGCTTTGCTTTTGGCGATTACTGCTGGAACTGCTCAGCCTCTTCCCGGCTCGGAATGGAGCTTTGCGCCCCCATACGGCTGACCGAGATGGCACTGGCTCGGTGGGCAAAGAGCACGGCATCACGCAGAGATTTCCCTTCACTCAGCGCGACGGTTAATGCGCCATTGAAAGTATCGCCAGCGGCGGTCGTATCTTTGGCATCGACCCGGAAGCCCGCAATGATCTCTTTGATGCCATCGGCACTTTGCAGATAGGCCCCTTTCTCACCCAGGGTGATGATCACATTCTTCACCCCTTTTTGCTGCAACAGGGTCGCGGCTGCTTCTGCGCTGGCGTGATCAGTCACCTTGATACCGGTCAGGATCTCGGTTTCTGTCTCGTTGGGGGTGATAAGGTCTACATACGGGTAGGTCTCATCACTCAATGGCTTGGCCGGGGCCGGGTTGATAATCACATAGGTATTGGCCTGGTGTGCCTCTTTGGCCGCCAGCTCAACCCCATCAATCGGCGTTTCCAGCTGCATCAGCAGATAATCGGCCTGGCGCAGGCAATCGAGCTGCTCGGTAACAAACTCTTTGGTCAGCATGGCATTGGCGTTGGGGGCAACACTGATGCAGTTGCAGCCCTGCTCATCGACCATGATAAGTGCCAAGCCTGTTGCAATACCGTCCAGTTGAACCATTTTGCTGGTATCCATACCTGCTTGCTGATAATCCGCAATCAGCTGGTTGGCAAAATCATCTTTACCCAGGCAGGAGATAAAACTCAATTTGCCACCCAGGCGACTGACGGCGACTGCCTGGTTGGCACCTTTGCCGCCACGAGCGCTGAAAAATTCATAGCCGATGATGGTTTCACCTTTTTTTGGCAGGTGAGAGGATTTGTTGACCAGATCCTGATTGGTGCTACCCAGAACGACAATTTTATTATTCAACATGATGGATGTCCTGTATTAAATGCTATTTGCCGCGATGATAAGAGCGATGCCAAGAATATAGAAGGCAAACATAGCGTTGATGAGTTTATTGGTTCCTGCCGGTGCGCTGGCAAATTCACGCCAGACAAAGACACCCCAAATAACGGCGATCATGGTGGCACCCTGACCGAGGCCGTAGGAAATAGCGTAGCCAGCCGGGCCTGAAGCCAAAATGCTGAAGCTCATGCCAATACTCCAGATAACGCCACCCAGAATACCGACCGCGTGCTCTTTGACAGTCCCTTTGAAGTAATCGCTACCATTAATGACCGGGCCAGAGATAGGCTTCTTCATCATGATGGTATTCCAGACAAAACTGGAGAGGAGTACACCAACGGCGAAGAAGACCAGCGCGGAATACGGAGTGAGCAAACCGGCTGCTGGTGCAGAGAAATCAACGGCCATAGAGGCTGCGACGAAACGATAGAACCAGCCCATGATCACACCGGCGATAATGGCAGTGATCAAACCGCGCAGTTTGGCGCTCTGCTGTTGCTTGAGGCGACCATATGCGATGGCGGTCAGAATAATGGCAACAGTGACGCAGGCAACGCCGATAAAGAGTACAGAAGGTTCACCTACCGGCACCGCCAGATAGTTGACGATAACACCAAGCACCAGAGCCAGGCCTACCCCAACCGGGAATGCAACTGCCATCCCCGCCAGTGCGATAGCCGCAACCAGCAGAATGTTACCCAAGTTGAAGATGATACCGCCCAGCATAGCCAAGCCAAAGTTTTGCCAATCAGCTTGCTGTAAATCGGCTATGAAATGACGACCTTCATCACCGGAAGAGCCTAATGTGAAGGCCAGCAGCAAGGTGAACAACAGGATGCCGATAGAATAATCCCAATAATATAACTGGAACGGCCACTTTTTTTCATCGACCAGCTTGGTGGTATTAGCCCAAGAGCCCCAGCATATCATGGTGATAATACACATGATAATAGCAATGGAATACGAGTGAATAACTAGCATGAACACCTCTGTCAGGAATAGTAAAAATAAATAGCTTGGGTTTTAATACCGGCTATGTTTTATTGTTGTTACAGTTGATTTCTCATTAACCTGGCTTTAACTAATGAAATGTCTGGCATATTCGATGCCCCACGCCGCTCAACTTTCAACGAAGCGAACGCATTGGCAAAAATCAGTGCATCTTCTATTGATTTGCCATTTGCGATAGAGGCAGCGAGTGAGCCATTAAAAGAGTCACCAGCCCCACTGCTATCAATGACTGCTGCTTTATGGGCAGCTAAATGGATATGACGGCAGCCATTGAAATAGTGACAGCCTTTATCACCCAGAGTGATGATGACATGTTTCACCCCCATGCTATAGATCGTTTCTGCAGCCTGTTTCGCCGACTCATTATCTTTGATAACCAGTCCGGACAAGTCAGACGCTTCAATCTCATTGGGTGTAATAATGTCAACAAATGGCAAAATTTTCTTTACGTAATCATTGTATGGTGTCGGGTTTAGAATAGTAGTTGCACCACATTTTTTGGCATACGTGATAGCCAGTGACATAATGTCGAAATTGTTTTCCAGCTGTGTTAAAAAAACACGGCAATCGCGAATAGCGTCGAGATCATGAATGATATCGTCCACTGTAATATGGCTGTTAGCACCCAGGTTTATGGCAATTTTATTTTCACCCGATGGTTGTGATACCAGAATAATGGCATTGCCCGTGGGGTGTTCAGCATCTTCAAGAATGTTCAGTGAAGCGATATTGGCATTGGCAAGATAACTTTTTGCTCTATCAGCAAATAGATCCTGACCCACTTTAATCGTCAGATGAACATGATCATTGATTTTCGCTGCTGCAATTGCCTGGTTGGCTCCTTTACCACCGCCATAATATTTGGTCGAGTGCGCCAGTACACTTTCACCCACTTTGGGGAATTCGTTGACCTCCAATACGATGTCAATATTGAACGAACCCAGGATGTAAATATCAGGTGATCGGAGATCACCATCTTTGACGATAGATTCACTCCGCGCTCTGGTGAGGGGCGGGGTTTCCAGCAAAGTTGATATATTGTCTATCGAGGTTGATTCAAAATATATATTGTCATCATGTTGGATTAATCTTGCGCCACCATAGAACATTTCACAGAGATGCTTGTCGGCCAATGCCTGCAGGTCATTGCGAATGGTTCTTTCAGTTACTGAAAAAATGCCAGCCAACGCTTTCACACTGACTTCTTTGTCCAGTATCAGGCGTGTTTTGATCAGGCGTTGTCGGTCATTTTTATTCATTAAGGATGGTTTCGCCAGAAGCTATACAGTTGCTATGTCATGTCAGCATAATACTAATCGAGAGGGGGATAAAAATGAATGGTAATCACACTTGATTATCCAGAACGGAAAGGGAATTTCCATTTTCGTTGTTGCGCTTTTGTATTTTTATGATGATTGCGTGTTGTGTTGTTGCCGGGAGGTAGCTGTAGTTATGCAGATCATATCAATTGGCGTGGCAAGGGGTTCGCAGCACTACTGATGCTAAGGGAATAGTCTGGCTGGTGAGGGTTGTGCATCAGCGGCATTGCCGTAGTCGCCTCTCACAATGGTATGCCCAATATGAAAGTAAGGGAGTGGATCTTGCTCTGATATTGTTTGTTTTGTTAATTAAGGTGGCTAGTCGCAAGTGTTAGTCATTTTTTAGTCGTATTTAAGCTGCGATGGGGAAAATAGCTCATTTATGCCATTTTGCTCACATGAATATGCTTATTTTATGGGTAAAATACCTCTGCTGGCATTAACAATAAACACAACATAAAGTGAGAACACAACTCATGAAAACTCCAATGAAAACGACCCTTACACTGACCTCGGTGGCAGTGTTGTTATTGCTTTCCGGTTGTAATTCGAATTCAAATGGCGAGCAAACAATCGATAGCAAATCGGTTGCAACAACCAGTAACGGTGCTCCTGGTGATGTCAATCTGCGTCTTATCGAGACCTCCGATATCCACTCCAACCTGCTTGGCTTCGACTATTACCAGAATAAGGTCGATCACTCCCTTGGTCTCTCCCGTACCGCGCTGCTGATCCACAAGGCCCGCGAAGAAAACGCCAACAACCTGTTGATCGATAACGGTGACCTGATCCAGGGCACACCGCTCTCTGACTATGTTTTTGCCCAATACAAGGGTGATACCAGTTATCTGAAAAAGCTGGGTCACCCCGCCATCAATGCCCTTAACCTGCTGAAATATGATGTCGCTAACCTGGGTAACCACGAGTTCAACTATGGCCTCGACTATCTGGCGGATGCCGAGGGTGGGGCCAATTACCCGGTATTGAATGCCAACGTGTTTGATGCCCGTGACTTCAAGCTTGATAGCAATGGCAAGGTTGACTGGAAGGCGATGCCCAACCGTTTCAGGCCCTATGTGCTGCTCGATCGCCAAGTGAAGGATGTTAACGGTAATGTCCAGACCATCAAAGTGGGCGTGATGGGGGTTAACCCGCCCCAGATCATGCAGTGGGATCGCCGCAATCTGGAAGGCAAGGTCGTGGTAGCGGATATGGTCGAGGCCGCGGAGCACTACATTCCGGAGATGCGCGCCAAGGGGGCGGATCTGGTGGTGATCGTTGCTCACTCCGGCATTACGGGGACGCCGCAAGAGCCGTTCATGGAGAACGCAGCGCTTTATCTGGCGCAGGTGAAAGGTCTTGACGCCCTGCTGCTGGGCCATGCCCACAAGGCCTTCCCGGGTGAGTATCCGGACATCCCGTTAGTGAATAATAAAGAAGGCAAGATTGCCGGTGTGCCTGCCGTCATGCCGGGGGTTGCCGGTAACCATCTCGGGGTGATTGATCTCAAGCTGACCCATAAGGATGGACGCTGGCAGGTGGCTTCCAGCCACTCTGAACTGCGCAAAGTCGACAAGAGCATGGATGTGCCGGGGGATCGCCAGATCGAGGATTTGATCCAGACTACCCACGATGCGACCAACACCTGGCTGGATGTGCCTATCAGCTCGCTTGCTGCGCCGATTTACAGCTTCTTCTCTGCGGTGCGCGATGACGCCTCCTTGCAGGTCGTGAGTGATGCCCAGAAGTGGCACATCGATCAGGTGAAGGAAGACTGCCTGAAGGCTAACGGGGTGGGTTGTACTCTCAAAGAAGATCTGCCGGTGCTGTCGGCGGTGGCCCCATTCCGCGGTGGTCGCAACGGCCCCAATGACTTCACCTGGGTGAAGGCGGGTGATATCTCCCTGCGCAACGTCTCCGATCTCTATGTTTTCCCCAACACCCTGCAGGTAGTCAAGGTCAACGGCGAGACCGTGCAAGAGTGGCTGGAGAAGAGCGCTTGCCAATACAGCCAGATTGTTGCGGATACCAGCAAAGAGCAGTGGTTGTTGGTCGATGATTTCCGTCCCTATAACCTGGATGCGATCAAAGGGGTGCAGTACAAGATTGATATCACCCAACCTGCCCGTTACAACCAGGATGGTAAGAAGATCAACGACAGCCACCGGATCATTGGGCTGACCTATCAGGGCAAGCCGATCGATCCGAATCAGAACTTCTATGTGGTCACCAATAACTACCGTGGCAGCGGTGGTGGCAACTTCCCGGGTGTCGACAGCAAGGTCGTCGTCCATGAAGACCCCATGGAGACCCGTGAAGTCATTACCGCCTACGTCAAAGAGATGGCCAAAACCCATCCGGCAGGGTTTGAGCAAAAGTTTGATAACAACTGGAGCCTGAAGCCGTTGCCGGCCGGGGTCAAGGTCTATACCTACTCCTCGACCAACCCGGAAGCTGAAAAACTGGCGGGCAGTGAGCTGAAGCGAGTGGAAGGGGTTGTGCCCAAGGATCCCAAGCTGATGAACCACGCATTCTACCAGCTGGCAACTCAGTAATAGCCACAGCGGGCATCACGTTTTAGTGGTGTCCAACTGTGCTGACAGAATAATGATGCCCTCGTTCTGAGGGCATCATTTTTATTTCAACAGGCTGTTGGCTACCCATTGCCGACCGCATGGCTTGCAATGACCTCCTTTCCGCTTATTTCCAGCTCCAGCAACGCCTTTTTAATTTCCAATCCCCCCGCATAACCGGTCAGACTGCCATTTTGGCCGATCACCCGATGACAGGGGACGATGATCGAGAGCGGATTGCGGCCGTTCGCCGCGCCCACCGCCCGCACCGCATCGGGTTTGCCGATAGCACGGGCAATATCTTTGTAGCTGCGGGTTTCGCCGTAGGGGATGTCGCACAACGCTTGCCACACTGCCTGCTGAAACGCGGTGCCATGGGCGGCAAGGGGCAGGGAAAAATGCTGCAAGCGACCGGCAAAATAGGCCGCAAATTCGACCAGATAAGAGGCCAGCGCCTTGCCATCTTGTTGCCAGCCGCCCATATCGGGTAGCGCCCGCAGGCCTGCCACGAAGTTCACATGAACCAGGCCATGCTCGTTGATGGCAACCAGCAGATCACCGCAGTGGGTGGGCAGGATATCGTAACGGATCATGGGGTTATCTCCTGTTGTTCGTTGTCAGTCTGTACGTCATTGCTGGCTGGGTCTGTCAGCAGCGCGGGCGTTTCACTCATGGCATGCCATAGCCAGCTGGCGGCGTAGGCGCGCCACGGCTGCCATGTTGCGCTTTGCGTCAACACCTCCTGCACCGGCAGCTTGCTGCCGCCCCCCAGCGCCTTTTGCAGTACCAGATCGGATGCGGGGAAGGCATCGGTATCGAGCCCGCAGCGCAGCCGCCAGTAAGCGACCGTCCAGGGACCTATGCCAGGTAGTGCCAGAAGTTGTTCGTCGCTCGCCGTGGTCAGGGTGATTTCGCCGCAGGCCAGTGCCTGTGCCACGCCCCGCAGGGTGCGAATACGGCTGCCGGGCATGCCGATGCCGTCGAGATTGAGTTTGCACAACTGGGCGGGGGTAGGTAGTTGCGCCACCCCGAATTGCGCCTCGGTGCGCGCCACCAGTCGCCCGAGTATGGTGATGGCCCCCTTGACCGAGACCTGTTGGCCGACAATGGCACGCAGCATCACCTCGTACTCATCCCAGCCACCCGGTAGCCGCACGCCGGGCCAGCGCGCCTGCAAACGGCCGAGCAGCGGATCCTGGCCAAGGTGATCACCGATCCGCTGCATGTCGGCATCGAGATCCCACATCCGGCGCACCCGATAGAGCAGATCCGGCAGCGCGGCGAGCGGCAGATCATGGACGGTGAGCTGCAGGCTGTGCCCCTTGCCCTGCGAGATGCGCACCAGTGCAACCTGATCGCCGACCAGATAGCGCCGCTCATACACCGCGTCATCCACCCGTTCCAGTCGCGGGATCGCCCGCAGCCGGTAGAACGCCAGCATGGCCGCCACGTTATAAGGGGGGCGATAGGGTAGTTGCAGGGTCAGGGTTGCGCCGCGATCTTTAGCAGTTGGGTTGTCCGTCGGTTCGGCGTCCCCCTCCTGCTGGCGCAAGGTGCGCGGGGCCAGCCCGTAGGCATTGAGCCAGGCATCGTTGAAGCGACGGATGCTGGCAAATCCAGCGGCAAACGCGATATCGGTGATGGGGAGCCGGGTTTCGGTCAGCAGCCGTTTCGCCAGCAACAGGCGGCGCGTCTGCTCTACCTGTTTTGGCGAGGCGCCAAGGTGCTGCTCGAACTGGCGGCGCAGCGTGCGTTCGCTGATGCCTGCCTCTGCGGCCAGTTCGGCGAGCGTGCCGTCAGCCAGCTCGCCGCGATCGATACGCGCCAGCAGACGTGCCAGTTCAGCAGGCAGATCACCGCGGGCGGCAGGGGCCAGCTCCGGCCGACAGCGCAGACAGGGGCGCAGGCCATACTGTTCGGCAGCCGCTGCGCTTTGGAAGTAGCGCACATTATGTTCGTGGGGTGCCCGTGCCGGACAGACCGGTCGGCAATAGATGCAGGTTGATAGCACGCCGGTATAGAAGCGGCCATCGAAGCGGGCATCTCGGGCGAGCCGTGCAGCATGGCACTGCTCACGGCTGAGGGCGTTGATCTGGTGATCCTGTTGTTGGTCGCTGCCTTGCTGCGATGTCATGGCATGGGTCTCTTGATGGTGGGTACCGAGTGCTCGCGGATGCGGTACAAAGGCGATGAGTGAGAGACTAAGCAGGATCGCGGGGGATGACTAGCCAGAAACGGACAGGGATAGCAATTAAGTTGGCGTGGAGTGTGCGCTGAAAAAGGTGAAGGTGGTGCGCAACTGTGCGAAGGTGGTGGAGCCTTTATCACCGAGGATTGCACTATGCCAGGCCCCGCTCGTGCCGGTGCCCTGATCTATGCCAAGGATCCGGGCCTGCTGACCCATTTTTACCGCACCCTGCTGCAGATGGAGATCTGTAGCCAGAGTGAGCAACTGATCGTGTTGGAGAACGGCGATATCCAGCTGCTGGTACACGCTATCCCTGAACCCTATGCTCGCCAGGTCGTTATCAACAGCCCGCCACAACTGCGTGAGCAGGGAGCCATCAAGCTGTTCTTTACGGTCCCCAGCCTCGCCTGGGCGGAGGCGAAAGCGGCGGATCTCGGCGGCGGTTTGCTGCCGCAGCAGTGGTCAGGCCCCGGCTTCGTGGTGCGCAATGCCTTTGATCCGGAAGGCAATATCCTGCAACTGCGCGAGTTTCTGAGTGCGCCGGATCCGCTGTGACTCCACCGCTGATACTGACATCGTGCTAAGGGTCTACAGAGCAGCAAAGTGGAATAAAAACGGGGCCCTGTAGTGGTCAACTAAAAAGGGCCCCGTCTTGTTTTACCCGTATTGCACTGATCACTTCAGATAACGCTGTTCCAGATGCTGGCGCAGCCAGTGCGGGTTGAGCGCTTCGCCGGTGGCGCGGCTGATCAGCTCATCCGTGCTGTAGCGGCTACCCTGTGACCAGATGTGGCGACCGAGCCAGTCGAAGATCTCCGGCAGGCGGCCCGCGGCGATCACTTCACCCATGCTGCCGAGCTCTTTCTCCAGCGCAAAACGCAGTTGTGCGGCGTACATGGCGCCGAGGGTGTAGCTCGGGAAGTAGCCGAACGAGCCGTCGGTCCAATGAATATCCTGCATGCAGCCATTGCGGTAGTTGCCCTGGGTGGAGAGCCCGAGCCACTGCTGCATCTTGGCATCCCACAACTCGGGGATGTCGGCCACCTCGATACGCCCTTCCACCAGATCGCGCTCCATCTCGTAGCGCAGGATGATGTGGGCCGGATAGGTCACCTCGTCGGCATCGACCCGGATAAAGCCGGGTTTGACCCGGCTGTAGAGTTTGGCCAGATTGTCCGGCGCCAAGGCCTCTTGCTCGCCGAAATGGTGGCGAATACGCGGTGCCAGCAGACTGAGGAAGGCGGGATGATGGCCCAGCTGCATCTCGCAAAACAGGCTCTGGCTCTCGTGGATTGCCATGGAGCGGGCCTCGGCAACCGGCTGACCGAGCAGCTGGCGCGGCAGTCCCTGCTCATAACGGGCGTGACCGGTTTCGTGCACTATGCCCATCAGGCTGGAGACAAACTCCTGCTCGTTGTAGCGGGTGGTGATCCGCACATCGGTCGGCACGCCGCCACAGAACGGGTGACTGCTCACATCGAGGCGGCCGTGGGCGAAATCAAAGCCGAGCAGCCCCATCACCTCCTGACCCAGCGCCTGCTGTGTAGGGATAGGGAAGGGGCCTTGCGGGAGCAGCAATGCATGGCTCTTCTGTTGCTCGCTCACGGTCTGGATCAGGCTCGGCAACCAGCTGGCCAGATCGCCGAAGATCTGATCCAGCCGTGCGCTGGTCATGCCCGGCTCATAGAGCGCCAGCATGGCGTCGTAGGGGCGCACGCCAAGCGCATCGGCTCGCAGCTGCGCCACGTCACGGGAGAGTGTCACCACCTCTTCGAGATTGGGGGCAAAACCGGCCCAGTCGTTGTTCTTGCGCTGGCTGCGCCAGGCGTGTTCACACTTGCTGCCTGCGAGTGACAGTGCTTCCACCAGTTCACCGGGCAGCAGGCTGGCATCTTGCCATTGCCGTTTGATCTCGCGGAGGTTGGCGCGCTGAACCTCATCGAGTTGCTCGCTCTCGGCCTTGGCAATCCAGTCGCCAAGCTCGGGGGCGGTGCGCTTGTGGTGGATCAGCAGACCGAGTTCGGCCATCGCCTCGGCACGGGCTTCGTTGCCCCCCTCCGGCATCATGGCGGCTTGATCCCAACCGCAGATGGCGGCGAGGTGGCTAAAGCGGTGGATTTGCTGCTGATGTTGTTCAAGCTTTTGATATGACATGGGATTTTCCTTGTTATCGTCCCTGATGGTATACACCCCGTACCTGGCATGATCGGGGCCGACTGATGCTAACACTGCCGCTGTGCGTTTTGCCACCGTCGTCAATGGGTTCATTCTGGCTATCTGGCTGCAATCGGCCCACGGTCGCTCAGCCGAGCCGTTTCTGGTGCCGTTCGCGGTTTTCTGCTTTTTTGCGCTCGCTCTTGCGCAGCAGTACGTAGAGGGCGCCGCTGCCGCCGTGGCGACGCTCGGCGCTGTGGATCGCCATGACGGCAGGCAGTTGCGGCAACCAGGCGCTGACATAGCTTTTCAGCAGGGCGCGCGGGGTGCTGCGCTCCCCCTTGCCATGCAGGATCAGCAGGCAGCGGATATCCCGAACCTCGCAATCCTGAATAAACTGCACCAGCGTCTGGCGTGCTTCGTTGAGGGTTTTCTGATGCAGATCCAGGCTCGCTTGCAGCTCATATTTGCCGAGCCGCAGCTTCTTGTAGACCCCCTCCTGCACCCCATCGCGCTTGAAGCCGACGATCTCGTGCGGATCGCGCATCTCGATCGCCTCCATGGTGAGGTGGTCGAGGGCGAGCTGCTCGGCGGTGGCAGCCTGACGGCGGGCAAGCTGTGCGTCGGTCGGGGCGGACTTGGTCGCTTGGGGATGGATGTTGTCGCTGCGAATGGGCCGCACGTCGGCCACTTCATTCATAAATAGCGAGAGTTCGTCGTTATGAGACACGGCAGGCTCCCCATAAGAAAAAGTGGGGGCCATTATAGCGGCCGTAACGGGCCCGGAAAACCGGGCAACCAGAAGGTTGCCGTCTGAGCTGCGCAATGGGGACTTCTTGGTCAATTTGCCCGCCGCAAGGCCTCTGGGGCTTGCGCGTCACACCAAATCAGGAAGGTGACCATCCCTTGTGATCAGCCGATCGGCTTGCAGGGC
The DNA here is from genome assembly GCF_041929505.1 of Aeromonas sp. MdU4. Taxonomy (NCBI): domain Bacteria; kingdom Pseudomonadati; phylum Pseudomonadota; class Gammaproteobacteria; order Aeromonadales; family Aeromonadaceae; genus Aeromonas; species Aeromonas sp. MdU4. The sequence continues at coordinate 42,679 of NZ_JBHFMW010000032.1, read as the reverse complement.
TTGCCGTTAGCCTCAAGGGGCCGCTCATAGCCTGCATGGGTCGCTATAAATTTAATTTATAGGTTTTTGGTAAACGACCTCATTTTAACTTATGCAGTGCCAAATCCCTGTCCCGGCGCTCCCTTTGGCCATTATCTGCCATCACAGGCATCTGCCCGATCTCGACGTGCGTGATCGGCAACGCCGCACCGCGCTTGGCTCATATGCAGAGTTGCTACAGGGTCGCAGCTTACTTGTTGGCTCGGATCGCGGGTGGCTGGGTCGGCGTGGTCAGAGGGGTGATCCGCCACCCCTGCTGCTCCAGCAGCGCCAGTAGCCCCTGTTCGCCGTAAAGGTGCAGGGCTCCGACCACGATAAAGCTCTCGTTGGGCAGGGTGGACCATTTTTTCAGCCAGTTGTGGTTGCGCTCGGCCAGCAGGGTCTGCTCCATCCAGCTCTGTAGCGGACGTGGGGCCATCTCCTCCTTGAGCAGGTTGACAAGGGTGGCCTCATCCCCATGTTGCCATGCCTTCAGCACGGCGGCGAAGCCGGTATCCAGCATCGGCAGCTCATCCAGGGTGCTGGCGAGCATCAGGGTCTGGTTGTCGCCCACGCTGGCGAGGTAACCGAGTTGCTCCAGCAGGGTTTCGAACCCCACTACCGGTTTGCCCTCTTTGGCGGCCAGTGTGGCAAAGTGCTGATCGATTCCAAGCTCGCTCTTGAAGTCGGAGCGGGCCATGGCGGCCTGAGTCAGGGTAATGGCGGCAAACCAGGGTCGCAGCGGGGCGAGGGTTGTTTCATCAAGGCCATAACGGGTCCCGGCCATCAGGGTGCGCTGATAGAGCTCGGCAGGCAGATATTGGTTGAGTGTTTTGCCATCCACCAGCCGGGTGAGGGAACCCATCTCTTGCCACTGCTCAGGGGTGATGCGGTTCATATCCACCTCCATCACCAGTGCTCGGCTCTGCAGCCAGGCCCGCTCGACCGGTTCTGGCAGCGGATAGAGGGCGGGTTTACCCGCATGGATGGAGCCCAGCAACCAGTGTTGCTGGTTGCCCTTGCTCACCCGATAGAAGGCGGGATCGGCAAAGGCGCTCAGCGGCAGCAGCAGGCAGAACAGGAAGGCAAACAGGGAGCGCTGAAATTTCATGGTGATCCTTATCCGGGCTGGCGACTTCTTTTCATCGCAAGAGACTCTATGATAAGTGCTCATTTCCGTTAGCCAAGAGGTTTACCATGCCCCATCTTCGTTTTCGCGCCGTCTCACTCGATATCCTCAAGGAGATCAGCGTCCCGCTGCTGGCCGAACTTTGCGAGCTGACTGGCGGCAAGCCGGAGTTTGTCACCATGGAGCGAGTCGAGAGCCACTGGGTTCGTAACGGGGAGCCGGAGCCCGGTTTTCCGTTTGTCGAACTGCACTGGTTTGCGCGGCCGCAAGAGCAGCAGGATGCAGCGGCGCGCCTTATCACCCGTCATCTGAAGGCAGTGTTGGGGGAGCAGACCTATGTGGTGGTACAGGTTTTTCCCATCGATAAGAGCGCCTATTACAGTAATGGCGAGCACTATTGAGCGAGGCGACGCAGATCGTCGCCGACACAAGTGATCAGGCTGACTTTGCCAATAGCTTGTCGAGCCAGCGGGTGGGCAGGATCCGCCTTAGCAGGGCAAACATTCTGGTCGGGATGGTGACAGGGTAACGCGCCTTGGGGCGAGCGCTGGTCAGCGCATGGATCAGTGGTGGCAGGCAGGCTTCGCTTGGCAGAGTAAAGCCGCGGGCGCCACCCTCGCGCTCCAGCCGGTTAAGGGTCTGCTGGTAAGCGGCCTGATGGCGACTCTTGGTCGGGTCGATATGGCGCAGAAAGGCGGCACGGGCATTGGCCCGAAAACGGGTATCGATGGGGCCCGGCTCAATCAGGCTGATATGAACACCGCTGCCAGCCAGCTCGAGGCGCAGGGTATCTGAGTAGCCCTCCAGCGCAAACTTGCTGGCGTTGTAGGCGCCGCGATACTTCATGGCGACCAGCCCCAGCACCGAGCTGTTCTGCACGATCCGCCCCTCTCTGGCCTCCAGCATGGCCGGCAATATCTGACGAATGAGGTGATGCCAGCCAAACAGGTTGGTATTGAATTGCTCTCTAAGCGCCTCGGTGGGCAGATCTTCCAGCGCCCCGGGTTGGCCGTAGGCCCCATTATTGAACAGACCATAGAGGCGGCCACCAGCGAGGTGGAGTGCCGCGCTGGCGCCCAGCTCGATGGAAGCGGGATCCGCCAGATCCAGCTGTACCGCCAGTAGCCCCTGCTGTTGCAACCGGGTCACATCTTCCGCCTTGCGTGCCGAGGCGATCACGGTAAAACCGTGCGGGCCCAGCGCCTGCGCGGCAGTGAGACCAATTCCGCTGGAGCATCCGGTAACAAGAACAAATCGCGGCATAGGGGGATCCTTGTAGGCAATGTGTGGAGCAGCGTACAGAAACATTCAGCTGACCCGCATGTTAACCTGCTGATCGGGAAAAAGAAAACCGGGCCAAGTGGCCCGGTTTGCTGACATTGCATTGCCTGATTACATGAAGGTAAGCGGCATGATGACATGGAATTTGACGTCTTTCTCGGAGGCGAAAATGTTGGGGTAATCAGTCCAACCGCCAGATTGAGTGATGTCGTTGTTGTAATCGGTGTAGTGCAGTTTGAACAGGGTGCCTTTCAGCTTGCCATCTTGGACGGTATAAGTGACATCGAAGTTGGCAGCCCATTCGGTGTCTTCACCGTTGGCGGCTTTCTTGCCTTGACCTGTTTCGATATCCCAGCCATAAGCACCGGATACACCGACAGACCAGCCAGGGGCACCTACCAGATCATCCAGTGAGCGAGTGACACCGAAGTAAACGGCTTTCTCGTTGTTGGCGTTCCAGTCGGAGCGGGAGTCCCACCAAATTTCGTTGGCGCCCTGAGAGTTGGCGTAGCCGCGGGTCAGACGGGGCAGGTAGTTGCCTTCTGCACCTTCAGCCTTGGTCCACAGCCCTTCCAGACGGAAACCGTACTGGGCATAGTTCCAGGCAGCGGTCAGCGCTTGTTGCCATGCCAGGCCGTCATAAGTCTCGATCTGGGAACCGCCCTTGGTGTAGGTGTCGGTTTCTGAACCATAGAATTGGTAGCTGGTGGAGAGGCCGCCGATTACGTCAAACTTGTGAGCCAGTTTGAAGTGGTAGCTATCCATATAGCCTTCGGATTGACCGAAAGAGCCGGTGACGGCAGTGCCATTTTCAAAGGTGTAACGAGCGGCAATACCGTGGATGTAGTCGATGACGTTTTCATCGGAGAACGGATCCATCCATGCTTTGGCGCGGGAGAAGACCTGAGTCTCTTTATACCAAGGAGCCTTGTACTCGTCGGCGATAGCATAGGTCAGGTAGAGACCACCGAAGTTGCCTTCAACTTGGCCACCACGATAGGTACCTGGTTGATAGGACCAGTTCACACCGATGACACCAGGTACGTAGAGCTGGGTATAACCACCCTTGGCGGTGATGCCACCTTCCATGAATTTCAGCTTGAGTGCTGCGTTGGAGAGGCTGAAACCACCTTCAGGGGAACCATCTTTGTAGTTGTTGCCCCAGGTGTTACCGGCAAAGGAAAATTCGTTTTCTTGGTTGACCCCATGATTTTCGGTCACAGCCAGGTCATAGGCGCCAAAGCCACCCAGATCCAGACCTACGGTGTCCCACGCATAACCAGAGTTGAAGTTCAGAGCGGCTTGGGCAGTGGCGTGGCTCAGGTTGGACTGGTATTTGCCTTCCTTGACCTTGGCGGTTGGATCACCATCGATACGCTGGCGGTCACGCTGGAAGTAGAAGATACCACCGGTCAGTTTGGCATCGTCGGCAAAGGCCTCATAGGATTTGCCGTAGGTTGGGCTCATCATGTCCTGAGCAGCCAATGCCATACCGGGTGCTACCAGAGCGGCTACCACAGCGGCACTCAAAGCGGCGCGCTTGAAGATTACTTTTTCCATTTTATTGCTCCTGATTTTATGGACTTAGCTTTTTTTCCGGCAGTTGGCATCAGGCCTACCGCTCGGTATTGGCATTGCAATCAAAACCCCTAAGGGCAAAAAAGACTTCGTATGTCGCCTGCGCTCGCGATGTCTTGGCACATCTGCGTAGAGCAGTTCTGTTCATCACGCTATTTGTTTTTAGTGTTCCGATTCTTGGCTATCGGACAACCACAAGAGTACGTTCGCGGTGCGAAATATCAATGAAAAGTTCCAGCCACGTTTCAAAAGTATGACCGAGTGCAAATAATCATGAGGAAGGTCGTAAACAGTGTCATGGCCCGTATCACGGCCATGAGAACGTTTTCTTGTGGTTGTTCCCAGTGTCTGTGCGGGTTTGCAGTCACCCCAGATGAACAGGTGTTGGTTAACCTGCAGGTAACAGATAAATTTGCAGCACAAAAAAACTATTCCCGATGTTTGAGTGAAGACAGAGCTGCGCACTGGGCGGGATAGTCGGCGAGGAGTTGTGAGATCTGGCGTGTTGATGACGCTCTCGTGACCGGACCCTTTTTTGCTATTGCTACCATCGTCAGCGGGTCGTGGCGATGGCCGGGGTCGGTTTTTTGCGCTGCATGCCGAGCAGGGCACCGCCCATGATCAGCGCCCCGGCCAGCAGATGGCGCGAGGTCAGAGATTCTCCATTCAGGGTCACCAGCAGCAAGGTGCTCAGCAGCGGTGTCAGGTAGGCAAGGGCACCGATCCGGCGCGGATCGCCGTCTCGCAGTGCCAGATACCAGGTGACAAAGGCTGCCCCCATCGGGCCGAGGGCCAATCCGACGATCAGGCTCCAGTCGCTGACCGGGATCTGTGTCAGTGGCAGAGGGCCCTCCAGCAGGCGGGCAAGCAGCAGAGCCAGTATCCCGGCAGGTAGACAGGCCGCTGCGGTGACCACTGCAGGTGCTGCTGGCAGACGACGGGACAGCACAGAGTAGGCGCCCCAGATGATGGCGGCCCCCAGAGCCAGCAGATAGCCAGGCAGATAAGCCTGCTGCAGTTGCAGCTCGCCATCGACCATCACCAGCATGGAACCAGCCAGGCCGCAGGCGCCCGCCAGAATGTGGCGAAGATGGAGTGGATGATTTGGCAACAACAGCGGGGTGAAGAGGATGATGCAGAGCGGCCAGAGGTAGTTGATGAGGTTTGCCTCAAGCACCGGGGCGTGGCGAAAACTCATAAAGAGCAGCAGATGATAAAAGAGCAGGGCCGCGATGGTCACCAGCCAGGTGAGCGGGCTGGCCCGCCACTGGCGCCAAAACGGTAATGCCCCGGCCCCGCAGAAAAACAGCACCAGCCCCACCAGAACGAGCGGTGAAACGCTGGTAATGCGCGACGTCAGTGCGGCCAGCGAGGCCCACAGCACAATGGTCAGCAAGGCAAAACCGGTGGATCTATCCCACCAGGAACAACCGGACATCCAACACTCCTTTGCAAGATGAAGCTGATAGCTCGGGCGCAGGTCTCAGCCAAAGAAGAGTCAGTCTATCAGAGAGAGTGCCAGCCCTGAATGCAGAAGGTAATAACAGATGGGGGCAGGATTTGTCGTTACCAAAAACGACCAAGGGATTAGCACCATGAAGATGCTAACCCCTTGTTTTATATGGCGCTCCCGACTGGAGTCGAACCAGTGGCCTGTCCCTTAGGAGCCAAGGTCGGCAGTGTTTCAGAAGGTTTTATAAAGTTGGGTTGTTGATGGTAATTCATTGTTTTTAATGCTTATTTTTCTTGTTGTGGGTTTCAGCTAGTTTCATGAAGTCTCACCCTATATCATGTTTGCTGTGGTACCCCAAGTGGTACCCCAAACAGGGGGGAGAGAATGCTATGGCAAGAAAACCGGTAACTCAGGATCGAGAGATCCCCTCATTGATTTTGCAAGGGGAGGCTTCGATTACCCGCTACGCGGTGAAATCTCCCCATGGTGGTGGATTAGCTATTGAGGTTAGGGCAGGGAAGAGCAAGCGGTTTGTCTATCGTTATCGGATTGCTGGTACTCAGGCGACAGTTGTTCTGGGTAATTACCCTGCGTTGTCGTTGGCGCGAGCCAGGCTTGAGCATGCAGAGCTGGCTGCCCTAGTAAAGAAAGGGATTGATCCACGCAAGCATGTTGCTAGTGAAAAGGCTAAAAATGAAACGGCCCTGACGATGGATGAGTTGCTTGGACGATGGCTTGATGCACAGCGTGTTGCTGAGGTTGTCAAACCCAAAACCCTCCAATGTCATCAGGAGCGTTGGAATCGTCATCTCAAGAAAACTCTGGGCAATATTCGTTTAATCGATCTGACTCGTGCCCACTTGGCGCAAGCGTTAGAGATAACCCGGCGTGCAACAAAAGACGAAACCCGTAAGGGGTTGGGAACGCTGAACCAGATGTTGGATTATGCGGTGGTTCACTGTCTGATCGAGGCCAACCCTGCGAGACTGTTGCGACCCAAGGATTTTGGTGCCAGTGCCGGTTCGCCAAGAGAGCGTTGGCTGACAGTCCCCGAATTGCGCAGGCTATGGAAGGCGATTGATGAGGATCTTGGAAGTGGTGGTAGCTTGGCGGCTGGAGGGCGTGGCGTTTCTCGCCATGCCACTATTTCTCTGCCAGCAGCGAATGCGATCAAGCTATTAATACTGACTGGATGTCGTAGAGGTGAAGTCGCCAATATGCGTTTTTCACATATTAGAGACGATATGTGGACGATCCCTGATACCAAGAATGGGAGGCCACATTCGGTATTCTTATCTCGACAGGCGAAAGCGTTGATTGATGAACAGGCACTATATGTAAACGGTGACTTTGTTTTTGAATCAGACAGACCTAAAAGTGATGTTATTGAGCCAATTTTAGTTGACTCGATAACCAGAGCTTTAAGGCGTTTCATTTCTCGTTCATTATCTGATATGGAGCCATTTACAGTACATGACTTACGACGTAGTGCTGCAACCAATTGGGCTGAGAGATTAGATGCAGAAGAGAGAGTGATCGAATTATGTTTGAATCATCTCCCACTCAATAAGTTGGTTAGAACCTATCATCGTTCGCGACATGATGATAAGAAAAAAATGCTATGGCAACGCTGGGGTGAGTTGGTTGAACTAGAGGTGGCAAATGATCCGCAAAAAAATAATAGCCATGGGAATGTTATTGAATTCATCAGAAAAGTAAAATGAAAAGGCGGACTAGCGTCCGCCTTTTTTTATTTGTTCATATTCTTCTTGTATCAATCTAATTATCACTTCATTTTTTCTTTTGTCAGTTTTTATGCAAATGTCGTCTAGCATGCTAATTATTTTTTCTGGCAAGACAACACTAACAGATCTTTTCCCATTGTTCTTGTCTCGAAAAGATTTTTGTGACCAGGCTGACTTCATTTTTCTAAGCATCAGTTCTCTGGCTGTAGGTATTTCATTTAGTAGATCAAAAAGTGTGATAATGCAGTCTTTAATTGTCGAAGAATTATCCCTATTGATGAACCATACAGGAGGTCTATTACTTCCTGTTTTTATATTTTCAAACAAATAACGCCATGCCCATTCATTATCACATTTATCTACCCACAATTTCACATCAATTTTTTGACTTGCGATTTGCCATTTGTTTTTTAAAATAGCAACATCTATTATTTTTTGTTCATTCGTCGTGTTGATTATGTCAAAAAAAGAGATTATACAATTTTTTTTGCTGGCATTGTTGGTTGGTGAGAGGTCAAGATTAAAAATATTATAAATATGCAGGGTGTTGGGTAAATCAAATGCACCATCTATTCTGACGCCTATATCCATAGTCGAAGGTGACAAAATGGGGTATGTAGTTAAAGAGCGTATGTATGCCCACACGTAATTACACAAACGATCGTTTTTTGTATCTATCCAACTGAAATTTGTTTCGTTTATACACTCAGATTTAATGCTTTTTATTACTAATTCATGAGAGGCTGGTTGACCCATCAAACTGTTAAGGGGGGAGTCTAGTCCACAGTTAGCTCTTTTTATAAGGACGCTGCTGTTTTTCGATAAGTGGTTAACTATATCCTCATCACTTATAGATAAAGATGTTTCAGCATTTAATAGTCTAAGGGCCAGCTCCCTTTCTCTTTTAGATAAAGACATAGGGGGCGGTATTTCCTGGCCATTCTCATCATAGGCTCCTTTCATAATACTATCAGCTCCGAAAACGATGATTACTAAGTAATTTAATGGTGTGTTTATGTTGTTTTGTGGCTGATTTCTAACCTGTTTTATAGTGATTTGCAATGTTTTTATGAAGCTTTTTGTTTCATGGTTTAGTGATCAATTGCCGTGTTTTTGCACATCACCAGCCTACTTTTTTGGGTTTCGTTGAAGGTCGTGAAGGCCCACTGTGTGTGGGAGTTGCATGTAATCTCTATCAACGGACAAGTTGATAGGCGCTCTTTGGTCATCACTGTGGCTTGGTAGAGGGGGCGGTATGATTTGAATCGGACGCTAATGATAGGCGCACTGGTCTTGCCAAAATACAACCGATAGGCACTCTAATGTCTATGCCAATAATTGGGTCACTTGATCCTCTGTGAGGAGATTACAAAGAGATGCCTATAGCTGGTGAATATTGGGTAATAATATCTGGAGCGCTAACGTTGAATACATGGCATAAGTTACATGAAGCCATCACCCGCAATAACCAATGCAGAGGAATGGCTAGTCTGTTGGTTCGAGTGAAACGCTTCATGTATACAGTGTCATCTCTCCCTGGGAATAGCTATGAAACAGTTTAGCTTAGCTCATCAAGTTGGTGCCTCAGGTCTGCTAATGAGATGTAGACCAGTGCCTTTTAAATTCTCTCTTGGGTAACGGAATGTGATCAATTTACGTTTCTGTTTCGCTATATTTTTACACGAGCACCACGTCCTATGGACGACAAAGGAGCTCATCATGAAACTACTTAAATTGAAAGATGTCATCACCATGACATCGCTATCTAAGGCATCTGTTTACCGTCAGATGAATGACGGTAAATTTCCAGCATCAGTCAAGATCGGCCCAAGATCTGTAGCGTGGGTTAGCTCTGAAATAGAGTCATGGATTGAAGAGAAAAGAAATCTTCGTTAGGGCTAATTTCTGACGACTTATGGATTTTAATTCGTTACTCGCTAAGACTACAAGTCTTATTCTATCAGCGATTAGAGTTATTAGGTTGGTTTGACATTCAATGCTTTTGTGTCGGCAATAGTAATATATAAATAAAGAGTGCAAATAAGGAGTAAAAATAAACACAGAATAAAACTACATACACTGTATGCAGATCGGCAGTGCAAGCATGTAGATTTCATAACCATCCGCATTCAGAAATTCATCATATCAGCTAAGCTGATAGCACTGTTTCAAACCATCAATGAAAGTGTGCTAGTGCACACTTGCAAACTGCTACCTTAATTCTAACGCCGGCATACATTCTCAGAATGTAGCCCTTCTTCTATCTATGGAGTTTAATATGTTTAACACTCTTAATGAATATCGAGTGGCGGCTGAACGCTACTACCAGAAAAATGGATATACTTTCGATAAGGATAACCTCAGTAAAATTGTTGCTGTGATGAATCATGCTTTTGCTCAATACTCTAGGGTATTTGCTTTTAGAGTTGACCTTCGCTTCCCTGATAATTTGTTTACCAGAATGCTATCAGAAGGTAGTTCACGTTATCATGGCGCTGTGCTGAAAGCATTCTTTGCGGAGCTTGAAAAACTGTTTGTTCTGGATCAGCTGTCCCAAGCTACAAGTGGGAAAAGGGTTCGCAAAACAGCAATCAGATATGTTTGGGCGAGGGAGCAAACAGCAGAGGCTGTCGTTCCTCACTATCACTTGATGTTTTTCTTAAATGGGGATGCCTATTGCTCTCTGGGGAGATTTAAGTCTGAGAATATGAATCTGGCAAACAAGCTTAGAGTGGCTTGGCATCGAGCTGTCTTTGAGGCGGATGTATCAATTGATTTTTGCAGGAGGCGAGGGTTAGTTGAACTTTCAGAGAAGGGACAGCACGAAGTTTTTTCAGATGATCCTGTGGCTATAAAGAAAGTGCTGCTCCATGCAGCATACCTTGCCAAAAGGGAATCGAAGCGCCGTGGAGAGGGATATCAATGTTTCGGGGGGAGTAACATTTGAAGGCTTATTGGAGTTGATAAGAGACTTTTACTGCAGTTTTAGATGGTATCTGATCCGGGAGTTTCTGCTCCCGGATCTGTTAAGCTAACCCTCATTTGTTATCGCATCCGTTGGAGTAACCCATGGCAGCCTATTCCCCTCCCTTCACCCTGACCCACGCTATGTTTAGCCGGGTGGCGGAGATCGCCGAGTTGGTGGGGCAGTGGCGGTTTGCTCAGAGCTCTCAGGTGCCGATGCTGCGTCGAGAGAACCGGATCCGCACTATCCAAGCCTCCTTGGCGATTGAGCACAACACCCTGAGTGTTGAACAGGTGACGGCAGTGATTGAGGGAAAGACGGTGCTTGGGCTTCCACGGGAAATCCAAGAAGTCCGTAATGCGTTTGCGGCCTATGAAGCAATGCCTGATTGGGATCCGGCTTCCACTGATGATCTACTCGGTGCTCACGGACTCCTGATGCGTGGACTCTGCGATGATGCGGGTCACTGGTGTAGCGGTGGCGTAGGTATCTATCGAGGCGAGCAGTTAGTGCATATGGCGCCCCCTGCGAACCAGGTCCCTCGTCTGATGGGACAGCTATTGACTTGGCTGGCTGAGACCGAGGCTCATCCGCTGATCGCTTCCTGTGCCTTGCATTATGAGTTGGAGCTTATTCACCCCTTTGCGGATGGAAATGGTCGGATGGGACGTTTATGGCAGACGGTGATCTTGAGTCGCTGGCAGCCTGTGATGGCCTTCTTACCAGTGGAGACTGTGATCAAGGCACGGCAAGATCACTACTATCAACAGCTAAGTCAGGCTGATCGTCGCAGTGATTGTACCGAGTTCATCCTCTTTCTACTGGAAGCGCTGCGCGATGCGCTTGCGCAAGCCATTAGCGACCAGCCAGATGTCGAAACAAGAATGTCGGTAAATGTGTCGGCAAAAATGTCGGTTGAAGGTCGGTTGAAAACGCCTGAGCTGATCGTGAATGTGTTGAGGCTAGAGCCCCATCTAACTTTAGCGGAAGTCGCCGAGCGCATAGGTAAATCTGCACGTACGGTAGAACGTTCTGCATCTGCTCTCGTTAAAGAAGGACGATTACGCTTCGTGGGGCCGCGCAAGAGTGGGCGTTGGGAGGTATTGAATCCTGATGCTTAACCGTTAAGATCTGCTTCTGACTAGTTCAAGACTACCTCACCACCGGCAGGACTTTTCTGTGAGTGGTGTAACAGTGTGATAGGGGCTCGCGATTGCGGTGAGCGAAGTCGAGTGGGAGGTGGATACAGATCTGGGCAAACAAGGCCGCCCCCTTCTTATGCAACTGGCAAATTGAGCCCACGCCTCCATTATCGGAATCGGAGGTTGCTGGTCCAGCAACTATTAACGCTGATCGTCATTTGACTGGTTTGTGCCAGCGCTAACCCTCGTGTTTCCGGTGCGAAAGCGATGGACACGAGCAGGCCAATTAGCGAAATTCCCGCCCCCATCAGCATCACATTGCTGATCCCGTATTTAGTGATGAATACTGGCAGTGCCCAGGTTGAAACAATGGTGCCGATGCGGCTTAACGACATAATCACCCCGACGGCAGACGCACGAATATCGGTGGGGAACAGTTCGTTAGGGTATAGCCACTGCAGGTTTCCTGGCCCACCGGAGAAAAACGCGTATACAGCAAAGGCCAGCACCACCAGCCACGCGCCCATATCAGGGATTAACCCCAACACGGCCAGCGTCAGCGTCATCATAGTAAAGCAGCCAATCAACAGCGGCCGCCGGCCCGCGCTATTGAGCCAGAACATGGGAGGAATACACCCCAGCATAAAGCACAAGCTGATTACCACGTTGCCTAACGCGGCGCTTTTTCCGGCACCGAGCCCCAGTAGCCCAACAATCTGTGGACCAAAGGTATAAATAGCGAACATCGGGATCACCTGACAGGTCCAGATAGCGGCGACAAACAGTACAAACGGGAAATGGCGGCGATTAAATAGCTGAAGGAAATGCGTCTCCTGCGGCGCTTCTTCGTCGAATACCACCGGTTCGCCAAACAGTTTAATCATCATCGCTTCACACTCTTTCACCCGGCCTTTACGCAGTAGCCAGCGCGGTGATTCAGGAAGATCGAAACGCCCAATCAGGATCAAAATGCAGGGGATCACCGCGCTGCCCAACATCCAGCGCCATCCGCCCTCAACATCATACAACCAGTAACCGACCAGATCGGCGCAGGTGGCGCCGACATACCACATAGCGGCGATAAAACCGATGGAGAAAGCGCGCTGGCGGGTATTGGAGAACTCGGTAATCATCGAGGTAGCGATTGGGTAATCGGCACCAATCACAATGCCGATCAGCGCGCGCATCACCAACAGCTCAACGGGCGAGGAGACAAACATGGTTGCCGCCGATATCACGCCAATAGCGATAATATCGACGATAAACATTTTACGTCGTCCGACCTTATCGGAAATGTAGCCAAACAGCGACGTTCCTACAAATAGACCGGCGAGCGTACCGGCTCCCAGCAGACCAATCCACTCCGCATCCAGTTTCAACGCTGGCGTGAGCTGTTCCAGCGCCACGCCAATCATCACCAGCACATAACCATCCAGAAACGGCCCACCGCTTCCCCACAGCATTATCCGGCGGTGAATAGAGGTAAATTTGATGTCGTCAAAGTTCCTGGGCTGCTGCATAGCGACTTCCTGTTTCAACACGGGCAAAGCGTCATATGTAGGCCGGATAAGGCGTTTATGCTGTCATCCGGCATTGGTGCCACATGCTTGCCGGATGGCGACGCTACAGCATCTTACTCGGCCTACGGGGGCAAAAATTTGTACTTATTATCCGTAGCGGAACTCCACACCAAACGTCCCACGCGGGTATTCCCATTTTTCCAGCGCCGTATCGAGTCCGAGAATTCGGCACGTTCCGCACTCAAGGCATCCGGCGTAATCAAAACGTACGCTGCCGTCATCCTGCTTTTTATACAGTCCAGCCGGACAGGCTTTAATCAGTACCTCCAGCGCCTGTTTATTAGGATCGGTTTTGAGAATAATATGCGGGCAGTCTTCATCCACATTGAACTTATTGACGCCCAGTTTGACGTCCACATTGACGGGAGATGTCATAATACGGTCACTCCTTTCAGGCCATCTTTCATCAGGTTGATGAAGCCCACTTTCTTTGCGTGGCGCAGGATTTTTTTGCGCATTGGCACCGGCGCGGAACCATCCACGGTGAACAGGTCGCGCGCGATACTGACCGCCATTTCGGGATAGGCGGTAAACATGCGTGGGTTATCAAGAAAAGCCGGTAGTTTCTGGTACATGCGCATATCGCGCATCGGGCCGTCATCCAGATGCTGGCGGTATTCATCCAGCGACTGCTTGCTAAAGTCGTCGCGCTTCATTGCTGAAAGCACCGTCTTCGCCGCCGCTTCGCCTGCGGATATGGCGAGATCCATACCGCGGATGGTAAAGCCAAGGTTCATACACATTCCGGCAGCGTCACCGGCTATCAATACGCCGTTACCCACCAGTTCTGGTTGCATGTTGATACCGGCTTCCGGTACGACGTGCGCGGCATATTCTACCAGCTTGCCACCGGCGATCAGCGGGGCAACCGCCGGATGCTGTTTGAAATCTTCCAGCATTTGCGGGATCGACTTTTTAGCGTCCTTCAGATGATGAAGACCGCAGACCAGCCCTAGAGAAAGGGTTGTTTCATTCGTATAGAGAAAGCCTCCGCCCATCAAACCGTCGGTTGGCGAACCGGCAAACAAACAGGCTGTACCTTCTTTCCCCTGTAACTGGAAACGATCTTCAATCACCGATTTTGGCAATTCGATCAGCTCTTTCACTCCGACGGCAACATGCGATGCCTCGATGCGCTTTGCCATGCCCAGCTTTTCCGCCAATAGAGAATTCACCCCGTCAGCGAGGATCACCACTTTGGCTTCCAGAATATCGCCATCGGCTTCCACGCCCACGACTTTGCCATCGCGCTGCACAACGTTATCCACGCGAATACCGGTGATGAGCTGAGCTCCCGCTTCCTCTGCCTGCTCCATCAGCCAGGCATCAAATTTACTGCGTAAGACGGAATAAGAAACCTGCGACGATGCTGCATCTTCACCATTGCAATAGTCGATGGTCATCGCCCCTTTGTCGGTCATAAAGGCGAGTTTTTCGTGGGTGATTATCCGTTCAATGGGGGCCTGCTCAGCAAAACCGGGGATGATGTGCTCTAGGCTATGTGCATACATGCGCCCACCGGTGACATTCTTCGAGCCAGCAGAATTGCCTCGCTCGATAACCAGCACCTGTGCACCTTCCCGAGCCAGCACCAGCGCCGCAACCGAACCAGCCAGACCTGCACCCACGATGATGGCATCAAAGATATCTTCGGACATACGTACTCCTGTCAGCGGCAGGATACCTTCGCATCCTGCCCGGAATGGTTTAACGCGCTAAGGCAGTTGTCAGCGCAGGTAGGATCTTCAGTGCATCGCCAACGATGCCAAAATCCGCATACTGGAAAATCGGCGCATTTTTATCTTTGTTGATGGCGAAAATTGTCTGAGCGCCGTTGGCACCGACCATATGTTGGATCTGTCCGGAGATCCCCACGGCTAGATACAGTTCAGGCTTGAGCATCAGATTGGAGATCCCGACGTAGCGTTCGTGCTCCATCCACTTCTCGTTTTCCGCCACCGGACGGGAACATGCCAGCTCGGCACCAATCGTCTGGCACAGCGCTTCGGCTAGCGAGATGTTTTCTTTGCTACCGATACCGCGACCTACGCTGACCACTAGACGGGCTTTGTCGAGGTCGACGCTATTGCTCTGGCGTGCCTGAGTTGCCGTACGGGTTACGGCAACAGATGAAGCCTGCCACTGCACGGTGTGCATTTCGCCGTTGCGGGTGGTATCCGGTTGTTGCGCGTCAAATGTCCCGCTGCTGATCGTGATCACGGCAAACGGCGAAGCGATTGTTTCAACCCCCATCGCTAGGCCGCCGTAGACCATATGTTTGACCGCTGCTTTTCCGTCCTGCACCGCTACTGCGCTGGCGTCGTTTGAGATCGCAGCCGACAGGCGAAAGCCCAGCTTTGCAGCCAACAATTTGCCCCGACGTGTATTCGGCAGCAGCACTGCGCCGCCCTCGCTGTGCTGACGAATAGTTTCGGCCATCACATCGGCGTAGTCTTCGACCATACGGTCTTCTGGTTTACCGCTGAGCAACCAGACATGATCTGCCCCCAGATGAGATGCTACCGCGCAGTCCGCTTCGCTCAGCACAAACGTGTTAACTTTGTCACCTAAAGCCTGGGCACCATGCATCAGTTCCGGCAGACGAGAAGGGGTATCGCTGAATACCCAGATACTGGAAAATTTGTTCATAACATCCCCTGATAATTAAATGATTTTGCGTAGATTCTCGACAAACACAGCAATCTGCTCTTCACCGTCACCTTCAATCACAACGCGCTGACGCTCACGCTGCTTCGGTGCAGCAACCTGTTGCTCGGAATACGCCTGCATACTGTTCAGCCCAATGTCTGCAGGTGACCAGACCTGAACCGGTTTTTTCGCCGCACCAAGAATGGCTTTCATGGAAGGGATTTGTGGGGTGTTGATATCCGTTGAGACCGAGATCACCGCCGGAAGCGGGATGCTCAGAGTTTCGACTTCATCTTCCAGTTCACGTTCTACCGTCAGAGTGCTGTCAGTAAGAGAGAGGATCTTACTCACGCCGTTAATCGCCGGAACGTTCAGCGTTTCGCCCACCAGCAGACCAACCTGCTGAGCATAAAGATCGGAAGAACCGTCACCACAGATAAGCAGATCGAAACCTGATTTTTGCGCGGCGGCAGCCAGTGCGATGGCAGTCTGTTGCGGCAGCGCTTGTTCAAATTGATCGTCAATAACAACTATCAGTTCATCAGGGCCACGGGAGAGTACATCTTTGCGCCCTTTTGCATTAGTCAGCGCTTTGCCGCCAACACTCATGGCGACAACCTGAGCCTCTCCTGACAGCTGCTTTAACTGACAAGCAGTCTCGATCGCATTCAGATCGTACTGGCTGATTTTTCCATCCGCTTTGCTGAAATCTAGGGAACCATCAGCCTTATTAATCGTAATATCCTGTTCATCAGGTACGAATTTGTAGCAAGTAATTATCTTCATTGCATCTCCAGAAGTCATGAAGGAAACGTATTTATGTCGGCTGTGTTAAATATAGATAACACGCACTTTCAATTAGTAAATAAAACAATAATCACCAATATTGAAAATGTCACACATAGATATCCTTAACTTTCAATAATGTTACGCATGTCACCAATACTGAAATAAATATGTCAAAAAAAGGATTTTTCAATATTGTTGAGCCAGCAAGCAATATTGAACGTTAGTCACCACTGGTAGTGGGGTGTTTTGTTGTAAGTGTTTGATGTTGAATGGTATTTTTATTCTTCTCAGCTAGAGTGTTCTGCATTGGAAAGTGTGACTTAGATAACGGAATCATCGGAAGTGAATACCCATTATTAGTTACTAATTGAGGAGCTTCTAGAGGTTGAGCTTTATCAACAAATCACTAACAAAATAACATGTGCGCACTACGTGATAAATAGATTTCATTTTTACACTGGAATTCACTTATGAAAAATGAAAAGAGAAAATCAGGAATTGAACCGAAGGTTTTTTTCCCTCCGTTAATAATTGTAGGAATACTCTGCTGGTTAACAGTAAGAGATCTTGATGCCGCTAACGTGGTTATTAATGCGGTATTCAGTTACGTCACCAACGTCTGGGGTTGGGCATTTGAATGGTACATGGTCATCATGCTAGGCGGCTGGTTCTGGCTGGTCTTTGGTCCGTACGCCAAAAAGAAATTAGGTGACGAAAAACCGGAGTTTAGCACCGCCAGCTGGATTTTTATGATGTTCGCCTCTTGTACATCGGCTGCCGTGCTTTTCTGGGGTTCTATCGAGATTTACTACTATATCTCTACCCCGCCATTTGCTCTCGCCCCTAACTCTACAGGCGCGAAGGAGCTAGGTCTGGCGTACAGCCTGTTCCACTGGGGACCGCTGCCGTGGGCAACCTATAGCTTCCTTTCTGTTGCCTTCGCCTACTTCTTCTTTGTGCGCAAGATGGAGGTCATCCGTCCCAGCTCTACGCTGGTGCCGTTGGTTGGCGAGAAACACGCAAAAGGGTTATTTGGCACGATCGTTGATAACTTCTACCTGGTTGCGCTGATCTTCGCGATGGGTACCAGCCTCGGTCTGGCTACACCTCTGGTCACCGAGTGTATCCAGTACCTGTTCGGCATTCCGCACACGCTGCAATTAGATGCCATCATCATTACCTGCTGGATCATTCTTAATGCCATATGCGTAGCCTGCGGTCTGCAAAAAGGGGTGAAGATCGCCAGCGACATTCGTAGCTACCTGAGCTTCCTGATGCTGGGCTGGGTATTTATCGTCAGTGGCGCCAGCTTCATCATGAACTACTTCACCGACTCCGTCGGGATGCTGATGATGTATTTGCCGCGCATGCTGTTCTATACCGATGCTATCGGCAAAGGCGGCTTCCCGCAGGGCTGGACTGTCTTCTACTGGGCATGGTGGGTAATTTACGCCATCCAGATGAGTATCTTCCTCGCCCGTATTTCTCGCGGTCGTACCGTACGTGAACTGTGCTTCGGTATGGTGCTGGGCCTTACGGCTTCTACCTGGATCCTTTGGACTGTCCTTGGCAGCAACACGCTGCTGTTGATGGACAAAAATATTCTCAACATCCCGCAACTGATTGAGCAGCACGGCGTGGCGCGCGCCATTATCGAAACCTGGGCCGCCTTGCCATTCAGCACCGCCACCATGTGGGGATTCTTTATCCTCTGCTTTATTGCCACCGTCACACTGATTAACGCCTGTTCATACACCCTGGCGATGTCCACTTGCCGCGAAGTTCGCGACGGTGAAGAACCGCCGCTGCTGGTACGTATCGGCTGGTCGGTACTGGTGGGCGTCATCGGTATTGTTCTGCTGGCACTGGGCGGGTTGAAGCCCATCCAGACGGCGATTATTGCCGGAGGATGCCCGCTGTTCTTCGTCAACATCATGGTCACGCTGTCCTTTATTAAAGACGCCAAAGTGCACTGGAAGGACAAGTAATTCTCATTAACTCAATTGATCAAGAGGCTGAAAGATGGATTTCAACTTAAATGACGAGCAGGAACTGTTTGTCGCCGGTATTCGTGAACTGATGGCCAGTGAGAACTGGGAAGCTTATTTTGCCGAGTGCGATCGTGACAGCGTCTACCCAGAACGTTTTGTGAAAGCGCTGGCGGATATGGGTATCGATAGCCTGCTGATCCCGGAAGAACACGGTGGTCTGGAAGCGGGATTTGTCACCGTTGCCGCCGTCTGGATGGAGTTAGGCCGCCTGGGCGCACCAACCTATGTGCTGTACCAGTTACCGGGCGGTTTTAACACTTTCCTGCGTGAAGGCACCCAGGAACAAATTGATAAAATCATGGCGTTCCAGGGTACCGGTAAGCAGATGTGGAACTCCGCCATTACCGAACCGGGAGCAGGATCGGATGTTGGCAGTCTGAAAACTACTTATACACGCAAAGATGGTAAGGTTTATCTTAATGGCAGTAAGTGTTTTATCACCAGTAGTGCCTACACCCCGTATATCGTGGTCATGGCACGAGATGGTGCATCGCCGGATAAACCTGTTTATACCGAGTGGTTTGTTGACATGAGTAAGGCCGGTATCAAGGTCAATAAGCTGGAGAAACTCGGTCTGCGCATGGATAGCT
This sequence comes from Aeromonas sp. MdU4, assembly GCF_041929505.1. Lineage (NCBI taxonomy): Bacteria > Pseudomonadati > Pseudomonadota > Gammaproteobacteria > Aeromonadales > Aeromonadaceae > Aeromonas > Aeromonas sp. MdU4. The sequence continues at coordinate 23,709 of NZ_JBHFMW010000032.1, read as the reverse complement.
GCTGTGAAATCACCTTTGATGACGTTGAGCTGGATGAAAAAGACATGTTCGGTCGGGAAGGGAATGGTTTCAACCGCGTGAAAGAAGAGTTTGATCACGAACGCTTCCTCGTCGCTCTGACCAACTACGGTACCGCAATGTGCGCTTTTGAAGACGCCGCGCGCTACGCTAATCAGCGCGTTCAGTTTGGCGAAACTATCGGCCGTTTCCAGTTGATTCAGGAGAAGTTTGCGCATATGGCGATCAAACTGAACTCCATGAAAAACATGCTGCTGGAAGCCGCGTGGAAAGCAGATAAGGGCACCATTACCTCGGGTGATGCGGCCATGTGCAAATATTTCTGCGCTAATGCCGCGTTTGAGGTGGTAGACACCGCCATGCAGGTACTGGGCGGTGTGGGCATCGCGGGCAATCATCGCATCACGCGCTTCTGGCGTGACCTGCGCGTTGACCGTGTTTCCGGTGGCTCTGACGAAATGCAGATCCTGACGTTGGGTCGTGCGGTACTCAAGCAATACCGCTAAGTGGGATGCCGGATAGCGCTTCGCTTATCCGGCCTACAACTAACTGCCAGGAGCTAAATTATGGACCATTTACCAATGCCTGCGTTTGGGCCACTTGCCGGGGTTCGGGTTGTCTTTTCAGGGATCGAAATCGCCGGACCGTTCGCCGGGCAGATGTTTGCCGAATGGGGTGCTGAGGTTATCTGGATTGAAAACGTCGCCTGGGCCGATACCATCCGCGTGCAGCCCAACTACCCGCAGCTCTCACGCCGCAACCTGCACGCCCTGTCGCTCAATATTTTCAAAGATGAAGGCCGGGAAGCGTTTCTGAAGCTAATGGAAACCACTGATATTTTCATTGAAGCAAGTAAGGGCCCGGCCTTTGCCCGCCGAGGTATTACAGATGAAGTACTATGGGAACATAATCCGAAATTGGTTATCGCCCACCTTTCCGGCTTCGGCCAGTTTGGTACCGAGGAGTACACCAATCTTCCGGCGTACAACACCATCGCCCAGGCGTTCAGCGGCTATCTGATTCAAAACGGTGACGTTGACCAGCCGATGCCAGCCTTCCCGTACACCGCCGATTACTTCTCAGGCATGACCGCTACCACCTCGGCCCTGGCGGCACTGTATAAAGTGCGCGAAACAGGTAAAGGCGAAAGTATTGATATTGCCATGTACGAAGTGATGCTGCGTATGGGCCAGTACTTCATGATGGATTACTTCAACGGCGGTGAAATTTGTCCACGTATGACCAAAGGCAAAGACCCCTACTACGCCGGTTGCGGTCTGTATAAATGTGCTGACGGTTACATTGTGATGGAGTTGGTCGGTATTACGCAAATCAACGAATGCTTCAAGGATATTGGTCTGGCGCACATCCTCGGTACGCCTGAAGTCCCGGAAGGCACGCAGCTTATCCATCGCGTTGAATGTCCATACGGTCCGTTAGTCGAAGAGAAACTGGATGCCTGGCTGGCAATGCACACCATCGCCGAAGTCCAGGCGCGCTTTGCGGAGCTGAATATCGCCTGCGCGAAAGTTCTGACGATTCCAGAACTGGAAGGCAACCCGCAGTACGTTGCCCGTGAATCTATCACTCAGTGGCAAGCGATGGATGGTCGCACCTGCAAAGGGCCAAACATCATGCCGAAATTTAAAAACAACCCGGGGAAAATCTGGCGTGGCATGCCATCACACGGCATGGATACCGCCGCCATTCTGAAAAATATTGGTTATAGCGAAGCAGACATAAATGAGCTGGTCGGCAAAGGCCTGGCCAGAGTTGAGGAATAAACGCGATGCGCTGATCGGCTTTGCTGGTTGGCGCTCACGCCTGATTTAAGCGGATAAGATAAAATGGATATCGTTGGCGGACAAAACTTACGTCAGATGTGGGACGACCTGGCAGGGGGGTACGGAGATAAAACGGCGCTTATTTTCGAATCCTGCGAAGGAAACGTTCGACAGTTTAGCTATGCCTCACTTAATGAAGAGATTAACCGCACGGCAAATCTTTTCCATTCATTGGGTATACGCAAAGGCGATAAGGTTGCATTGCATCTGGATAACTGTCCGGAATTCATTTTTTGCTGGTTTGGACTGGCAAAAATTGGCGCCGTGATGGTACCGATTAATGCCCGCTTGCTGGGGGAAGAAAGCGCCTGGATCTTGCAAAACAGTCAGGTCAGCTTGCTGGTCACCAGCACCCAGTTTTATCCTATGTACCGCCAGATAAAACAGGAAAATACCACACCGCTTAATCACATCTGTCTGATTGGCGAGCAGCTTCCGGTTGATGACGGAGTGAGTCACTTTACCCAACAGCAAGCTCGCCAGTCGGCCACGTTGTGCTATACGCCAGCGTTATCCACTGACGATACGGCGGAAATTCTGTTTACTTCGGGCACTACCTCACGGCCTAAAGGGGTGGTTATTACCCACTACAACTTGCGTTTTGCGGGCTACTACTCTGCTTGGCAAATCGCACTGCGTGATGATGACGTATACATGACGGTGATGCCTGCTTTTCATATCGACTGTCAGTGTACGGCTGCAATGCCCGCATTCTCCGCTGGCTGCACTTTTGTGCTGTTAGAGAAGTACAGCGCCAGGGCATTTTGGGATCAGGTGCGCAAATATCAGGCGACGGTGACGGAGTGCATTCCGATGATGATCCGCACGCTGATGGTGCAACCCGCAAGCCCAACGGACAAACAGCACAATCTGCGCGAAGTGATGTTCTATCTCAATTTATCGGAACAGGAAAAAGACGACTTTATCGAACGCTTTGGCGTCAGGCTGCTGACCTCCTACGGTATGACCGAAACCATCGTGGGTATTATTGGCGATCGCCCAGGGGACAAGCGGCGCTGGCCCTCCATTGGTCGCGTGGGCTTTAGCTATGAAGCCGAAATCCGCGACGATCAAAACCGTCCTTTGCCTGCAGGAGAAATTGGCGAAATCTGTATTAAAGGTGTACCGGGAAAAACGATTTTCAAAGAGTACTACGCACAGCCGCAAGCCACCGCCAAAGCGCTGGAACCTGAGGGTTGGTTACATACCGGTGATTCCGGTTACCAAGATGAAGAAGGCTTTTTCTATTTTGTCGACCGCCGCTGCAACATGATTAAACGCGGCGGGGAAAATGTTTCCTGTGTCGAACTGGAAAATATTATCTCTGCTCATCCTAAAATTCAGGACATTGTCATTGTCGGTATTAAAGATGCTATCCGCGATGAAGCAATTAAAGCATTCATCGTCCTGAATGAAGGTGAAACATTAAGCGAGACGGAATTCTTTAGTTTCTGCGAATGCAATATGGCGAAGTTTAAGGTTCCCTCTTTTATGGAGATAAGAGCCGACCTGCCGCGTAATTGTTCAGGAAAAATAATCAAAAAAAATCTGAAATAAACCCACTTGCAGGAATTACTCCTGCCGGTAAATCTATTTTTTTGGAGATGAACTATGAGTGAATCATTACATCTGACCCGCAACGGCCCGATTCTGGAAATTACATTAGATCGCCCAAAAGCGAATGCCATTGACGCCAAAACCAGTTTTGCCATGGGCGAGGCTTTTCTTAATTTCCGTGACGATCCGGAATTGCGCGTAGCGATCATCACCGGCAGCGGTGAGAAATTCTTTTCCGCAGGCTGGGACTTAAAAGCGGCGGCAGAAGGTGAAGCGCCGGATGCCGACTTTGGTCCCGGCGGCTTTGCCGGTTTAACCGAGATTTTCGACCTCGACAAGCCGGTCATTGCGGCAGTAAACGGCTATGCTTTCGGCGGCGGATTCGAGCTGGCACTGGCGGCAGACTTTATCGTCTGCGCGGAAAACGCCAGCTTTGCGTTACCGGAAGCGAAACTCGGTATCGTGCCAGACAGCGGCGGCGTACTGCGCCTGCCCAAACTGTTGCCGCCTGCTATCGTCAACGAAATGGTGATGACCGGCAGACGGATGAGCGCCGAAGAAGCGCTGCGCTGGGGGATTGTGAACCGTGTTGTCAGCCAGAGTGTACTGATGGATAGTGCGCGCGAATTGGCGGAGCAACTGGTGAATAGTGCCCCGCTGGCGATCGCCGCGCTGAAAGAGATTTACCGTACAACCAGCGAAATGCCGGTGGAAGAAGGCTACCGTTACATCCGCAGCGGTGTGCTGAAGCACTATCCGTCGGTGCTGCATTCGGAAGATGCGCTCGAAGGACCGCAAGCATTTGCGGAGAAACGCGATCCGGTATGGAAAGGTCGTTAATGTGCCTATGCCGGATAAGGTGTTTTCGCCGCTATCCGGCAAAAAAAACGAGCCACAACCATGAGCTATTACGCCTTTGAAGGCCTGATCCCGGTGGTACATCCGGATGCCTATGTCCATCCCAGCGCCGTGCTGATTGGCGATGTCATTGTGGGGGCTGGTGTTTATATTGGTCCGCACGCGTCATTGCGCGGTGACTATGGTCGCCTGATCCTGGAAGCGGGTTCTAATCTGCAGGATGGCTGTATCATGCACGGCTACTGCGACACCGACACCATCGTACACGAAAATGGACACATCGGGCATGGCGCAATCCTGCACGGTTGCGTGGTTGGCAGGGATGCACTGATTGGCATGAATAGCGTCATTATGGACGGTGCAGTGATTGGCGAAGAGAGCATTGTCGCCGCCATGAGCTTTGTCAAAGCTAGATTTCAGGGAGAGGCAAGGCAGTTGCTGGTTGGCTCACCGGTTCGCGTACTGCGCGAAGTCACGGACCAGGAACTGCACTGGAAACGGCTAAACACCAAAGAGTATCAGGACCTTGCAATCCGCTGCCGGACAGGTCTACACGAAACGCTGCCCTTAACGCAGGTCGAAGAAAATCGGCCGCGTCTGAAAGGCACGACGGACGTAAAGCCAAAATCAGCATAGTGATTTATGCCGGATGGCGCTTACGCTTATCCGGCAAATCAACGTTATCGTCGCATGCTCTTGGAGAGCATCATTTGCCATTTCTGCTCACGGTTTAGCTCTGTTGGGGGGACGGCAGATAGTCGTGGCGTTTTCGCCACATTTACTTTTTGTTCCTGAGAATGATGATTCAAGCGGCTGTATAGATGAGAATCAATACTAACGACTTTCACCAGCCGCTGGCACTGACAGCCCCGACCTGCAATCTGATTGGGGATCATCTTAACCTCACAAACAATTTCTCCCACTTCTGACAGAATATAGGAGAGTGTATTAATCGCTTTGCAGTGCTCCATATCAAAATGACGGGAAATCTCCTTTGCCGTGATCCAGCGTTTCTCAGTCATCATCCAATCGGCAATTAACAAATAAAGCGGTTTTTCGACATATTTTGCATACATAAGCACACCATTTTACAAGTTAAAAATTTGGCTACGGCCTGTCCAAATAAATAAAAATTAAGCTATATTAAGTTTTTGAATATAAATAATAATATGAAATTCCAAAGTTGATTAGTGTGAGCTATATCGTGTTTATCACATTGAATATGTGGTTGCGAAACTGTATTTGACCAAGAATGGTTCATCGTTGCCTCTCTCGGCTACGGATGCCATGCATCCATTAATGCCCGCAGTTGTAAAGGCGATATAGATAGCAAGCGGTAAAAACCACTGTAGATGACAGGGTTGTCAGCCTAAAAGTATAAAAGCAGCAAAGTGGCAGATACCGCTTTGCTGCTTAGCTTTACGTGGGGGTTCCTCAGAAGTCGGCCATCATCACTTTATAGTGATGATCATCTTCATACATCTGCTGGAACACGCTGTACTTGGCATCGTAATAACGCTTGATCTTGGTAGCCTGCGGCGTAACGGTCTTGCCTATACGGCTCATTCCATTCATAGCGTCAGGGATATCGGTATAAAAGCCTGCCGCAACAGCCCCCAACATGGCTGAGCCCAACAAGACAGCCTCACTTTCTTCAGGTAGCAACATGGCACAGCCAGTCGCATTGGCGTGCTCTTGGATGAATACCGGGTTCTTGGTGCCACCACCGCAACCCATGATTGTATCGATCTCGTACCCAGCGGCATTTTTGACTTCAATGATGTGTCGTGTACCTAAGGCAATGGCTTGAATGGTGGCTAGATATTGCAGTGCCATATCCTCGAGAGTCCGGTTCATGGTTAACCCCGTCATGGATCCCGTTAGATGCGGGTTAGCTCGGGGTGAGCGGTTCCCATGGAAGTAGGGCAAGACATGGCGGTCCTTGGTCAGGAAGGCAATGTCCTCCTTGTTGCCAGCAAGACTAAGCAGTTGGTCATTCAACAGTTCATAGATAGTTAGGCCAGCGGCTTCGGCTTGTGTGAGGGCCTGTTCATGATAGGGATGGGCGGTAATCATGTGGTCGATGAGTGCACCGGTAGCAGACTGACCGCCCTCATTGAGCCAATAACCAGGGATCATTGCACTGTAATAGGCACCCCAAATACCGTCGATAAAACGTGCCGTTTTAGATACTGCCATGTGGCAAGAAGAGGTGCCCCCGATCAATGCCAGACGTTTATTAAAGTCAGCAGCCTCCCCAGTCATTCCAGCAGCCCCCAAAACGCCGATACCGCCAGCATGAGCATCAATGATGGAGGTGCCAACCCGGGTACCGATCACTAGCCCCAACTCTTGGGCAGCCTGTCGTGTCAGGCCGTTACCCACGGGCTGTCCCATAGGAAGAATGTCAGAGCCAATGGAACGGGCGTCATGTTGTAGCAAATCCGCTAGGCCGATAGATTCAAAGAATCCTTTATCCCATTTTCCTTCATGCCCTCTGTAGGTCCATTTGCATACTGTTGAGCATAAGGAGCGACTATTATCGCCAGTGGCCTTCCAAGTGAGAAAATCGGGCAGATCGAAGAAATAGCCAGCCTTTGACCAAGTGGATGACATATTTTCTTTCAGCCACAACAACTTTGGTGTCTGCATTTCGGGGGAGATGGTATTCCCGACGAAGGCAAGTACTGAGTGCTTACCGGCGTTGATACGGTCAGCTTGAGCGATGGCACGATGATCCATCCACATAATGATGTTCTGTTCGCGACGACCAGTAGGACTTACTGTCAGTGGATGGCCCTGCTGGTCCAGGACTACCAGGGAGCAAGTGGCATCGAAACCAACTCCTTTGACCTGAATAGGTTCAATGTTGGCTTGGGAGACTGCGTCACGCACTGCCATACAGACACATTGCCAAATATCATCGGACGACTGTTCAACGAAATTAGCCTTGGGTTTGAAGATCTGAATATTGCGTTTAGCCTCACCCACCTTACGGCCATAAATATCAAATACTCCAGCCCGAGCACTGCCGCTGCCGACGTCCACACCGATAAAAAAACTGCTCATAATTGGTTCCTATGCTTTGTACTTTTGCAGGGCGATGAAAAGAATGAGGATGCCCCCCCACAGTGCCATGGTCAGATAACTGGACACCCCAAGCAGGTTGAGACCACTCTCGAGAGTCTGTAATACAGCCAAGGCCAGGCAGATGCCGATAATGCGACCAAATCCCCCATCTGGATTGATCCCCCCCAGTACGGAGGCAAGGATGGCGACTAGCAGGTATGATTCGCCATAGCCTGCTTTGGCAGAGTTAAACTTGGCCATCATGATCAGGGCTGCTACCCAGCACAGGATCGAAGAGACCATATAGACATACATCAGGGATTTTTGGGTATTGATGCCGGAAAAGCGGCTGGCTTTTTCATTGGAGCCGATCAGATAAATCGCCCTGCCCAGAGGGGTGTGTTCCAGCATTGCCCACAGTCCCAAGGCAAACAGGCCAAACAACACCAGTGGCATGGGAACCCCGAGCACATTTCCATTGCCCAGTGCCAACAAAGCATCAGGGAATCCGGAGATCACGCTGCCTCCGGAGATCAGCACGTTCAGGCCGTTGATAAAGGTCATCATGCCCAGAGTGGCAAGGATAGGAGAGACGCCCACATAGGCAATCAGGAAACCATTGGCCAGTCCTACTACAACCGCGGTAGCGAAACCTGCAGCCAGTGCGGTTATCAGTACTAAATAGCTGTCTGGGCTTTGGGTGATTACGCTGGCCATCACTAATGCGCAAGCATTCGTGGTTGCGATAATTGAGAGGTTGATCCCTCCGGTCAGCATACACACCATCATAGCCAGTGCCAGTATGCCCAGCAGTGGCATTTGGGATGACATGGACTGTAGATTTGCCAAGGAAAAAAAGGCACTACCTGAACTAACAGCCATCAGAACCAGAATGGCAACCATGATCACCAGTAAGTAGCGGATGTTTCTGTCAGTCGGCAGTTTTAAGGTATTAATTAGCGTGTCCATCAAGCCTCCTGCTTCGCTTGCTGTTTTTCATTCAGTGCAGTAATGCTGATACTCAAAAGGATGATTAGACCTGTGACCACCGTATGCCAGTAGGAAGGTACACCCAAGAGCGTTAACCCATTCTTGAGGATCGCCAGCAATGCCACGCCCAGGATAACGCCGAGCAAGGAGCCTTTTCCGCCAGTCATGCTGGCCCCACCCAATACCACTGCGGCCAATACAGTTAACTCAAACCCCATTAGCGAGTTAGGTGCTACTGACTGCGTAATTTGGGTCTGTACCACAGCAGCAATGCCAGCCAAGGCGCCCATATAGCCATAGACAAACAAATTAAGACCGAACAAATTGATGCCAACGCGACCAGCCGCATCACTATTACCACCCATCGCATAGATCTGGCGACCAATACGGGTTTTATTCATAAGTAAAGAGGTCAATGCGACGGAAGCGAGCAGCACCATGATTGGGAGGTTAAGTCCATAATCATAGCCATCACTACCGCTAAAACTAAGCACTTCAGCCCCTTCCATAAACCAGTCAGGAAAACCATAGAGCCATTCGCCATTACTGAAGTAAATCAGCAAGCCAAAATAGACATTTAGCATTGCTATAGTAATGATAATAGCGGGGACCTTGAGCCGATAAACTAAGGTCGCGTTAAGGATGCCCAGCACTATCCCAACTGCTGCTGCGATAGCAAAGGCTATAACGAAATTTCCGCCATTGGCGAGGATATAGCTGGCCATCACATACTGGGAAATAGCTGCAGTTGCAGGGAAAGAAATATCAATTCCTCCTGCGATCAAAACAACAAACAATCCACAAGCCATGATGCAAAGAATGGCTGAGCTGACCGTCATATCGAAAATATTACCCAGAGTCATAAAGTCTGTTGTCGTGGCACTTAGGCCAGCAATCAACGCAATGATCAGCAGTGCCAGATAAAACTCGTGGTGTTTGATATAGTTTTTAATATTAAGCATTAACCGCCTCCATAATTTCTAATTCGGTACAACAGGAGGGTTTAAACTCATGAGTAAAACAACCTTCTTTCATCACAATAACTCTGTGGCTGTTGTAATAAACCTCGGGAATTTCATCGCTGACCATTAGTATTGCCATGCCTTGAGCAGCCAGATCTTTGGCAATTTGATAGATACTCTCCTTATTGGCAATATCGACACCGACTGTCGGTGAATCCAAGATCAGTATCTGAGGTTCTGCAGCAATCCACTTAGCAATAGCGATACGTTGTGCATTGCCGCCAGAAAGACTGGTAACAGGCAGTGCGGGATCTGCGACTTTAATCGACAGAGAAGTGATGAGTCTACTAACTAGGGATTTGGCTTTGCCATGATCTAATAAACCGTTGTTTGATAGCTTGGAGAGAACGGTTGCAGTGGTATTGTCGGCGATGCTTTGGGCCATCACCAGTCCTGTAGACATACGATCTTCGGACACATAGCCGATCCCCTGGGCAATTGCATCCCGGTTGTTGTTGAAACAAACCGGTTCTCCGTTGATGGTAATAGTGCCACTATCAGGACGAGTCATGCCAAATAGTGAGAGACACAGTTCGCTACGCCCCGAGCCTAATAGGCCGGTAATAGAGACGATTTCCCCTGCGCGCAACGTGAGATCGATATTGTGATATTGCCCTTTTTTCGACAGTTGGTTTGTTGATAGACGGATATCACTGTCATCTGCTTTGGCAGTGAAGTCACCTATAGGCGTGAACTCGAAGCGTTGGCCAGTCATCAGAAAAGCCAATTCATCGCTATTCACCTCATCTGCGCTGAAGGTCCCCACAGTTTCGCCATCACGAATAACTGTAATTCGATCCGAGATCTCCATCACCTCATCAAGCTTGTGGCTTACAAAAACGACGGTAATCCCTCTGGATTTGAGATCCACCACAACCTTTATAAGATTGTTCACTTCGCTACGGGTCAGTGAGGCGGTAGGTTCATCCATGATCACAAGTTTTGCATCAGCAGCCATGGCACGACAGATGGCGACCAACTGGCACTGTGCGATAGAGAGTTGTTCCACCCGTTTATCCAGTGGCAGGTCAACACCCACTATTTTCATGGCGCGTTTGGCAATCTCCTTTAGCCGAACTGTACTGACAAACCCCTTGTACCATGGTAAGTGGTCCTGCATAGCGATGTTCTCAAATACAGTAAGGTTCGGGAAAAGAGATAGATCTTGATAAATAACCTGAACCCCATGTTCGAGCGACTCCTGGGGAGTTAGACGACAGTATGACTTACCCTCGATAATTATACTGGCGCCTTTCTCTGGAGCGTGAACGCCAGAGATAACCTTGAATAGAGTGCTCTTGCCACAGCCATTTTTCCCTGCCAAACAATGTACTTCGCCACGATTGAAGCTGATATTTACATTGCTCAGTGCTTTTACAGAGCCAAAATGTTTTGAGACGTTTTTGAGGGTAATGAATTCGTTGGACATAAATATCCTGCCAGGTAACCAGATGTGCGGCCACAGGCCTCTAAAAATGGTGAGCCAGGTGTAGAGTTATGCTGACTCACCATAAGGGATAGTGGACTTAGAATCCCAAGCTGCTTGCGTTAGTTTTATCTACTTCCAAGATCTTGTTAAATTTGATGACTTTAGTCTCGGCGTTTACTTCAGCCTTGCCCAGATTCTGGATTTCTAGCCCATCTTTAATTTCCTTACCATCCAGCATCATTTTGGCAACAGAAACTAATGCATAACCAGCATCTGCAGGATCCCATAAGAAACCTTTATCAATTTCCCCACGGATCAGATAAGGAGCTGCTTGGCTTGGCATCAAGATACCTACCGCGCTTATCTTATCTTTGGCGCGTTTCTTTTTGAGCGCCTCACCGGCACCGATCAGCCCCAAAGAACCGTAAGAAACAATCCCCTTCATATCTGGGTGAGCTTTCATTAAGTCATTAGTCGTGGCATAAGAAGCATCCACACTTTCGGCGACAGGCATACGGCTAGTCACCTCATGCATCTCAGGATAAACCTGTTTCTGGTATGCAATGGCGAGGTCTGCCCAGTTGTTATGCAGTGGTACAGTCAAGGAGCCGACATACACTACATAGCCTCCTTTGTTACCCATATGCTTGGCCAGTTCATCCATTGTTGCCTTGGCATATACGGTGTTGTCCAGGGTCTCGATGTCCCAGTCGGCGTTGTGCTTATCAGGAGACTCGTGAGTTAATACCACAATACCTTTCTCTCGAGCTTTCTTAAATACAGGTTCTAATACTGTAACGTCGTTAGGGACCACAGTGATTGCATCAACACCTTTGGCAATTAAATCTTCAATTATTTTTACCTGCTGAGCAGGATCTGGCGTTGAAGGTCCTACTTGACGGGCATTCACTCCTAAGTCACTAGCCGCCAGCTCAATCCCTTTGTTCATCTGGTTGAACCATGGGATCCCGGACACCTTCACTACGTTAACGATCTCGTACTCTTTGGCCATCACGCCGGCAGATAGCATTGCCAGAGAGAGTGCACCGACTTTGAAAATGGAATGTTTCACCTTGGCTCACCTTTTTGGACGTAGGGGGAGAGTGCTGGTATTCATCCTACCTAGCTGTGCCAATATAAAATTTGCAATATACGAAATCCCTTCATCGCTCAAAAACTGTGAGCTGCGCACGAAAACGTTTATTTGTGTAACTGATGTTGTTAATTTTGTGTTTCCATTGAATGGTGTAGTAAGTCAACCACTAAAAGCGCGCTAAAACCAAATGATTGAGATACAAATAAAGTACACTTCCTTAACGTGTGTTTTTTGTCACTAACCAGAATCAGTAAGTTGCAGTGAGTTCAATAGCTGTCAAATGTTCAAAATTGAACATTTGTCACAAATAAAGCATATTGCTCAGAGGTGTTAAGTTATTATTTTTTATTTGTCACCTATAAAGCAGTGGCTTGGGGTGGGGTATTTAGTCGATGTTGTTTTTATATTGCGTCATTAAATTACGGGACTAATGTCGAGTCAGCCTGCTTAACGTGGTTTATCTTTAGGGTATCTATCGAGGTGGGCAGTTAATGTAATGGCCACCCTCGGTGAATCAGGCGCACCGACTGAACTGAGGTGTGTTTATGGCAAGCGACGAGCAACATAGTGTCATCACTTGGGTTGACTCAACCGCAGGCCAGCGAGCTCAGGGACTACCTCGCCACCGGCAGGTCCTCCCAGCGGGTGGTGTAACAGGGGCTCAGGTGCTCTTGTCGCATCATCCACTCGGCTGACCCCGTGCCTTGACTGGCAAAGCCTACGCGCCCCAATCCCTTGGTTTTGATCTGGTCCATCATGACCATCAGCGCATCCGATTGAGCAGGGAACGGGGCAAACAGATCGGCCTGTTGCTGCCCCTTGGGGGTGAACTCACTCAGCATGACCCCGCCTTTCTGATAGCGGTAACCGTCGCGCCAAATCTGCGGTAGCAGCAGGTTCACTTGCTGCAGCAACAACCGGGTGTCATCGCTAGGGCAGACCAGTCGGGCGCCAGCCTGCTCGCTGTAGTAAGGGGCTTGTTCGTCAAAGGGACTGGTACGCACGAACAGGTGAACCCGCTGGCAACACATCCCCTCTGCTCGTAGCTTCTCGGCAGCGCGAGCCATAAGCCTGACAACGCTTGGGCCATTTCCCCACAGTCGGTCACGCGCTCACCAAAGGAGCGGCTCGAGAGGATCTGCTGCTTCGCCACCGGCTCAACGGTCAGCTCCGCGCAAGGCAGACTACGCTGCTCCTGTACGATCCGCTCGACCACCACACCGTATTGGGCGCGCAACCCTTTGGCATCGCTCGCCACCAGGTCTGCCACTGTGTTGATGCCTTGTGCCACCAACTTGGCTCCCAAGCGCCGCCCTATGCCCCACACCTCATCCACCGGGGTGTTGGCCATCAACTGGGCACGGCGCAGCTCGTCACGCAAATCCACGACTCTGCCTGTGGCAGGCCACTTCTTGGCAGCATAGTTGGCCAGCTTGGCGAGGGTCTTGGTGGGACCAATCCCGACTCCTACCGTGAGACCGGTCCACTGCCACACTCGCTGCCGGACCTGTTGTCCATATGCAGTCAGAGCCCTGGCAAACGACTCTGACAATGACAGGAACGCTTCATCGATGGAGTAGACCTCAAGCTCTGGTGCCATGGTCTCTTACGTGCTCATCACCCGGCCCGACATATCGCCATAGCGCGCGTAGTTGGAGCTGAACGCCACACCGCCATGCGCCTCGAACTGCTCGCGGATCTTGAAGTAGGGCCCGGCCATCTTGATGCCCTGGGGCAGTGGCGGTTTGCTCAGAGCTCTCAGGTTCCGATGCTGCGTCGAGAGAATCGGATCCGTACCATCCAAGCCTCCTTGGCCTTGCGATCACCGTCACCCTTAATGTTCCCTACTTGGGTGAGCGGGAGGTCCACGTCATACCGGCTCCTGATTACCCATGATCTACAGGCACGCCAAGCTATACTGATCTTACGTACAGTTTTGGAGGTGCGAGATCATGGCCAAAAGCAAAGGTGCACTGGATTTACTGGATCACAAGGCATTCAACTGGGTGAACACGATGATTGGTAATGTGAAAAACTCACTACGGGGCAGCTGCCATACACTCGGGGCCAAGCATCTGCCAAGGCATCTGGCGGAATACTGCTTCCGGTTCAATCATCGTTTTGACCTCAAGAGTATGGTGGCTCAACTGGGTCATGCCGTAGTTGCCAGCCCACCCATGTCATACCGGTTCTTAAAGATGGCTGAGGATCATGGGTAATCAGGTACCGGCTTGATGTATCTGTTCCTACCTGACGTTGCAATAACCTGATTGCCGACCCTACCTCGCCTCAGTGTGAAGCGGGGTGTGGCTATATCTAACGACACCACCAGGCCCAGCCATGCCTTGCGCTGCCTTCTTGTTTTATGGAACTTGGCGCATGTTTCCGTACGGATGGACTCAAATCTACCCCTATGCAAAACCATCTGTCCCTCTCTGCGATATTCTGCTCAAAAATTGTGATCTTGCGCGCACATAATGAACTTGTTGGTTGTATTTTCATCACTGCCAGATACTGTATTCTTATTGTATACAATATAAATACAGCGGAGGTGCGATGAGAATTATTGATACCCATAACCACATTTGGCACTGCAACGGTGAGCATTTCAGCTGGATCACTGAAGACATGGTTACCATCCGCCGTGATTTTTTGATCAAGGATTTGCTGACGATACTTGATGAGCAGCAAGTCGAAGGTTCCATTCTAGTACAGGCAGTACCGTCGCTGAGTGAAACGGAATGGTTACTAGAGACCGCAGAACAAACGGACAAGATCAAAGGAGTTATAGGCTGGGCTGATATCACCCAAGGACAAGCAGTAAAACAAGAATTACAGCGGCTAAAGGCCAAATCCCGTGCACTAAAAGGCATTCGTTATATGTCGCAGGGTTTGCTTGCTGACCATCTGGTGACGCCGGAGTTTATTCAAGGCGTTCGCTGCGTTGGTGAACAAGGGTTGGTATATGAACTATTGATCACCTCGCAGCAGTTGGACGCTGCCAGCCAACTAATTTCTGCATGTCCAGACGTAGTTTTTGTCATTGAGCATATGGCTAAACCGGCCATCAGGTCAGGGGAAATAAAAGAATGGAGTGAAAAGCTGCAACAAATCGGCCAGCGCAACAACAACGTTTTTTGCAAATTGTCCGGTATGACGACGGAAGCTGGCTATCAAAACTGGACTGGGCTGGAACAGGCTTATCAGGAAATAGAACCCTATATAAGCGCGGTTTTTGCGGCTTTTGACGATGACCAAGTGATGTTTGGTTCAGATTGGCCGGTTTCACTATTGGCTATGCCTTACGTAAATACGTTGTCTTTGTGTCAGCGTTATTTAAATGTCAACAGCGCTATTTCACCAGACAAATTTTTTCACACCGTGGCCGAAAAAGTTTATTCATTGAAATAACAGGAGGCACATCATGGATGTTATACAATATATATTGGGCTTTGGTCCGGCAGTGGTAATACCAATTATCATGTTCGTGTTTGCGGTGATCTTTGGTGCCAGATTAGCGGATGCAGCAAAGAATGCCATGACCGTTGGCATTGGTTTTCTTGGACTATCATTGCTGATCGGTTTTATGGTCAGCTCTCTCAGCAGTTCAACGGAGGCGATGGTTAAGAACCTGAACCTTCATTATGAAGTACTGGATCTCGGGTGGCCACTTATTAGCGCATTCAGCCTAGCGGCATTATCGTTGCCAGTTGTGTATGCGCTGTGTTTCGTCACCAATCTGATCATGATTTCGACTAATACCACCAAAACTCTGAATGTCGACTTCTGGAACTACTGGCACTTCGTATTTGCTGGCATCATTGTTGAACAGGTGACAGGCTCATTCTGGACCGGTATTTTTGCCAGTTGGATAACCTTTGTTATCACCCTGAAAATTGCCGATTATATTGCACCACACGTACAAAAATTCTGCGATACCCCGAATGTCACCATCACTCAAGCTGAAATTGTCGCCTGGGCACCGTTGGCATTCCTGATGGATCGTATTATCGATCGAATTCCGGTGATTAATAAAATAGACCTTAATCTGAGTAAGATAGAAGCAAAACTAGGATTCTTTGGCAGTCCGTTAGCTATGGGTGCCATTCTAGGGATTGTTATCGGGGTGCTGGGGGCATTACCATTCAGTGAAATAATTAAAAGTGGAATGAATTTTGCCGCAGTGATGGTGTTATTGCCAACTATGGCTGGAGTATTGGTGAGTGGATTAGTTCCGATTACAGAAATTGCTTCCATATGGGTAAAAAAGCGGTTTCCTACCAAGTCACTTTATTTCGGAATTAGTGGTGAAATTGCCTTTAAAAACCCAGCAGTATTATCAGTTGGTATTTTAATGGTGCCATTAACCATTTTGATTAGTACTGTTTTACCCTTTAATACAATGATGCCTTTCGCCGACATCCCTTATCTGCCGATATTCGTTGTATTCGGTACCGTTGCCTGTAACGGAAATATGTTTCGTGGGCTAATCAATGGCATTGTTATTGTCTGTGGCATTTTGTGGTTTGGCTCAGACCTTGCTGTTGTCTCGCAGGCACTGGCAGAGAAAGCTAACTTGAATGTACCTAAGGAGATGATGGCTTCCTCTATTGATGGGGGCTCACATGCCATATCCTATATTTTCTATAAAATGTTTGAATTGCTTAATACGCTCCATCCTTTGGTCTTAAGCACACTGGCTTTGGTCACTACTTGCATAATTGTCATTGTGTTGAGAATGATTTTTAACATCAAGAAAGAGTACGTAAAAGTAGCAACGCTAGCCACGAAAAAACAAAACTAATTGATAATAAACTTAATTTTTGGAGAGCATGATGATTACCATGAATACGATCAAGAGCGTAGATATTACGGTTCCCAGTTTGACATTTGGTGCAGCGAGCATAGCTAATTTATTTAAAATGTTGAGTAACGCAGAAGCGATGGCTATTGTTGATAAAGCCATTCAGGTGGGTTGGCGTTATTTTGATACTGCCCCTCACTATGGTAGCGGTCTTTCCGAATTACGTTTAGGGTTGGGGTTACGCGGTCTGGAACGCAGTGAATATGTGTTATCCACTAAGGTTGGCCGCCTACTACAATCCAGAAAACAGCAGCCTGGTCTGGAAGCGGGCGAGTTCTTCCTTGATGAAAACCCATTCAACCGCCTCGCAGATTACTCCTATTCAGGCATCATGCGGTCTTATGAGGACTCAATACAGCGTTTGGGAACCCGCTATATCGATATTCTCTATGTCCACGATATCGGCACTTACACCTACGGCCAGACGGCACTGGAACGACAACATTTCAAAGTGTTCTGCGAGTCGGGCCAAAAGGCATTGGAAGAATTGAAACGTAATGGAGATATCAAAGCTTGGGGGGTTGGCGCAAATGAAGAAGCAATTCTAATGGAGGTGATGGATAACGCGGAGCCAGATATTTTCATGCTCGCCAACCGCTATAATTTATTAGAAACCGATCATCAAACATTCTTTGATAAATGCGATGAGCATGGTGTTTCTGTAGCGATTGCCGCGCCTTTTGCCACCGGGATACTGGTCGCTAAAGATAAATCCACATCGCGATATGAATATGGCTCGGCACCAACTGAAGTAATAGAAAAAATTAAACATATCGATTCGTTGTGTGAAAAACATAATGTTCCTGTTGGTGCGGCAGCGTTACAATTTCCTCTTAGGAATAAAAGCGTGGTTACTGTCACCTGTGGTGTACAGTCCGTAGAACAAGCCTTAACTAATTATGAATGGGCCAATTATGAAATACCATCAGTGCTATGGGATGAGTTGGCCAATTTAGGTATTAAATAGTTGTTACTTGTAATTTTTAAAAAAACTTATATTGAGGGTGTATGAAAATAATTAAAGCCGAAATCTTTATGGTTGATTTAAAACCAAAGGTTAAACGTGTAGATGCTATTCAGTCTTTTGTTTCCCAGGAAACACCCATTGTTCGGCTAACAACTGAGAGTGGGGCAGTGGGAGAAGGATACACCTACACTATTGGCACGGGTGGATCTTCGGTAGTTGCTTTGTTGTGCGACCATCTGTTGCCCAAACTGATTGGACAAGATGCAACCATGATTGAGGGCATTTGGGAATCGCTGTTGTTCTCCACTCATGCAACGTCAGTTGGTGCGATCACTTCTCTGGCGCTGGCGGCCATCGATACTGCCTTGTGGGATCTAAAATGCAAACGCATGAACTTGCCATTGTATAAAGTGGCCGGCGGAGCTAAAACCCGAATGCAACTGTACACCACGGAAGGGGGCTGGCTGCATTTAAGCACTCAAGAGTTAGTAGATGACGCGTTGGCCGTCAAAGCACAGGGGTTCTGCGGCTCGAAAATCAAGATTGGTTCTGCAAGCCCGGTGAGGGATATAGAGAGATTAGAAGCGGTTCGTGAAGCTGTGGGGGAAGAGTATGTCATTATGACCGACTGCAACCAAGCGTTTAAATTCTCGGAAGGTAAGCAACGAGCAGCGTTATTAGAGCATGTAAACCTTTCGTGGATTGAGGAGCCATTCCTGGCACAAGATGTAGATTCCCATAAAAAACTGTGCGAATCGACAACTATTCCAGTCGCTGTTGGGGAGTCTATTTATTCAATCCAACATTTCAAAGAGTATCTGCAAAATAACGCAGCAGATATAATACAAGTTGATGTGGCCAGAATTGGTGGTATTACACCATGGCTTAAGGTCGCGCATATGGCTGAATGTTTCAATAAAATTGTCTGTCCTCATTTTTTAATGGAAGTACATATTTCACTATGCTGCGCCATCACCAATAGTCGCTGGTTGGAATATATTCCTCAGTTGGATGGCATTACTCTTAGCAAGGTTAATATTAACGAAGGCTTTGCTTATCCACCGGAAGAACCTGGTTTGGGAATCCAATGGGATTGGCATAAAATAAGTACTGAAACATTAGTCCATCATATTATTGAATAACATCATCAGTACATGTTTATTTTAAAGGGAGCGTTTGTCATGACTAGTAGTAACGCTATGTTCTGTGGTGCATGGTGTCCTTCAATTACACCTTTTGATGGACAGGGAAAGATTGACCTTCCGGCATTACATCGACATATACAACGCCTGACTGAAGCCAAAACCAGTGTCATTCTGCTCATGGGTAGCATTGGGGAGTTCACCTCACTGACGCTGAATGAGCGCTTGGCGTTAATTCGCGAGGCACGGGTAATGTCATCATTACCAATGGTAGTAAACATTTCCACTACATGCGTCACTGACATGCTGCGTTTGGCGGAAGAAGCATACGCTTGCGGCTATCAAGCGGTAATGGTTCTGCCGCATTATTATTTTCAGCAAACTCCGCAGCAGTTGCTGGAGTATTATCGTGAATTGGGCCATCGGATAAGCGGGAAGTGGTTTGCTTATAATTTTCCTGCACGTACAGGATGCGATCTAGATGCTGGGTCGGTAGTTCAACTGGCAACTGAGTTCCCCAACTTTGTTGGGATCAAAGATACTGTTGACTGCCTTTCTCATACTCGGAAAATTATTCAAGCCGTCATGCCTGTACGGAGCGATTTTGTCGTGCTCTCTGGCTATGATGAATATTTAATACCTAATCTGCTGGCAGGCGGTGCTGGGGTGATTTCTGGGTTAAATAATATAGCTCCTGAATTATTCGTTCAAGCGATTCAGGCCTGGCAAGGAAACGATGTCACCCTGCTGAATAATATCCAACGTGAGATAAGCCGACTTTCAGCTGTTTATACCATTGGAAATGATTTCGTTACTACTATTAAAACAACAGTTGCGCGAAAGTTTAAATATTCTGGAAATAAGTCACGTAGCTTTGCTGGTGAATTGACTGAGCAGGAATGCCGCACGATTGATTCACTGTTTGATATTAAATCATAGAACAGGCTTGGTTATCACATCACTCGAAAGTTGAGTTCTTAAACTAAACATGGTTCTTAAGTACCAGCTAAGTTAAAGGAGTATGAAATGGCTTACAGAATGATTTTAAACGAAACCTCTTATTTTGGCGCAGGAGCAATCAGATGTATTGTAGATGAAGTAAAAAAACGTGGATTTAAAAAAGCATTAATTGTTACTGACAGCGATCTTATCCGTTTCAATATTGTCTCTAAGGTGTTGGATATAATGGGGGGCGCCGGATTACCCTACAGCATTTTCGATAAAGTGATCCCTAACCCAACCATTGAAGTGGTGCAGCAAGGTGTTGAGGCATTCAAACAATCAGGTGCCGATTATCTGATCGCTATAGGAGGAGGGTCACCGCAAGATACCTGTAAAGCAGTTGGCATCATCATCAATAACCCAGAATTTGCTGATGTTCGTAGCTTAGAGGGGGGAGCGGATACCAAAAATTCCGCTGTGCCGATGATTGCTATTCCAACCACCGCTGGAACGGCGGCAGAAGTGACCATCAACTATGTTATAACCGATGTGCAAAAACGCCGTAAATTTGTCTGTTATGACCCACATGATATTCCAATTGTAGCGATTATTGACGCCGAGATGATGGCCAGCATGCCAGCGAGCCTGAAGGCTGCGACTGGGGTGGATGCGTTAACTCATGCCATTGAAGGCTATACTACTAAAGGAGCCTGGGAGTTGACGGACATGCTGCATTTGAAGGCCATCGAAGTGATTGGTCGTTCACTACGTGGCTCAGTGCAGGGTGATGCCGAAGGTGTAGAGGGTATGGCTTTGGGACAATACATTGCCGGTATGGGATTCTCTAACGTCGGGTTGGGGTTGGTGCACGGAATGGCGCATCCGCTAGGGGCATTCTATGGCACCCCTCATGGTGTGGCTAACGCAGTACTGTTGCCGCATATCATGGCTTACAACGCCGAGTATACTGGTGAGAAATACCGTGACATCGCCATTGCTCTTGGTGATAAACAAGCTTCGTATCTACCACTTGATCAGGCTCGTCAGGCCGCAATAAAGGCTGTTGCCCAGCTTAATAAGGATGTTAATATTCCAGTCAGACTGCGTGATGTTGGTATGAAAGAAGAGGATATCGATGCTCTGGCCAACGCCGCGTTGGCGGATATCTGCACGGGTGGAAATCCGCGAGATACTAATTTAGATGAAATTAAGGCGCTATATCGTCATATTTTCTAACAGATAGTAAACCGCGACCGGTGTTTCCGCCGGTCACGGTTAATCAATGCAACGATTATTTAAAGCGAGAGAATAAACGGTTATAAGACGCATCGACGTGCAGGGAAATGGCTTCTCGGGCTCGCTCGATATCACGTGCAATAATCCCATCACAAATTTTCAGATGTTCTGTAGATGAATTAACGATGGATTCATCTTTCATTTTATTTGAGCGCAGCATCCGTAAACGATCATAAATAAATGACACCATTTTGGTGACAATAGAGTTATGGCAATCTAACAAAAGCTGCTCATGCAATTCATTATCTGCTTCAAGCAGCAGTAGTTGGTTATTATCTCGGAATCCAGCTTCTATTTTATCCCTGATAGCGCAATAAAGCTCAGGTTCTTGGTTATCCCATGACAGATTCAATACCATGATTTCGATATCTTTTCTAATTTGGAAAATATCACGAATTTCACTTAACGTGATCGGTTTGATAGTTTTAGTTTTGTTTCTTGACGATTCTATCCAGCCATCAGCCATCAAGCGAAATAGAGCCTCTCTCAGTGGAGTACGGCTAACACTTAGTTCCTGGCATAACTCATTCTCTGAAATGGCACCTACCAATTCATTGGCAATAATTTTTACCTTCAACTGATGATAAGTCTTTTCACTAATGTTCATAGATTGGGTTCAACGATGGTAACTATCGTGATTAATGATGTACAAAATATCCGCTTAGCATGCTGAAATCAATGGATAATAGTTGGCCAATTCATGTCCGAAGTGGATTTTCCCCCTGGATTTGACCCCATAGATCCAGACACTTTTTCCCGCTTCGGGTTGTGATAACCCTCGAAGTGATGGGCTGGCTGGGGTATTGGTGTGTGCTGGTAGTCCTGGTTCAGGTATGACTACTCCAGTTCGGTGCGTCATTACTGCCATGGTTGACGTAGGATCCGACAATCACCCGTTGCCACTCGCCGACTGGTTGACCCGCTGCATTACAGGGGCAGCGAAAGCAGGCGAAGTTAATCTCTCACGGCAGGTGTTCACGCATATCCCGTGGGCTGACAAAGAGTGCGGTCTTGTGCAGCACAGGGTTGGGCGCTACTAGTGGCCCGCCAATACGCCTTCCCTCCACATCGTGGGCATAGGCAAAGCCCGGCAGCATCAACTGCTGACTGATGAGCTTGGCAAGCCCTGGGTGGGCACACATGGCCTCTCCCACGGCGGCCTGGCTAAAGCTGTCATTGAATTCGATCATGGTAGTGCTCCTGATGAAGAAGGGAGTGAGTGACGGTTCTGATCATCACATCTCTCCCTAAGGGGCTTGTTCCCAAAGCGACAACCGGGTCAGCACATCTTGCGCCAGCGCCAGCGCCTGCTGCAACTGCTGTATTGCCTTCACCAGCCGAGGTGCCTGCTCAGGGCTCCCGGTCCATTCCTAGATTGGTAAAGGGCGCAGCAGGAGAATTTGTACAGCGCCACCAGCTCGCTATCGGTGAGTGGTGCCTGGTGGTAACGGTGGGCAGGTTTAATCGGTCCCAGCTTGGTCGAGCAGTGCTGGCGTGGTTCTTTGTGGTCCTGCTGGCGCCCCAACTGATAGCGATGCCGGACTGCCCGCCTGTTGGCGATCATCATCAGCCGTACCAGCCGGTCGACCCGCCACGTCGAGGTACTGGTGACCAAATAAGGGGATTATTAGCTGAATTTGGCATTGTCATGCCTATCGGGATCCACCTGCATATTCCGGCCGATCATGAACACCAATTCCGGTTCAACGTGAACACCATTTCTGGACCAATGTGAACGCTCATTCCGGCTCAACCTGAACACTTTGCCCCTCCTTTCCGGAAACAGTGTTCACATTCACCGGAATCATCCTTAACGCATTGATTTAACAACCTTTGATACGCTCTCCCTTTTGCCAGGGAAGAGCCTATGTCTGCCAAGAGGATTGCAATGCGTAAAATTCGTTAAGTGCTGCGACTGCGACTGCGGCTGGAGGCTCAGCTCTCTTTTCGCCAGATCAGTATCTGTACCAAGGTCAGCGTCGGCTCCATCCAGAAACTCCTCAAAAGTGCCCAGGCGCTTGGCCTTACCTGGCCCTTACCTACCGAGCTTGATGATGGCCGACTGGCTGCCCTGTTCTATCCGCAGGCCGATACCACGATCTCGGCCCGCCATGTCGTGCTGGGTTGGCCCTCTGTCCATCAGGAGCTCAAGCGTAAGGGGGTCTCTAAACAACTGCTCTGGGAGGAGTACACCCAGCGCTATCCCAACAGCTGTTACAGCTACTCCCAGTTCTGCGACCGTTACAAGTCCTGGTGTCAGTTGCAAAAGCGCTCCATGCGCCAGATCGGTGTTGTTTCCCAAATCTACTGTCAAGCCACAACTGCCCCAGCACCAAATAACCGTTACACTCGGGGCTTTCTGACTGGCATACCAAGAGTGTTCAGTTTGTTTATGGCGCTTACATACGCCATGACTTCTCCCACTTGGCTGTTGTAGTTACGCAGACTGATTTTCCCCGCCAGCAACTGCTTGAACCGATACATCGCCGTCTCTGCCAGCGAGCGACGGTGATACCCCGATATTTTCTTCCAGTGCGCCAACCCTTCCTTACGCATCACCAGCACGGCCTCATTTCTTGGGTGCCCCTTTTTCCAGAGTCCAGCGTTCTTGCGAG
>NZ_JBHFMW010000031.1:3428-140332 GCF_041929505.1 Aeromonas sp. MdU4 | reverse complement strand
TGCTGCCTGCTGGGCCGCCTGGATGTTGGCCAAGGGTTTCCGCTGTGCCGCGGTTCGAAACGAGCTGGCAGCCCGGCGAATCCAGTTTCGCCAAGTCTTCTCCCAGTCCAGCTTGACGGCCTTGGTGCCGGGCAGCGCCTGCCAGTAATCGGCGAACGTGGCCGCCTCCATCAAGATCCGCTCCCTGGGGAGCCCTATTTCCTGAATGGCCCACCTCCCCCACTCGCCAGGAAGCACCCAGTCGTTAGGCAAACGGGTACCTCGTCGCGGGGCTTCACTTGCGGGGCATTTTTTCCCCTGGGGGGATACAGGGGGGATCTTTATCTTTGGATCAATGACTGGTTCTAAAGAGTGACTGATTCTATGTGCAGCTCCTGCACTAGAGGTCTGTGCATCTGCTGCACATACCATGTGAATCTCCTTCACATCTGGATGTGCGGCTCCTGCACTATCAAGTGTCAGGATATACACGTTGGATCGCTTACCGGCA
Source organism: Aeromonas sp. MdU4 (assembly GCF_041929505.1). Lineage (NCBI taxonomy): Bacteria > Pseudomonadati > Pseudomonadota > Gammaproteobacteria > Aeromonadales > Aeromonadaceae > Aeromonas > Aeromonas sp. MdU4. Next base: position 139,842 of record NZ_JBHFMW010000031.1, on the reverse strand, counting down.
GGACCAATGCGAGAGCTCTTTTGTAGTAGCCCTGCCTCAGAAAGCGCATCTATATGGGTAATGACTGAACGCCTGGATATCTCACACTGATCGGCAATATGCTGATGAGAAGGCCAACACTCACCGGTATCGCTGGCGTTGTCCGCCAGCTTGATCAGAACGAGCTTTCGCAATGGGTTCCCCACTTTGATGCTCATGGCCTTAACCATCAGTAGCATGCTCATGCTGACATCTCCCGTTCCGTATACTCGCAAGCTGGGCACTCATAGACGTGATCGTCAGTACCGGTACGCAGCTCGCTGCCGCACATCGGGCAGTGATCTAAATCGGCACGAATGGGGTCGCCCCCAAGAGCTCTTGGTTCAATAGTCATGGTCTTGGTCCTGATTCAACAGCCCGGTGGTGAGGCGGGCGTGGTTGGTACTGGTTATGCGCTGGGCTGCTTCTCCGCGCGCTCGATCTTGCGGGCCTGCAGCTCACGTGACAGCCTGGTCGCGGTGCGGTCAGTGCCGGCAGCTTTAGCGATGGTGATCACTGAGTCGTCTTCCAGATGCAGGGCTAGCTCGTGCATAACGGCCTTAAGTACAACGTTGTCCCGATCGGTCACATGCTCGGGTTTCGGGCGGGTTCTTTGATTGCTGAACATGGTCGTTATCTCCCTAAAATGAAGTTGATCAGGCCGATGAGCTTTTGCACCGGCTTTTTGGGTCGTTCCTCGTCATAGACGGCTTCATCTTCCGGCGAGAAGGTCAGCAAGCCATGCTCTGGCAGCCCGTCTCCTTTCAGGATCTCCTCAACAGTCACTGGCGGATATCCCTGCTTGATAAGGCTACGATTGGCCCGTTTGACGGCTCTAGCCAGGATCTGGGGCTCATGCTTTGATATGGAATTGAGCAACATAAGCAACGAGGTGCGGGCAAATGCGGTTTCAGTCATTTGGAGCTCTGCCCCGACCTCCTGCCACACTTGGCGGTGTCCGACAGTGGCGCGCAGCCGCAGGGGTGACAACGTGTCCATTTTTTCGTGATCAGAGAGTGCTGGTCGTCCCATGGCCAAGGTCCTTTGGTGGTAGTGGTAGTGATAAGACGAGCCGGTGGTCAGGCGGCTTGCTGGGTTGTGATTTGCTCTGGCTGGTAATCATCCCAGCCCATATCGAGCGCATGGCCGCTCTTGATAACGAATCTCACAGCGTGGTTGGCGGGCACGATGCCCTTGTTCTGCTTCTTCCACTTGGTGAAGTTGCAGCGGCCAATGCCAATAGCCTCACTGGCCTTAGAGGCATTGCCGAAAAACTTTTCGACATCTTCAATGCGCATAGATTGGTCCTCATGGTTAGGTCTTTACACACTCATTTTGTTGCCAAAAGGAAATTAAAGTCAATATGGATGGTGACCCTTTGACAATCATCACCGCGTTAGACTTGGTGCATGAAAGCAACGTTGGTGAAGTAATGAAGAATTTTGCTGAACGCCTTGAGGCTCGGATGAAGGAGATGGGGGTTACCCCTGCCGATCTCAGCAGAAAGAGTGGGGTGAGCAAGGCGGTTATCAGTCGCATGCTGAATGAACCAGGGAGAGAGATCAGGGCCAGCAGCCTGATGTCTATTGGTAAAGCACTTCGGATAGACCCGGTGTGGTTGTTCTTGGGCCGCTCGGCAGACAGCTTGATCAGCGACATTGAATCTGGCCCTGGCCTTGTGCCGGTCTGGACTATGGCTGACTTGCAAAAAGACCATATAAGCGATGCTTGGCCGCACGCCAAGAAAGAAAAGACACTGGCTACAGAGCGTGATGGCCACATCTTTGCTCTTGAGGCTGACGACGATCAACTGAAAGAGTCTGGCATCATCAACGGCGTCCTCTGCCTTGTCGATCTGGGAGATACAACCCCAGACCACGGCGACATCATGCTGGTGAAGATACTCTCCAGCGAACAATTCCGCCTGCTTCGAGCCATCAAGGGTCTAGACTGCTGGAGGTATGGCGTTGACGACCCCCGAGTCGGAAGCCTGACAGCCAAAGAGTTGGTGACGCTCGGCAAGGTCGTAGAAGTCCGCAGATAACCTCAAACATCTCCATCTAAAACAAGCCCGCCTCGAGCGGGTTTTTTGTTGCCTAAAAAAAATTTCAGTTTCTTTTTGGCGCCACCATTGACACAAAGTTGTCTTTTGGCAACAATGAATCTGTTCCGTATTGGCAACCACTTGATGGATGCGATTACGGGAAGCAACCAAGACCGATACAGCAAGGGGCTGCGTGGAAGACGGTCAATTGTGGTGAAGGACTTGGGTAATGCCACACGAACGGTGAGAGCCCGGGTCGGCGACGTAACCGGCACCTCCGAAGCTGGCGGAGTAGAAAACCAGCAAAGAATTCTGTACCACCCAGCAATCAGGACCAGCCCCTAACCAGGGCAGAAGTGAAAAAGGCGCCTGACCAGCGCGTAAGAACGACAAAGCCCGCTCGAGGCGGGCTTTGAAGGACCAGGGTACCACCCCAAAGTCAGAGACGGCCGAGGGACCAACCCCGGCAATCAGGACCCCAGCATGACGAATCAAGTGGGAATCGGCGAGGACCAACTCGCCAACAGGAGTAAATGTAACATGACCAAGAGCATTTTTTCCAGAGCCGTACATTGCACAGACCAGATCCTTGCCACTATCGCCGACCACGTAAGCGGTAACAGAGCTCGCCGTGCCGCGCTTCATCGCCGCGTCAGCGCCATTGCCGACGATATTCGCCGCCAGAAGCTGGCAGACAAGCGCGCCATCGCCAACCAGCGCCTCGGCCGTATCCCACAAGGCCACCGCCTGATGCTGATCCTGACAGCACAGAACCACCGTGACGCCGTCTGACCCGGGGCTGGCGCTTCCCTAATAGCGCCGTAGCCAAAGCCTCTTTCTTCAAGCACCGCAAGGATGCTTTGGCTAACTGCAACCTGAATTCAGCGTTGTATCGCTCTTTAACAATATGGATGGGATGCCTCGAACGAAATCCACTTTCCCGGTGGATCTGCCCTGACCTGTAGAATCAGAAATTGGGTGGCTGGATGAGGTGATGTGTGCCTGACAAGGCACAACATCCAAGCGCCACTTGTGACGCTTGGATGTTGTGTAAACCCACATCGAATAAGTAGACCTGATGCCCCTAAGTCAAAAAATGCCCTGACAAAAAAGGTTCTATTTCTCCGATATCAAGTGGGGAATCACCATAAGGCTGGGCCCCAACAATATTTCCAATCGCAATAGCGGCAGGGCTGAAATAATAATGAACTCCACCTGTTTGCACATCAATACGTGAGAAAATTTGAATACTGGATAGTTTGCTTGGCTCAGTATACAAACGCATTACGTGCAGACTAAATCGAAGCTCCTTACAGATCTTGGCACATCCCGGTAGATCACTGACATAAAGATACGACCACATAACCACTCCATAGTTACAGAAACACAGACTTAAGCTGCATTAGTGGCGACGCTCCTGCGTTTTGTTGAAAAAGCGACTGGAAACCAATATCTGCCCCTGACGAATTTCAAACGGAGCCACATCGCATTTTTTAGCCCCAACCAACTCGGCAACGTCTTGAGCCCCAGGACTGAAGTAATAATGTATGCCACCCGTTAGCCCATCTAATTGGGGGAACACATGAACTGGCTCTGATGAACCATTGTTTGAACCACATTTCAAGGCACTAAGGCTATCCCTGATTACGTCAGATACAGTACGAAACTCTTTTAAATCAGTAAGATAAAGATAAGACCACATAACAACTTCTCCAATGCATACCAAATCCATATGACGCAGTTTCAGCCCACCACAACACCCGTCGAGGAGGTTAGACACAACCCATGAAACCGCTTTCTTAATGCATTGGGTAAAGGTAGCACCAAACCCACACAACTAGTAATGACATATCTGTCAGTTGACAGCTGATTTTGTTCTAAAAATACGAAAAGTGTGACGTACGAGGCCTATCTGGCTGCAGAACTACGCTGAACCACATCACTAAAGCCCAGCCCTATCGCTGGGCTTTTTGTTTTTACCACCACTGGACCCGACCATGAACCAACTTACTGAAGCCCAGGTGATGGGGCATATCGGCGCAACTGTGCCACCAGCCCACCGCGGTATTGAAGAGTATCAAGAGCGGCACGCCAATCTGCATTTAACGCAGTTGCATGAAAAGCCAAGACTCACTCTTTGCAAGCAGCAATAAATTAACCACCAGAGGACCAACCCCATGAATACACTAGCCAAAACCGAGATTACCGAACAGGTGAGTGAGACCTTCATCCCCGTCGCACCTCGCATGTATAGCGGTATCCCGAGCGATATTTACCACGGCAGTGACGGCGAATCGAAAAGTAGTCTGGATCTTGCTCTTATCTCGGGCCAGCACTACCGCTACTACAAAATTGATGGCAACCAGCAAAAGGAAACAACCCCATTTCGCGAAGGCAAGATCCTGCACAAAATCGTGCTGGAATTTGATGACTTCGAGAACGAGTACGCCATTGAGCCTGTATGGCCGGAGGATGCCTTTGTTGGTGCTGATCAGATGAAGGCTGCCATCGAGGAGTACAACGCCAGCCTCGAGAAGCGCCCCGAGCTGCAGGAGCTGGCTGATGCCATTGAGGCATACAACGCCAAGTTGATCCCACCTATCGAGTTGGGAGCCACAGTGGGTGATGCCGAAGCGGCATATTGCCAACTTCCCGAAAGTTTCCAGACCATCGGCGAAGATGACAAGCGCACAGCGACCGCACTCAAAGCGTGCGTCAAAGCCTACAACAACACGCTGACCAAGCCACTCAAGAGCAAGGGCAGCTATCAGGTAGTACTCGAGAGCTACGCCAAGATTGGAGCCAAGGAGCTGGAGCGCGCCGAGCGCATTGCCACGCTGCCGGATCCCCTCCCCCTGAGCGGCACCAAGGCCGAAATGGCAGAGAGGATCCGCACCTTCAAGCCTGACGCGAAATTCCTCGATGAGCTGAAAGAGCAATTCTGCGAGCAGGCAGGCGACAAGGTGATCGTGACCAACAACGAATACATCCACGCCCTGCGCTACCGCGAAGCTGTCCTGAATCACCCGGAAGCGGCCGTGCTGCTGGATGAAGGCGAGGCGGAAGCCAGCATCTACTGGCACCACCCTGAAACTGGCCAGATCCTCAAGTGCCGACCGGACTGGATGCGGCCAGATCACGTGCTGGTTGACCTTAAATTTGTGCGCAATGCCAGCGAGGCGGCATTTGCGCGCGATGGCTCGGCCCACAACTACCACATTCAGGACGCCCATTACACCGATGGATATGAAGTGGTAACGGGCTGCCCGGCCAGCTTTGTCTTTATCGCCGTAGAGAAGGATGGCCCGCTTGGACAGGACGTCTACAAGCCCATCATGGTCGGCGTCTACTTCTACAGCCAAGAAGACCGGCACCGCGGCCTCGAACTGCGCGATATGGCCGTGCGCAATATCCTCACCTGGCGCGAGCAAAACTACTACCCAGGCCACGATGGCATGGGAGAGATCACCGTGCCGCCCTACCAGGCTGCAGCAGAACGCCATCGCATCAACAACGAAGAGCCATTCACACCCACACAGGTCGGCAATGAACAGCGGGTTGAAGCCCTCCCTGAAAGCCTCTTCTAAGGATCCTCACTATGCAAAATTCAGTAGCAACCCAGAGCTCAACTCCGGTGCTGGCCAATGAGCGAGGCCAGGCAAACATGCTGAGCCTGATGATGAACATAGACTTCATGGCCAGCATCGAAAAGATGGCGACCATGATGGCAAGCGGAAAAGCGACCGTGCCTCAGCACCTGCGCGGTAACCAGGCAGACTGCTTCGCCATCTGCCTGCAATCTGTGCAATGGGGCATGAATCCCTTCCCTGTTGCGCAGAAAACCCACCTTGTGGGTGGAACGCTTGGCTATGAGGCTCAATTAGTCAACGCAGTAGTGGTCAACTCTGGTGTCATCAAGGGACGTTTTGACTATGAATTTTTTGGGCCGTGGGAACGTGTCATTGGCAAGTTCAAAGAGGTCCAGAGCAAAGACCCTGATAAAAAAGGCGCGGTTTACCGTGTGCCAGACTGGAGCTTTGCTGATGAAAAGGGGTGCGGTGTAAAGGTAATTGCGACGTTATCTAGCGGCCAAGTACGTGAGGTTGAATTGTTGCTGCAGCAGGCTCGCACGCGCAACTCGACACTCTGGGCTGATGACCCGAAGCAACAGTTGGCCTACCTCGGCGTGAAGCGCTGGGCCCGGCTCTACACCCCGGATGTGATCCTTGGCGTCTACTCAGTCGATGAGCTGGAAGAGCGTGAGATCAACCCTGACTTTACCCCAGCCGGACCAGATGGCAGCAACAAGTCAGCCACCGAAACTCTTGCTGAAAGAGCCGCAGCAAAGCGTGCTGCACAGCAAGCCGATGCTGCCAAAGGGGCTGTTATCGAGGGGCAAGCCGAAAGCGTCATCGAACAGCAGCATGGTGGGCCTGAACCTGAGGTACAGGAGGTAGATCCGGTTATCGCTGACCAGCTGGCTGAAGCCTTGTTCAAACTCGATATTGCTGAATCTGCGGGGGAACTACGATCGGCGCTATCGGAAATCACCAGCCTTGGCGACAAACTGAACGAGGAGCAGAAAACCCAAGCGAACGAAATCTATCGCACCAACCTCGTTCGCCTTGGTCTCGACAAGAAGAGAGCAGCCTAAATCCTACCTAAGCCCCGCCATCAACGGGGCTTATCACTTTCCTGACAGACCCCAGCCCCATGTCTACTACCAAGAACTAGGAGGTAGCATAATGGCAATCCTGATTGATAGTGGAACACCTGCAAGCGATAAGAACTTCTGGGCCACCACCTGGGAGTGCTTTTACGATGCGCAGGAGCTCTATGGCCGCCCATTTGATTGTGACGTTGCCGCCGAGCCGTCAACAACTAAGTGCAGCCGCTACTTCACCAGTCATCTACTGCTGGATAGGCTGCTTGACTACCGCTCCCGGGAAGAGGTGCTGGCACAAATCCGTGAGGCCGAGAACGAGCGCAGCGTATGCATTGGCCTTGATAGCCTGAATCTCAACTGGCCAGAGCACTGGTGGTGTAACCCACCCTTCGATTTCAAGCCTGAGTTCATAACCAAAGCGCGCCAGCAGCAAGCAAATGGCAAGCCTGGAATGATGTTGCTGCCATACGAGCCGCTGACTACATGGTGGCGCCGCTTGTTGGCCGATGAAGTGATCATCTACGAACCGAACGGCAGGTATCAATTCTACGAACGAGATGGCAAGACCAGAAAAAACGGAGCCAACTTCGGTTGCGCCCTGATTGCATTCCCCACCATGAAGGTTGGCCCATCCCCTCGCATCCCCTTTGCTCGCGGCATTGGCGCAAGACAAGCCGTCTGATACCCACCAGATACTCACCGCCTCCATCACAGATTCTGTGAATAACTCAGAGGTAACCAATGAAAACCATCGAAAGCCCCTACCGCGGTGCAGTGGTCATCGGGCTGGGTGTTGTCATGCCCCATCCCAAACAGCCCGACATGTTCGTCCTCCCAGGAGGCACGATATGCGATCGGCAAACCGCCGAAGCAGCGGCCCGCAAGATTCACATCTTGCAAACACAGAGCCACCAAAGGCTTCGGAGGTGAGCTATGCGCTACAGAAAGCCTATCATCCAACTAGGGTTAACCCGGGAGGAGGCTGCTGATGTGCGAGAACGATACCTGCGCATCAACCCCGGCGCCAAAGTCACCATCGACAGCCAACCAGATAACCCCCAACTCAAGATCCTGATAGCCCATCTCCCAGTCCTGCCGTTCAGTAAGGTCTGCGAACCCGGCTTTATGGGTTACCGGGGGTGGCGATGCTAACTGACCCCAACAAGCAGGCGGCTCTCGAGAGCGCCCTGCACCAGATAGCCCAACTTCAGGCCAGCCAACCAGTTGGCCTGTCTATTTCCACCTCAGATCCCCGCCCAAGCTTTCGCAGCAAAAGTATCGAGCGCGAGCACTGCCGCGATGTGTATCGGGCCCAATGCCCCTACGTCGGGATCTCGATCAGTATGAAGGATGCGAAATGAACATTGACTTGGAAAACCTGTGTGCCAGATCACTATGCCGATAACTAGATTTATCGGCACCATTTCTCCGCAGATAGACTCAGAACTCGTTTAATACCCTCAGTTGCACACCGAGTAAACTCTAGATGAGATATTAGTTCATCAGGTCTAAATGACGCTGATTCGTGTCTATCTGCAACAGTGAACCGACAAACATAACAAGTGTTATCCAAAGCATGTACGGTCATGATTGGACCATTACCTGCCTTCAAATGGACAAACTCACCAACTCTAAATTTTTCCATATACCACTCTCAAAATGAACCTGGTTACTATTAGCCAGGCAGGATTGATATGTTGCCAAATGTATCCTAAATAAGAGCTTGAACACTGAACAGAATTAAAAGAGATAACCCCCCTCGCCCGTGGCAAGGGCAGTCTGCAATAGCGCTGAGCAATAACGGCTCTTCCCTCCCATAACCCGGTGCCCCATCCTCAAGGACAGGAGGGCCACGCCATGCAACAACTTCAACTAATCGACCAGAGCAGCCAGCTGCTGGATGATCTGGTTAATACCGTGCTCTCCCCCACCCTTTCCCAATCAGCTAAGCTCGCCGAGATCGGCCGTATCCTGGCTCACTTCGATCTGCCTATCGAAACGCCGCGGGTAACCGGACAGCTCTGGAGCGCAACTGTTCTGGGTAAAGAGCTGGGGGTGAGCGCGCAAGCCATCGGCAGGCTGGCCAACCAGCACAACCTGAAAACCACCGAACTGGGAGAGTACCGCCTTGACCAGGCCGCCAATTCCCGCAAGCAAGTTCAAACCTTTTACTACAACCAGCTTGGGCGTCACCGGCTCGAGTCTCTTTTAACCGCGAGGACCACATGCAACGAAATTACATCTACCCATGTGCAAGATGGGTAAGGCCGCGCCTTTTTGAGGCATTAACAGGCATGACAGAAAAGGCCGCCGAGGGACGCCGCCTTAAGGGAGAGTGGCCAGAAGGAGTGATCTGGAAATATGGTCCAGATGGGCAGGTTCGCTACAGCATTGAGGAGTACGACAAGTGGGTAGAGTCAGCACAATAGATAACCAAGCCTCTCTGGTTGCAGGGCTGACTGGAGTCGAGGTGCACGGCAACAAGCTGCGGATCTGCTTCAGCTATAAGGGGCGCCGGTGCAGAGAGGTACTGGATGTACCTCTCACAAAAACAAACGTCAAATTTGCAGCAAATAAACTGGCTGCGATCAAGCACGAAATTGCCCTTGGCAGCTTTGACTATGCAAAGCACTTTCCAAACTCCAAAATGCTGACCCGCCTTGGTATGCGCACCACCACCAGGTTGACGCTTTCAGAGGCAGCAGTAGCCTTCATTGAGAGCGTTGGGCCTACCGTTGGTATCTCGACAAAGCGCTCGTATCGCAGTGCATTTCAAAGAATGACCATGTTTCTTGGCGAAGATATGCCCATAGCAGACTTGCTGCCTATGCATGTCGAAAGACTACGCAACCATTTACTCACTGATTGCCGTCCCAGAACGGTAAGAACCTACCTTGGGCATGTCGGAAACCTGCTTAATTGGTCTGCTAGAAACGAACTTATTGAGAGGAAGTTCGACGTACGTGTTACTGCCGCCAGGCTAAACACAGAGAAAAGCGCAGATCCTTTTGAACACTTCGAGTTTCAAAGACTAATTGAGGTTACAACTAACAGGCAGTTTAAGAACATTTTGCTGATCCTCGCCTACACTGGTATCCGTCCTGGTGAGCTGAGGGCCCTGAGCTGGGGTGACATAGATTTTGAAAATAAGCTCCTGCATGTTCGCAGAAACCTCACGCAGCAAAAGATGCAGTTCAAGCTCCCGAAGACAAACCGGACACGAATGGTTCACCTTTTGCCCCCAGCGCTGAACGCTCTACAGGATCAATTCAAGATAACTGGGGCACTTTTGGACACAGAGATTGACATGCACCTACCAGGTGGCATGATCGTGCGCCAAACATTGCGCCCTGTCTTCCGACCAACCAAAGTTGTGCCGGACAGGCCGCCTTTTTACTCCGGCGTGTTTCTGGTGGCACCATGGCGGGCAGCGATCAAGAAGTCTGGGGTTCGCTATCGCCGAGCCTATCAACTTAGGCATACTTATGCCAGTTGGAACATTACCGCTCACGGAAACCTTGCGTTCATAGCTGAACAAATGGGTCACAACTCTGCAAAAATGTTGCAAGAGGTCTATGGAAAATGGATCGAATCAGCAAGCCGAAGCGAGGTTGATTCGATCTGGAGTTCAATGCAAAAAAATGGGCATTTGCCCCAATAGCGCCCCAGAATTTTCAACCAGTGCGTTAATGCACTGATAATTTAGGAATTTTTTTACACACTATGTTAAGCAGCAATAACATCACCATGCAATTCGGCGCCAAGCCGCTGTTCGAGAACATCAACGTCAAGTTTGGCGGCGGCAACCGCTATGGCCTTATTGGCGCCAACGGCTGTGGCAAGTCCACCTTTATGAAGATCCTCGGCGGCGATCTTGAGCCCAGCGGCGGTAATGTGAGCCTGGACGTCAATGAGCGCATCGGTAAGCTGCGCCAGGATCAGTTCGCCTACGAAGATACCCGTGTTCTGGACGTGGTCATGATGGGTCACACCGAGCTGTGGGCGGCGATTGCCGAGCGTGATGCCATCTACGCCAACCTCGAAGCGACCGATGACGACTACATGAAGGCTGCCGAGCTGGAAGGGCTGGTCGCTGAATATGACGGCTACACCGCCGAAGCGCGTGCCGGTCAGTTGCTGCTGGGTGCCGGTATCCCTATCGAGCAGCACAACGGCCCGATGAGTGAAGTGGCCCCGGGCTGGAAGCTGCGGGTGCTGCTGGCACAGGCGCTGTTCTCCAACCCTGACATCCTGCTGCTGGACGAACCAACCAACAACCTGGATATCAACACCATTCGCTGGCTGGAGCAGGTGCTCAACGATCGTGAAAGCACCATGATCATCATCTCTCACGACCGTCACTTCCTGAACTCCGTCTGTACCCACATGGCGGATCTGGACTACGGCGAGCTGCGCGTTTATCCGGGCAACTACGATGACTACATGCTGGCCGCCACTCAGGCCCGCGAGCGTCTGCTGGCCGACAACGCCAAGAAGAAGGCCCAGATCGCCGATCTGCAATCCTTCGTCTCCCGTTTTAGTGCCAACGCCTCCAAGTCCAGCCAGGCCACCTCCCGCCTCAAGCAGATCGACAAGATCAAGATTGAGGAAGTGAAGGTCTCCAGCCGTCAGAACCCCTTCATCCGCTTCGAGCAGGAGAAGAAGCTCTACCGCAACATCCTGGAAATCGAAGGTGTATCCAAAGGCTACGGCGAGGCGCCCCTGTTCAAAGGCCTCAACATGATGCTGGAAGTGGGCGAGAAGGTCGCCATTCTGGGTACCAACGGTATCGGTAAATCGACCCTGATCAAAACCCTGGTAGGCGCGCTGGCACCGGACACCGGCACCATCAAGTGGTCCGAAAACGCCCAGATCGGTTACTACGCTCAGGATCACGCCGAGGATTTCGATACCGATCTCAATGTGTTTGACTGGATGGCCCAGTGGAAACAGGAGAACGAAGACGAGCAGGCAGTTCGCTCTATCCTCGGTCGTCTGCTGTTCACTCAGGACGATATCAAAAAGCCGGTCAAGGTGCTCTCTGGTGGTGAACAGGGCCGTATGCTGTTTGGCAAGCTGATGATGCAGCGTCCCAACATCCTGATCATGGATGAACCGACCAACCACCTGGACATGGAATCTATCGAATCCTTGAACCTGGCACTCGAGATGTACAAGGGCACCCTGATCTTCGTCTCCCACGACCGCGAATTCGTCTCCTCCCTGGCGACCCGCATCCTGGAGCTGAGCGAAGACGGTATCCGTGACTTCGGCGGTACCTACGAGGATTATCTGCGCACTCAGGGCGTGGTATAACCCCTCCCCTGCGCAAGTTCGCAGTGAAAAACCGGCACTCACGTGCCGGTTTTTTTATATCCCGTGTTTAGACGACTGATATGGCATATGACTCAGGTAAGACCACAGAAAGCCGCAGAGCAACGCAGAAACAGTAAAGAGCAGAGAGCAGAGAGCAGAGAGCAGAGAGCAGAGAGCAGAGAGCAGAGAGCAGAGAGCAGAGAGCAGAGCTTGAGTATATCCCTCCGCCCACAGATAAAAAAACGGCTCCATCAAGGAGCCGTTTTCAATGGGTTGCGCAGAGCCGATTACTCGACGGTCGCTTCCACACTGGTGAAGTACTCGATCTTGGCCGCTTTGCGCAGCTCGTCGATCAGAGACTTGTAATCCACCTGGGCTTTGCCCTGACCCAGCTGACCTTGCAGCATGGCGGCCATGCCGGATGCTGCGGCAGGTACGTTGACCTTGTCCAGCGCAACCACCACGCGATCGCCGTTGGTCTCGGCAACCAGTGCCACACTCGGCTTGCCATCTTTCGGATGGGGCAACATGAACGCCTGGGCAATCAGGTTCTGATCCAGTTCGCGATCGAAGCGAGCAACCCCTTTGTGGGTCTCCACTTTCAGACCGAGCGCAGTCAGATCGGCATTGATGCTCTCGCCAACCTTCAGCTTGTCCAACAGACCCTGAGCCTTGCCACGGGCCACTTCACCGGCCTTGTCATGCTTGATGGCGGCAATCACCTGCTCTTTCACTTCAGCCAGCGGCTTGACGGCTTTGGGCTGGTGACCGGTGATGTGCAGCACCAGTGCCTTGCCATCCGCCAGCTCGATCACGTCGGAGTTGGTGTTGTCATCGCGCAGTTGCTCGGAGAACGCCACGGAAAGCACCTTGGGATCGTTGAGCGGAGCAGGTGCCGTGGTCTGACTGAAGTAGTTGGAGGATTGAACCTTCAGGCCCATCGCCTCGGCAGTCAGATCGAGTGAGTCCGGGTTTTCGAAGCTGTTATCAGCCATCTTCTGCTGCTCGGCAAAGAACAGCTCCTTGGCCTTGTCAGTTTGCAGACGAGTGATGGTCTCTTCCTTCACATCGGCAAATGGCTTGGTCTGGGCAGCTTCAACACCTAACAGCTTGATGATGTGAAAACCGAATGGGCTCTTCACCACGGCAGAGAGATCGCCCGCCTTGTTCAGGGCGAACGCGGCTTTCTCGAAGGCAGGATCCATCACCCCTTTCTCGAACCAGTCCAGCTCGCCGCCTTTTTTGGCGGAGAAGGTATCGGCAGAGTCAGCCTTGGCCAGCGCAGCGAAATCGTCACCCGCCTTGGCTTTGGCCAGCACGGATTGTGCTTTCTGCTCGGCTGCTTTCTCGTCCTTGCCAAACGGGATCAGGATGTGGGCCACATGACGACGCTCGGCACGCTGGAACAGATCCTGATGCTGGTCGTAGTAATCCTGGGCATCCTGTTCAGTAACCTTGATCTCCTTGCCAAGGTTGGCAGCATCCAGCAGCAGGTAGTCGACCTTGACCTGCTCATCATTCATGAAACGAGCGCCATTGGTCTTGTAATACTGATCCAGCTCGTTGTCGGAGACCTGAACATCATCCACATAATTGGCGGCGGCCAGACGCACCAGACGCAGATCGCGAGTCTGGTTGTAGAGCTTGTCGAGCTGCTCAGCTTCACCCTTGAGGGAGAATTCAGTACCCAGCAGGGCACTCATCAACTGTTGGCGTACCATGTCCTGGCGCAGTGAATCGCGGAACATTTCAGGGGTCATGCCAGCACGGCGGATCAGTTGCAGATAGCGATCGTTGTTGAACTTGCCGTTCTCGGCAAACTCCGGCATGGCTACGATGGATTGCTTGATCTGTTCATCGCTGATGCGCAGGCCCAGTTCACGAGCCTTGCTGTCCAGCAACGCCTGATCGATCAGGCGATCCAGCACACCACGGCGGAACTGCTTCATGTAATCGGGGTTAGCGGCCAGCTGGCTGAATGCCTCTCCCATCTGGGATTCCATGCGGGCGCGCTCGTTACGGTAAGCGTTTTCCAGTGCCGCAGCACTGATCTCGGTGCCATTGACGGTGGCGGGGGCGGTACGGGCCGGGCCGTTCAGGTAACTACCTACACCAGCCAAGGCAAAGGAGAGGATGATCAGACCCAAGATAACCTTGGCTACCTTGCCCTGCGCCCCTTCGCGTAGTTTATCCAACATCATGTTTGTACTTATGCTCCCGAACTCGATGGGCGTAAACAATAAAAAGGCGCACCGATTGCGATGCGCCTTGGTCAATCAGTATGAGAGAAGACTCTCTAACTTGTCTGGTCTGCGACCAAGGACGGTAGCCGACGGATATCAGCGCCCGACTTAGTTAACAGCGTCTTTCAGGGCCTTACCGGCTTTGAAGGCAGGAACTTTACCAGCAGCGATTTCGATGGTCGCGCCAGTTTGCGGGTTACGGCCAGAACGGGCAGCACGCTCACGCACAGCGAAAGTGCCGAAACCAACCAGAGCTACCTGGTCACCCTCTTTCAGAGCTTCACCTACAGCATCAATGAAGGCATCCAACGCACGGCCAGCAGCAGCCTTGGAGATATCAGCACCGTCTGCAATCTTGTCAATCAGTTGAGATTTATTCACTCTTATATTCCCCTTTTATCGAACACCGCTGCGGCGCTGATTTCCCTGGCCACAACAAGTGGAGGTTTTATAGCAAGCCTCCTGATCAGTTGCAAGTGACAATCTGGCGCAAACCCGCGCCACACAACGTATTGCGACTCATCACGAGTACCCGATCGGTGGTCAAGGCTACTTCCGTTATCGGGCGCATGCAAGCCTTAACCACCCACCGAATGCGCCAAATTTGCGGCGCATCAACATTTACACGACAGAAACGCGTTCAAACCCCTGTGGATTGTCCTGCAACGCCAGTTCCAGCACCTCGTCAATCCAGCGAACCGGATAAATTTCAAGGTCTTGTTTGACGTTTGCCGGGATCTCCTCAAGGTCACGCTCGTTCTCTTTCGGAATAAGCACTCGCTTGATGCCGCCACGATGAGCTGCCAGCAACTTCTCCTTGAGACCACCGATGGGCAGCACTTCGCCGCGCAAGGTGATCTCCCCTGTCATGGCCACATCCGCACGAACCGGATTACCGGTCAAGCTGGAGACCAGGGCGGTACACATGGCGATACCGGCACTCGGACCATCTTTCGGGGTTGCCCCTTCCGGTACGTGCACATGGATATCGCGCTTCTCGTAGAAGTCGGCATTGATGCGCAACTTCTCGGCTCGAGTCCGTACCACTGTCATGGCCGCCTGGATAGACTCCTGCATCACTTCACCGAGCGAACCGGTATAAGTGAGCTTGCCCTTGCCCGGCATGTTGGTGGTTTCGATGGTAAGCAGATCGCCACCCACTTCGGTCCACGCCAAGCCGCATACCTGACCAACCTGGTTCTGGTCGGTGGCCTTGCCGTAATCGAACCGCTGTACCCCGAGGAACTCCTTGAGGTTGGCCTGATTGACCTGAACATGCTTGATGCTCTTGTCCAGCAGGATGCGCTTGACCGCCTTGCGACAAATCTTGGATATCTCGCGCTCCAGACTCCGTACCCCCGCCTCGCGGGTGTAGTAACGGATCACCCCGACCAACGCTGAATCCTCAATGGTGATCTCGGACTCTTTCAGGCCGTTGCGCTGGATCTGCTTGGCAACCAGATGCTGCTTGGCAATGTTGAGCTTCTCATCTTCGGTGTAACCGGAGAGACGGATCACTTCCATCCGGTCCAACAACGGACCCGGGATGTTCATGGAGTTGGAGGTGGCCACGAACATCACGTCCGACAGGTCATAATCCACTTCCAGGTAGTGATCGTTGAAGCTGTTGTTCTGTTCCGGATCGAGCACTTCCAGCAAGGCAGACGCGGGATCGCCACGCATGTCCGAGCTCATCTTGTCGATCTCGTCGAGCAGGAACAGCGGGTTCTTCACGCCGACTTTCGCCATCTTCTGGATGAGCTTGCCTGGCATGGAACCGATATAGGTACGACGGTGACCGCGGATCTCCGCCTCGTCACGCACCCCACCGAGGGCCATCCGCACATATTTGCGGCCAGTCGCCTTGGCGATGGATTGGCCCAACGAGGTCTTGCCCACACCGGGAGGGCCAACCAGACAGAGGATGGGGCCCTTGAGCTTGTTCACCCGCGCCTGTACCGCCAGATATTCGAGAATGCGATCCTTGACCTTCTCCAGGCCATAGTGATCGGCATCCAGTACCTCTTGCGCCTTGCCCAGATCTTTCTTGACCTTGGAGCGCGCCTTCCACGGCACCTGAACCATCCAGTCCACATAGCTACGAACTACGGTAGCCTCGGCGGACATGGGCGACATCATTTTCAACTTGGCAAGCTCGGCCTGCGCCTTTTCACGGGCATCTTCCGGCATGCCAGCCTCTTCAATCTTGCGATTGAG
Organism: Aeromonas sp. MdU4; assembly: GCF_041929505.1. NCBI lineage: Bacteria > Pseudomonadati > Pseudomonadota > Gammaproteobacteria > Aeromonadales > Aeromonadaceae > Aeromonas > Aeromonas sp. MdU4. Next base: position 123,338 of record NZ_JBHFMW010000031.1, on the reverse strand, counting down.
CGCTTCAAACTCATCCGGGCTGTCTTCCAGCTCACCCAGCTCTTTCTGAATGGCCTTCATCTGCTCGTTGAGGTAATACTCGCGCTGGCTCTTTTCCATCTGCTTCTTGACGCGCGTGCGGATGCGCTTCTCGACCTGCAGCAGGTCAATCTCCGACTCCATCATCGCCATCAGGAATTCGATGCGCTCGGAGACCGAAACGATCTCCAATACCTTCTGCTTGTCTTCCAGCTTGAGCGGCATATGGGCCGCCATGGTGTCGGCCAGGCGCGCAGCATCGTCGATCGCCGAAATCGAGGTGAGCACCTCGGGCGGGATCTTCTTGTTGAGCTTGATATAGCCTTCAAACTGGCCGATGGCAGAGCGAACCAGGACTTCCTGATCCTTCTCCTCAATGGCTTGGGAGGGGATGTACTGGGCCTCGCAGACAAAGAAATCCTTGTCGTCGATCATCCGCTCCAGGCGGGCGCGCTGCCCCCCCTCTACCAGCACCTTGACGGTGCCGTCCGGCAGCTTGAGCATCTGCAGAATATTGGCCACTGTCCCGACGGTGAAGATCTCCTCCACGGTCGGCTCATCGGTTGACGCATCCTTCTGGGCCACCAGCAGAACTTTCTTGTCCTGCTCCATGGCCGCTTCCAGACAGCGAATGGATTTTTCCCGCCCCACAAAGAGTGGAATGACCATGTGGGGATAAACCACCACGTCACGAAGAGGCAGGACGGGAATCTCGATGCGTTCTGAACGCTCTAGGTTCATATATGTCCTCTCGGCTTGTTATACCGTTGGCAAAGCGCTTGGCTGAGTATATGGGGGCGCAGAGATGAGATTCAATCGCCGAAACCGTAAAAAGCATGAAAGGGGCAAAAAGCCCCTTCCATTTGATTAAAAATCAGACATTTACTCTGATGCAGCAGCCTGGGTTTCGGGATTTTCGTAGATCATCAAGGGCGCGGAGTCCCCTTTGATCACGGTCTCGTCGATCACCACCTTGCTGACGCCTTCCAGAGAAGGCAGGTCATACATGGTATCCAGCAGCACGGCTTCCACGATGGAACGCAGACCACGGGCACCGGTTTTACGCTCCATTGCCTTGCGGGCAATGGCGTTGAGTGCGTCGTCACGGAACTCGAGCTCAACCCCTTCCAGATCGAACAACGCAGCGTACTGTTTGGTCAGCGCGTTTTTCGGCTCTTTCAGGATCTGGATAAGCGCAGACTCGTCCAGTTCAGTCAGGGTCGCGACCACCGGCAGACGGCCGATGAACTCGGGGATCAAACCGTACTTGATCAGATCTTCCGGCTCCACCTTGGCGAAGGTCTCGCTCAGGGTTGCCTTGGCATCCTTGGATTTCACCTCGGCGCCAAAGCCGATACCGGTTCCCTTGACGGAACGTTGCTCGATCACCTTGTCCAGACCGGCAAAGGCACCGCCACAGATGAAGAGGATCTTGGAGGTATCAACCTGCAAGAACTCCTGCTGCGGATGCTTGCGACCACCTTGCGGCGGCACGGAAGCGATGGTCCCTTCGATCAGCTTGAGCAGTGCCTGCTGTACCCCTTCCCCGGAAACATCGCGGGTGATGGAGGGGTTGTCCGACTTGCGGGAGATCTTGTCGATCTCGTCGATGTAGACGATACCACGCTGGGCCTTCTCTACGTCGTAGTCGCACTTTTGCAGCAGCTTCTGGATGATGTTCTCCACGTCTTCGCCCACATAACCAGCTTCGGTCAGGGTGGTCGCATCGGCCATGGTGAACGGCACATCCAGCAGACGAGCCAGGGTCTCGGCCAGCAGGGTCTTGCCGCTACCGGTCGGGCCAATCAGCAGAATGTTGGATTTGCCCAGTTCTACACCACTGTTTTCGCCGCTGTTGCGCAGACGCTTGTAGTGGTTGTAGACAGCGACAGCCAACACCTTCTTGGCATACTCCTGCCCGATCACATAGTCATCGAGATGAGCGCGGATCTGATGAGGGGTCGGCAGCTCGTTACCATCGCGTTTGGGCGAGATCTCACGGATCTCTTCGCGGATGATGTCGTTGCATAGCTCGACACACTCATCACATATGTAGACGGAAGGGCCAGCGATCAGCTTGCGCACTTCATGCTGGCTTTTGCCGCAAAAAGAGCAGTAGAGCAGCTTATCACCCTCACCCTTGCGTTTTTCTGTCATTCAGCAACCTCGTTTTATCAATAGAGGATGGGTCGGCCTGTTGAGTTTACAACAGACCGGGACACCCTGCTCAGCTGCGCTGGGTCAAGACACCGTCGACCAGACCATAGGCAACAGCCTGCTCGGCAGACATGAAGTTGTCACGATCGGTGTCACGTTCGATGGTAGCCATCTCCTGACCGGTATGGAAGGCCAGACGCTCGTTCAGGGTATTTTTAATCTTCAGGATCTCTTGGGCGTGGATCTGGATGTCAGAAGCCTGGCCCTGGAAACCGCCCAGCGGCTGATGGATCATCACGCGGGCGTTAGGCAGGCAGAAACGCTTGCCCTTGGCACCGCCAGCCAGCAGGAATGCGCCCATGGAGCAGGCCTGCCCCATGCAAACGGTGCTGACATCCGGTTTGATGAACTGCATGGTGTCATAGATAGACATACCTGCAGTCACCGAGCCACCCGGTGAGTTGATGTAGATGTAGATGTCCTTGTCCGGATTTTCGGACTCGAGGAACAGCAACTGGGCAACCACCAGATTGGCCATCTGATCTTCGACCTGACCGGTCAGGAAGATCACCCGCTCTTTCAACAGACGGGAGTAAATATCGTAGGAACGTTCACCCTTGGCAGTCTGTTCGACCACGATGGGGACCAGCGCATTGCTGGGAGAATCGGTCATATCGTTATAGTTCTTGTACATAAGGCATTGTCCCTAAAATAAAATGGCCCGAGTGGAGATCACACGAGCCATTATACTTAACAGTCTTGACCTTAAGTCAAATGTTCTTAGGCAGCGGCGCCAGACTTGTTGATCACGTCGTCAAAGGCAACTTCTTTTTCGGTCACTTGCGCTTTGGACAGGATCAGGTCGATGGCTTGATCTTCAACTGCCAGGTTACGAACGCCGTTCAGCATCTGCTCGTTCTTCTGGTAGTACTCGATCACTTCCTTCGGATCTTCGTAGGCAGTGGCCATGGACTCGATGATGCTGGTCACGCGAGCGTCGTCAGCCTTGATCTCGTTGGTACGGATCACGTCACCCAGCAGCAGGCCTACGCGTACACGACGCTCGGCTTGCGCCTGGAACAGCTCAGCCGGCAGCTCAGGTGCGTTGCCGCCCTGGAAACCACCAAAGCGCTGCAGAGCCTGTTGACGCAGGGTATCGATCTCTTGAGCAACAGCAGCCTTCGGCAGGTCGATCAGGTTGGCTTCAACCAGACCGTTCAGAACCTGCTCTTTCACGCTGTTTTTCAGGGCTTGAGCCAGTTCGCGCTCCATGTTCTTGCGCACTTCGGCTTTCAGCTCTTCAACAGAACCGCTTTCGATACCGAAACGCTTGACGAACTCTTCGGTCAGCTCAGGCAGGATCTGCTCTTCAACCTTGATCAGCTTGGAAGCGAACTTGGCCTCTTTGCCTTTCAGGTTTTCGGCGTGGTAGTCAGCCGGGAAGGTCACTTCGATAGTGAACTCGTCGCCTGCTTTCTTGCCCATGATGGCGTCTTCGAAGCCCGGGATCATGCGGCCAGCGCCCAATACCAGGTTGAAGCCTTCAGCCTTGCCGCCGTCGAACTCTTCACCATCGATGGAACCGACGAAGTCCATGGTCACACGCATGCCATTGGCAGCGGCAACATCGGCATCAGCCCAGGTAGCGTGCTGCTTGCGCAGGGTGTCGATCATGTTGGCCAGATCTTCATCCTTCACGCTAGCAACCGGCTTCTCAACCTTGATGCTCTCCAGACCGGCAACTTCGAACTCCGGATACACTTCGAAAGTGGCGGTAAATTCGAAATCCTGACCTTCCTGGATTTCTTTCGGATCCATGGTCGGCGCGCCAGCCGGGCTCAGTTTGTTTTCGATGATGGCTTTGATGAAGTTGTTCTGCATCATTTCATCAGCAACGCGGGCGTGAGCCATGGCGCCGAACATCTTCTTGATGATGGCAACCGGAGCCTTGCCAGGACGGAAACCGTCGATGCGACGAGTTTTGGCCAGGCCATTCAATTCTTTACGCACAGCGGCGTCTACGGTAGCAGCCGGTACAGTGATGGTAAGACGGCGTTCCAGACCCTGGGTTGTCTCTACAGAAACTTGCATTCTTCTACCTCGTTCAACTCAGCACTGCGTGCTGACCCTTTATTGCCCCTGGGCAAAGCCCGGAGTCTTCCTGTTTATAAAGACAACAATATGTCTTTGTGATGAGAAAATATGACGCGGCATTATAGCGGCGCACTTTGGTCGAGTCGAGCCACACATCCCCCACATTGTGCGGTGTGCAAGCACAATTCGTGCAAAACTACCCTTTATATGGGGAGAGAGGTGCCCGACTTCAACCATTGGTTGATGATTATTTTGCGTTTGCTCACCTTTTTTCAGCCAAAAGCCGGTTTATTGGTCATATTTCGAGTCATATCGTGCAGTTATCCACCCGACATGTGTGGCAACGACTCAAATTGTCCCGCCAAATGTCCATTGTCCCAATCAACCATTGCGTCCCCTGCCCTCCCTCGTTATGGTGGCAGCCAAATTGATGTATCTGGAGTCACTCACATGGCCTTTTTCCGCTTCTTGTTCAATCTGCTCTGGTTTGTACTGGGAGGTATCTTTATGGGCCTGGCCTGGTGGCTGGCCGGTCTTATCTGCTTTATTTCGCTGGTTGGCATCCCCTGGGGACGCGCCTGCTTCGTGATCGGCACCTTTACCTTCTTCCCGTTTGGCAAGCAGGCGGTCAATCGCAAGACCATGACCGGTCAGAGCGATATCGGCACCGGCACCCTGGGACTGATTGGCAACATCCTCTGGTTCGTGCTGATCGGTATCTGGCTGGCCATCGGTCACATCGCCTCGGCATTGGCCTGCTTCGTGACCATTATCGGTATCCCGTTCGGTATCCAGCACCTCAAACTGGCACTCATCAGCCTGGCCCCCATCGGCCAGATGATTGTGACCAACCACGAGGCGGAATCGGGTCGCTATATCCGCTAACTGCGGGAAATGCGCGGGCAGACGCTGCCCTGCAACGAAAAAAAGGGCAGACTGGGGTCTGCCCTTTTCTATTCTCTTTTGTTGAGGCCATCATGTTACCCAGCCACTTTTTCGCCAATCTCGCCCGCATGAAGCTCATCTACCGCTGGCCCCTGATGCGCAACATCCAGCCCGAAAATATCGCCGAGCACAGCCTGCAGGTGGCCATGGTGGCCCATGCCCTCGGCATCATCAAAAACCGGCTGTTTGGCGGCACCGTGGATGCCGATCGCGCCGCCGTGATGGCGCTCTATCACGACAGCAGCGAAGTGCTGACCGGCGATTTGCCGACCCCGGTCAAATACTTCAACCCCGAAATCGCCCGCGAGTACAAAAAGATAGAGCTGGCCGCCGAGCAGCGCCTGCTCGCCATGCTGCCACCTGAGTTGGTGGAGGATTTTCGCCCGCTGCTAGATTCGGCAGCGCAGGATAGCGAGCTGGCCAGACTGGTGAAAGACGCCGACACCCTCTGTGCCTATACCAAGTGTCTGGAGGAGATCAACGCGGGCAACCGTGAGTTTGAGCCGGCTCGCAAGCGCCTTGAGGCCATGCTGGAAGCGCGGATGAGCGATGAGATGCGCTACTTTATCGACACCTTTGTGGCGAGTTTCTCCCTGCCGCTCGATGAGTTGAACGCGCACTAAGCCACACCACGCGATCTGAAAACAGAAGAGCCCGCCGGTTTGCACTGGCGGGCTCTTCGTTTTTATCAGCGGATCAGATGTCGCGCATCAGTGACCCAGCTCGCGGGACGGCACCAGACCGCTCGCCCGCCAGGCGGGATAGAGGGTCGCCAGCAGACTCATCAGGATAGCAGCGCCCGTTACGATGAGCAGATCCAGCATATGCAACTCGGTCGGCAGGAAGTCGATAAAGTAGATATCCGGATTGAGGAAGCGGTGGCCAATGAGCTTCTCGATGACCCCCAGGATCTGGGTCAGCTTGCTGGAGAGCAGGCCTCCCAGCAGCGCGCCAAGCAGGGCACCGGCCACCCCGTTGACCATCCCCTGAATGACGAAGGTGAGCCGGATCTGGCCGGGGCTCGCTCCCATGGTCTTCAAGATAGCAATCTCGCTGCGCTTCTCGTTCACCGCCATCACCAGAGTGGAGACGATGTTGAAGCAGGCCACTGCCACCACCATCAGCATCACCACATACATGACGGTACGTACCATCTGAATGTCCTGATAGAGATAACCCTGGCTGTTCATCCAGCTGCGGATATAGACGTGATGAGGGAACTGCTGTGCGGCAGCGATCGTAATGTTCTGCGCATTGAGCACATCGCTCACCCGCAGGCTGAACCCCTCCACATCGCTACCCATACCGGTGATCGCTTGCGCATCAGCCAAATTCATAAAGCCGAGCAAGCCGTCGAGCTGCCCGCCGATCTCCAACAAGCCCACCACCGTCAAGGATTCTCGTCTCGGATTTTTGATCCCCGCCTGATCGCCCCCCTGTGGCAACAACAGGGCAAGAGAATCGCCAATCTTGACCCCCAGCTTGTCGGCAATGGTTTTGCCGAGAATGACGCCACGTTCACCCGGTTGCAGCTCACGCAGGCCACGGCCGGTCATGTACTTGCCCGCGTCCGACAGATTGGCCTCCAGCTCGGGCAGCACCGCACGCAGCTGCACACCCTTGAGGGCGGAGCCGTGCTCCAGCAGGCCGTTCAAGCGGATCACCGGCGCGGCAGCCTCGACGCCCGGCTGTGCCAGCAGGTAATCGCGCAGACGCGGCCAGTCCGGCAGCGGTCGCTCGACCGCGTCCAACTCACCTTGCGGTACCACGGAAAGCACCCGATCTTTGAGCTCCCGCTCAAAGCCATTCATGGCAGAGAGCCCCAGGATAAGCGCCATCACCCCAAGGGCGATCCCGATCAGGGAAGAGGCGGAGATAAAGGCGATAAACCCGTTGCGACGGCGGGAGCGGCTGTAACGCAGGCCCAGAAAGAGGGGCAGCGGTTTGAACATCAGGCAACCTCCGCCATCACACCGCTCACCAGGGTCACCCGGCGATGGAGCTTGGCCGCAAGGCTCAAGTCATGGGTCACCACCACAAAGGCGGTGCCCAACTCACGATTCAGCTCACAGAGCAGCTCGTACACCGCAGTGGCACTGGCGTGATCCAGGTTACCGGTGGGCTCATCCGCCAGCACCAGACTCGGTTCGTTGACCAACGCACGGGCAATCGCCACCCGCTGGCGTTCGCCACCGGAGAGCTCGGAAGGGCGGTGATTCAAGCGATGGGAGAGTCCGACACGCCCCAACATTTTGGTCGCCTTCTCGGTGGCAACCGCCACCGACTCGCCAGCGATCAGCAGTGGCATGGCCGCATTTTCCAATGCACTGAACTCGGAGAGCAGGTGATGAAACTGATAGACGAAACCCAGCTCGCGGTTACGAAAACGGGCCTGGGTGCGGCTATCCCAATGGTGGATATCCTCCCCCTTGAACAGCACGGCACCGCTGGAAGGGTTGTCGAGGGCTCCCATCAGGTGCAGCAAGGTGGTCTTGCCGGAGCCCGAGCTCCCCACTACCGCCAGCATCTCACCGGCTGCGACACTCAAATCAATCCCCTTGAGCACCTGAGTCTCCAGCTCCCCCTCTTTATAGACATGGTTGAGCGCTTGGCAGCGCAACAGAGGTTCACGGGATACGGCTTCATTCATAAAGGGGGCTCCACTTGCTCCAGTAATTGCACCAGAGGTAACAACAGAAGATGCATTATTCACGGCATTACTCATAACGTAACGCCTCGGCCGGTTTGACCCGCGCGGCGCGGGCCGCCGGATAGAGAGTCGCGCTGAAGCTCAGCAGCACGGCGCCCAGCAAAATGGTCATGACCTGAGCAGGCTCGACAATAACCGGCAAACCACTACCGCCTGCCGTCATATAGAGGTTGAGGCCCACCGCATTGAGCAGTGGATTGAGGCCAAGGGTCAGACCCAGCCCCGCCAGAGCGCCAAACAGGGCGCCAATCACCCCGCTGGAGGCACCGAGCACCATGAAGATTTTGACGATGCCTGACTCACTCATGCCCATGGTACGCAGGATGGCCACTTCACCCTCCTTGTCCGTCACTACCATCACCAGTGCGGAGAGAATGTTGAAAGTCGCAACGGCGATGATCAGCACCAGCATCAACCCCATCATCCGTTTTTCCATGGCTACAGCCTGGAACAGCTCACCGCGCTCGCGGCGCCAATCCTGCCACAGCAGCCCTTCCGGCAACGGTGTCTTGATCACCTCGTCGGCCGCAAAAGGATCATCGAGCCAGAGGCGAATACCACCGACGGTTTCTGTCGGCAGACGCAACAGTCGCTGGGCATCCCCCAACGCAATCAGCGCAATCTGGTTATCCACGTCAGCACCGACCCCAAAGATGCCGGAGACAGTAAAGAGACGCTGGGCCGGAACCCGGCCAAACGGCGTAAAACGAGTGCCTTCGGTCAGGATCAGACGAACCTGATCGCCGATGGAGACATTAAGGCGGCGTGCCACCCCTTGCCCCAGCACGATCTGGTAGCGACCGGCCTGCAGGGTATCAAGGCGTCCCCCCAGCATCTGACTATGGAGGATGTCATCCTTGGGCCAGTGGGCGGGATCGATCCCCTGCACGCTGACGCCAGTCAGCTGGCCGGGGCTTTGCAGCATCCCTTCGCTGTCGAGCATGGGGGCCATGGCCACCACATGGGGTAATTTGGCCAGATCCGGCAAGCCTTGCGGGTCTGCATCAATACGGCCCGCCTGATTGGTCACCACCACATGGGGGATCACCCCGAGGATGCGCCCCTTGAGCTGCCCTTCGAAACCGTTCATCACCGAAATGACCACCATCAGGGCAGCAACCCCGATAGCGATGCCGAAGGTGGAGAACAGGGAGATAAATGAGACGAAGCGATTGCTGCGCTTCGAGCCTGCATAACGCAGGCCGATGGCCAGCGAAAGGGGCTGAAAAAGTCCGGTCTTCAAGGATATGTACGTTGCCAACAAAATAAGATACCGGATAATAAAGGGAAACCGTCCATGACAACAAGGGATAGCCTCCATGCAGGAACAGTTCTTCAGCGTCACTCATGCCACGCCGGTCAATGTGATCCCCATGCCGGCCGACTTTCACCTCCCCTCGCTGGAAGAGCTGGACGCTGAGCTGCCGGAGCCCTTTCGGATCTCCTCGGCCATTACCTCCATCGATCTAGTGACCACCCGCCTGCTGCGTAACCAGAACGAGTCGATGCACGACCTGCTCGAGATCGTCAATCAGCAGTCCCGCAAGATCGACATGATCATGGGCTATGTGCTCTCCATGCAGGATCATCCGGAGCAACGCTTCCACACCCTGCGGTTTGGCGCCGGCCAACTCACTTACCTGCACCCCTATCACGGCCATGGCGATACGCCGCATCTACACCAGATCGTGCGCCTCAAGATCTTCCTGCGCGAAGAGGCGGCCGCCATCTACTGCTATGGCCAGGTCAAGGAGATCACTGCGGGCGAACATGGCACCCATGTGGTACTCGACTATGTGCGGATCCGCGAAGATGATCGTGAGTTGCTGGTACGCGCCAGCCTGCATGTACAATCCAAACAGCTCAAGCTACGCGCCCAAGAGCGCCAGCGCTAACCATAGCGAACATCAGCGATAAATAACGACAACGTTAAAAGAATCGAACCATGCCAATGAAACTCCCCGCCTTGCCCGCCAAAGCGGGCCAAAAGATCACGTTCGGCCAGCTGGTCGGCAGCAGCCTCTCGCTGATTGCAGCCCGTCTCACCAGCGAAGCCAAAGGTCCGGTACTACTCATCACCGCCGATACGCCGAGCGCCCTGCGTCTCGAACAGGAACTTCAATACCTGCTGGCCGACAAGGGCTGCCCGGTGCTGCTGTTCCCGGATTGGGAGACCCTGCCCTACGACACCTTCTCCCCCCATCAGGACATCATCTCCCAGCGGCTCGAGACGCTCTACAAGCTGCCGCAAATGAACAAAGGGGTACTGATTGTCCCCATCTCCACCCTGATGTTGCGCTGTGCCCCCCGGGTCTATCTCGACAAATACAGCCTGATGGTGAAAGCAGGTCAGCGTCTCAACCTGCAACAACTTAGAGGGCGCTTGGCGGAAGCGGGTTACGTGGCGGTGGATCAGGTGCTGGAGCATGGCGAATTTGCCGCCCGCGGCTCCCTGCTCGATCTCTTCCCAATGGGCAGCAACAGTCCCTACCGCATCGACTTTTTCGACGACGAAGTGGACTCTATCCGCCCGTTCGATCCGGAGACCCAGCGTTCCAGCGAGCCGGTCAAAACGGTCAGCCTGCTGCCAGCACGGGAATTTCCCACCGACGAGGCGGCCATCGAGCTGTTTCGCGGCCAGTTCCGCGAGCAGTTCGAGTTGTCGCGGGCCGAGGGCTCCGTCTATCAAGAGGTGAGCAAGGGGCGCTGGCCCGCTGGCATCGAATATTATCTGCCGCTCTTCTTCAACCAGACCGCCAGCCTGTTTGACTACCTGCCGGAAGATACCCTGCTGCTCACGGTGGGGGATATCTACCCCGCCGCCCAGCGCTTCTGGAACGACATCGGCCAACGTTATGAAGACCGGCGTTGGGACAATACCCGCCCCCTGCTGCCGCCAGCACAACTCTATCTGCCGGTAGAGCAGCTCTTTGCCGCCCTCGGCCAATATGGCGCGGTGCGGCTGCAAGAGGCCGCCACCGCGGGGGATGCCGGTCAGCACGATCTACCCATCTCGGCGCTGCCCGATCTGCAGCTCGATCACAGCAAGGAGCAACCCCTGCTGGCGCTCAGCCAGTTCCTGCAAGGCTTTGCCGGTCGCACCCTGTTTGCGGTGGAGTCTGAAGGGCGGCGGGAGGTGCTCGGCGATCTGCTGGCACGTATCTCGCTGCAACCCAAAGAGTTCCCCTCCTTAAGCGATTTCATGGCGAGCAAGACCCGCCATGGTCTGCTGGTGGCGCCGCTAGAGCGCGGTTTTTTGCTACAAGAGCAGTTGCAGGAGGCTGGGGCTGAAGCGCTGGCACTGATCACCGAGACCGAACTGCTGGGCGGCAAGGTGCGCAGCAAGCGGGCGCGCGAGAAGAGCAAAAACTTAAGCTCCGATGCGGTGATCAGAAACCTGGGCGAGCTAACCCAGGGCCAGCCGGTGGTGCACCTCGATCACGGGGTCGGCCGTTATCTGGGGCTGGAGACCATCGACGCCGGCGGCCTGCCCACCGAGTTTTTGACCCTCGAATATGCCGGTGGCGACAAGCTGTTCGTGCCGGTCACTAGTTTGCACCTCATCAGCCGCTACACCGGCTCAGATAACCCGCCCAGCCACAAACTGGGTGGCGAGGCCTGGGTCAAGGCGCGGCGCAAGGCGGCCGAGAAGGTACGCGACGTGGCGGCCGAGCTGCTGGATGTCTACGCCATACGCGCCGCCCGCGCCGGTTTTGCCTTCAAGCATGACAAAGAGGCCTATCGCCAGTTTGCCGCCAGCTTCCCGTTCGAGGAGACCGACGATCAGCTCAACGCCATCAATGCGGTGCTGGGTGACATGTGTCAGGCCAAGAGCATGGACCGACTGGTGTGCGGCGACGTGGGTTTCGGCAAGACCGAAGTGGCGATGCGCGCCGCCTTCGTGGCAGTGCATGGCGGCAAGCAGGTCGCCGTACTGGTGCCCACCACCCTGCTCGCCCAGCAGCACTACGATAACTTCCGCGACCGCTTCGCCAACTGGCCGGTGCGGGTCGAGGTGCTGAGCCGCTTCCGCTCAGCCAAAGAGCAGACCGCGGTGATGAAAGAACTGGCCGAGGGCAAGGTGGATATCATCATCGGCACCCACAAGCTGCTCGGCGCCGAACTAACCTTCAAGGACTTGGGACTGCTCATCGTCGATGAGGAGCACAGATTCGGGGTGCGCCAGAAGGAGAAGATCAAGGCGCTGCGGGCCGACGTGGATATCCTCACCCTCACCGCTACCCCCATTCCGCGCACCCTCAATATGGCAATGTCGGGCATGCGGGATCTCTCCATCATCGCCACCCCGCCTGCCAAGCGACTCGCCATCAAGACCTTCGTGCGCCAGCATGAACCGGCGGTGGTACGCGAGGCGGTGCTGCGGGAATTGAAGCGCGGTGGTCAGGTCTACTACCTGCACAACGACGTGGAGAGCATCGAGAAGTGCGCGGCAGATCTTGCCGAGCTGGTGCCGGAGGCGCGCATCGGCATCGCCCACGGCCAGATGCGCGAGCGCGACCTTGAGCGGATCATGTCCGACTTCTACCACCAGCGCTTCAACCTGCTGGTCTGCACCACCATCATCGAGACCGGTATCGACGTGCCGAGCGCCAACACCATCATCATGGACCGGGCAGATCATCTCGGTCTGGCCCAGCTGCACCAGCTGCGGGGCCGGGTTGGCCGCTCCCACCATCAGGCCTATGCCTACCTGCTCACCCCCCATCCCAAGCTGATGACCAAGGATGCGGCCAAGCGGCTGGAGGCGATCGCCTCGCTCGAAGATCTCGGCGCCGGTTTTGCGCTGGCGACCCACGATCTGGAGATCCGTGGCGCGGGCGAACTGCTCGGCGACGATCAGAGCGGCCAGATTGAATCGGTCGGCTTCACCCTCTACATGGAGATGCTGGAGCAGGCGGTCGAAGCGCTGAAAAATGGCAAAGAGCCGTCGCTGGAGCAGCTGATGAGCCAGCACACCGAGGTGGAGCTGCGCCTGCCTGCGCTGCTGCCGGACGACTACATTCCGGACGTCAACATGCGCCTCTCCATGTACAAGCGGATTGCGAGCGCGGCGGACGAACAGGAGCTGCGCGAGCTGAAAGTGGAGCTGATCGACCGTTTCGGTCTGTTGCCGGAAGCGACCAAAACCCTGCTGGAGCTGGCAGCCTTCCGCCAGCGTGCCACCGCCCTTGGCATTCGCCGGGTGGAGATGAGCGAGCGCGGCGGCTATCTCGACTTCACCCAGGAAACCAAGGTCAATCCGACCTACCTGGTCAAGCTGCTCTCCAGCCAGCCACGGGTCTACAAGATGGACGGGCCGACCCGCTTGCGCTTCCAGGTACCGACCCAGGATCGCGCCATGCGCCTCAAGCTGGTGGATGGTTTGCTGGCGGATCTGGCCAACAACAGCCTGTAGGCGGAAAGCGAAACAAAACGGGAGCCACTGTGGCTCCCGTTTTGTTTATGTTGGCTGGTGACGAGCGTCTCCCTTCTCCTCTTGTGGGAGAAGGGCCGGGGATGAGGGGGGCAGTGAAAACCATTCCCCTCACCCTGCCCTCTCCCAGAGGGAGAGGGCATCGCACCGGTAAACGTTGGGCTTCGCTGCGCTCAGCACCAACCTACACCTCTGACGATCAACCCTGATTAGCGGGATCCTCGTGGGAAGAGAACTCGCGCATAAAGGCCTCGGCCCGCTCCACCATCTTGGTCGACCCGACGAAGTAGGGAGTACGCTGATGCAGCGCGGTGGGTTGGATATCCATGATCCGGTTAAACCCGTCAGAGGCCTTGCCGCCAGCCTGTTCCACCAGAAATGCCATCGGGTTGCACTCATAAAGCAGGCGCAACTTGCCGGTCGGAGAACTGGTACCGGACGGGTAGATGTAGATGCCACCCTTGAGCAGGTTGCGGTGGAAATCGGAGACCAGTGAACCGATGTAACGGGAGGTGTAGGGTCTGTGGGTCGCCTCGTCCCGCTCCTGACAATATTTGAGGTACTTCTTCACCCCGTCCGGGAACTTGATGTAGTTACCCTCGTTGATGGAGTAGATCTTGCCCTCTTCCGGAATGCGGATGTTCTCGTGAGAGAGGCAGAAGCAACCGATGGAGGGGTCGTAGGTAAAGCCGTTGACGCCAAACCCGGTGGTGTAGACCAGCATGGTCGAGGAGCCGTAGACCACATAACCGGCGGCGACCTGGCGGTTGCCCGGTTGCAGGAAGTCATCCAGGGTCACCGGCGAACCCTGCGGGCTCAAACGGCGGTAAATGGAGAAGATGGTCCCGACCGAAACATTGACGTCGATATTGGAGGAGCCGTCGAGCGGATCGATCAGCACGACGTACTTGGAGTGTTTGGAGAGCGGCGAATCGAAGGCAACAAAATTTTCCTCCTCTTCGGAGGCCATGCCACATACCTCGCCCCGCGCTGCAAGCGCTGCCTTGAAGCGCTCATTGGCATAGACATCCAGCTTCTGCTGCACCTCACCCTGCACGTTTTCGGCCCCCATGGAGCCGATGATATCGGCCAGCCCAGCCTTGTTGATCTCCCGGTTCACCACCTTGGCGGCCAGGCGGATCGAGCTGAGCAGCGAGGTCAGTTCGCCAGTCGCGGTAGGGTAATCAGCCTGCTTTTTGACGATGAACTCGCCCATGGTGATCATGTTTCGCATTTTTGGTCCTTTAAGATCGTTTCCGTTGGCATTGAAAACGTTTGCAAGCATCGACAAAAAAAGAGCCGATCCTCGGCCGTGTTGTTTTGTAACTTAATGTAACGTCTGTTTTTTGTTTTTGCAGCGAATTAAGCGGCCTAATAAATAGGCTATTTCACCTGTTTTTATAGCAAAAAATCCTTTTTATACAGTTTCATTCGATAACTTTTGGCCCCTTAATTCGTACCAATAACCTGCTGCAAGCCATGACCTGACTAGCCTTGAGCCTTTTAAAGTGGAGCCTGATGGGCCTGTTCACAAGTCGCTCACCCCTCTTGAGATTCAATTGCCGATCCAGCACACTGATTTCGCTTTGGAAGCAGATAAAACTCAAGGATTATCAATGAACAAGACTATCATTGCCGGCATGGTCGCCGGACTTTTCACCCTTCCCTCCTGGGCGGCCGAGGTTCCTGCTGGCACCAAGCTGCTGCCAGATGCCCAGCAAACCTATGTGACCAATATTGGCGCCGAGCCCACCACCATCGATCCCCAACTGGTGGAAGAGGACTCCGGTAGCACCATCGTCAACGATCTGTTTGAAGGGCTCTATACCCTCGATGCCAACGGCAAAACCCAGCCTGCAGGAGCGCTCAGCTACGAGGTCGACAGCACAGGCACCGTCTACACCTTCAAACTGAGGCCCGAAGCCAAGTGGTCAAACGGTGACCCGGTCACCGCCGCCGATTATGTCTATGGCTGGCAACGGGCGGCCGATCCGAAAACCGCCTCCAACTACGCCTGGTTTATCGAATTGATGGGGGTTGCCAATGCAGGCGAGGTGACCCAAGGCAAAAAGAGCCCGGATGAACTGGGGGTAAAGGCGCTGGATGACCACACCCTGCAGGTAACCCTGAAAAATCCGGTTCCCTTCTTCTTGAAAACCCTGGCCCACTACACCACCTTTCCCGCCCCCAAGGCCACCATCGAAAAATATGGCAAGGAGTGGGTCAAACCGGGACATCTCGTCTCCAACGGTGCCTTTGTGCTCAAGGAGTGGACTCCCAACGAACGTCTGACGGCCGAACGCAACCCTCACTACTGGGATAACGCGCACACTGTCATCAATAAGGTGGTCTATCTGGAGATCGTCTCCGAAACGGCGGCGTACAACCGCTATCGTACCGGCGAACTGCACTACACGACCTACCCACTTGAGCAGTACAAGCAGATCAAGAGCCAGAGCCCGCAAGAACTGGTGAGCATCCCGAGCTTGTCCAGTTACTACTATGTGTTCAATACCCAACGCAAACCGTTCGACGATGCCCGCGTGCGCAAGGCACTGTCACTGGCTATCGATCGGGAGACCATTACCGACAAGATCCTGGGACAGGGGCAAATCGCCGCTTACAGCTTCACCCCGCCCATCGTGGATGGCTTTGATCTCAAGAAACCGACCAGTCAGTTAATGAGCAAGGAGGAGCGGATCAAGCAGGCCAAAGCGCTGCTGACTGATGCCGGTTATGGCCCAGGCAAGCCACTGGAGGTAGACATCCTCTATAACACCAACGAGAGCCACAAGAAGATCGCACTGGCCATCTCCTCCATGTGGAAGCACAACCTCGGGGTCACTGCCAAGCTCAACAACATGGAATGGAAAACCATGGTGTCAGTCGTCAACGAGGGGGATTTCGCGGTCAGTCGCTATGGCTGGAACGGGGATTACAACGACGCCTCCACCTTCCTCGACATTATGAGCTCCAGCAGCAGTGCCAACAGCGGCAAGTGGTTCAACAAGGAGTACGACGCCCTGCTGGCCAAGGCCCACGACTCAATGGACGCCGCCGAGCGAAACAGCCTCTATCAGCAAGCAGAACAGCTGATGGATCAAGAGGCCCCTATCGCCCCCATCTTTTTCTCGGTCAAATCCAGATTGCTCAAGCCGTTCGTCAAAGGCTTCCCCTATAACAACCCGCAAAATATCGTCTACAGCCGTGAGCTTTATCTGGTTGATTAGCAACCGGTCGCGTACCGCCTGACCATAAAAAAGCGCCTGCATTGCTGCAGGCGCTTTTCATTGTTGGCCACCTTGTGACCCATCCAGACACACCACTCAAGCAGGTCGGGTTCGTTAGCTGAACGCCACACATTCCGCACATACCGCATCCTGCACAAACAGAGTGGTGTGCCTGCAAACGGCCGTCAATCCTCACCCTGGCTCGTTGACACAAGAGTCAAAAGAACCAGATCAGAAAACGCTCATTGAGTTTCAATTGAAGATTCAATACATTGATTTCGCTTCGGAATAAAATAAAAATCAAGGATTATCAATGAACAAGACTCTCATTGCCGGCTCGTTAGCCGGGCTTTTCTGCCTGCCCGTCTGGGCCGCCCAAGTTCCTGCCGGTACCATATTGTTACCAGAATCCCAACAAACCTACGTGACCAATATCAACAACGAACCCACCGCTATCGACCCGCAACTGGTAGAAGAGAATGCGGGGGGGACCATCGTCAACGACCTGTTTGAAGGGCTCTATGTGCTGGATGGCAACGGCAAGATCCAGCCTGCCGGTGCCATCAGTTACGAGCTCGACCAAACCGGTACCATCTACACCTTCAAACTAAGGCCAGAAGCCAAATGGTCGAACGGCGAGCCGGTCACTGCCGCCGACTATGTCTATGGCTGGCAACGGGCCGCCGATCCCAAGACCGCCTCCAACTACGCCTGGTTTATCGAACTGATGGGGGTCGCCAATGCGGGCGAGGTGATCAAGGGCCAGAAAAGCCCGAATGAACTCGGGGTAAAGGCGCTGGATGACCACACCCTGCAGGTGACCCTGAAACAACCCGTCCCCTTCTTCCTGAAAACCCTGGCCCACTACACCACCTTCCCCGCCCCCAAAGCCACCATCGAGAAATATGGCAAGGAGTGGGTCAAACCGGGACATATCGTCTCTAACGGTGCCTTTGTGCTCAAGGAGTGGACCCCCAACGAGCGCCTGATGACTGAGCGCAACGCTCACTACTGGGATAACCAGCACACGGTCATCAATAAGGTGATCTATCTGGAAGTCGCCTCTGATACCGCCGCCTACAACCGCTATCGTACCGGTGAGCTGATGCATACTTCCTACCCGCTGGAGCAGTATCAGCATATCAAAAGCACGCTCCCTGAAGAGCTGGTGAATATCCCGCTCCTGGCCAGTTACTACTATGTGTTCAATACCCAGCGCAAACCGTTCGACGATGTCAGAGTGCGCAAGGCACTGTCACTGGCTATCGATCGGGAGACCATTACCGACAAGATCCTGGGTCAGGGGCAAATTGCCGCTTACAGCTTCACGCCACCGATCGTCGATGGTTTTGATCTCAAAAAACCAGCCAGTCAGTTAATGAGCAAGGAGGAGCGGCTCAACCAGGCCAAAGCACTGCTGGCTGACGCCGGTTATGGCCCGGACAAGCCACTGGAAGTGGATATTCTCTACAACACCAGCGAGTCGAACAAGAAAGTTGCGCTGGCCATCTCCTCCATGTGGAAACACAACCTGGGTGTCACCGCCAAGCTCAACAACATGGAGTGGAAAACCATGGTTTCTACCTTCAACGCAGGGGATTTTGAGGTCAGCCGCTACACGTGGCTCGCTGATTACAACGACGCCTCCGCCTTCCTCGATATTCTGACCTCCGGCAACAGCGCCAACAACGGCAAATGGTTCAACAAGGAGTACGACGCCCTGCTCGCCAAAGCCCATGACTCGCTCAATGCCGCCGAACGAAATAGCCTCTATCAGCAAGCCGAACAGCTGATGGATCAGGAGGCACCTATCGCCCCCCTCTATTTCCTGGTCAAATCAAAATTGCTCAAGCCGTACGTCAAAGGCTACCCCTATCACGACCCACAAACGATCGTTTACAGCCGTGATCTCTATCTGGTTGCCCACTAACCTGTCGCGCACCACCTGACCATAAACAAGCGCCTGCATTGTTGCAGGCGCTTTGTCATTTTCTGCCAACGGGCCACCCCGCTCAATTACTCATCCGGACACACGGCCAGCAGTCGGCGGCGACCAATCACTACCGGGCGCACCAACAGCTGTGCCAGCAACACGCCAAGCAGGGTCAAGCCGCCACCAATAAGGTGATAGCTGGTCAGCCGCTCACCCAGCAAGGTGATAGCCAGACCCGCCGTCATGACCGGCAGCAGATTCATGAAAATAGCGGTACGGTTGGCGCCGAGCAGGGTGATCCCCTGCATCCAGAGCCAGGGACAGAGTGCCGATGCGGGGATCCCCGCATAGAAGATCAGCCAGAGCGCACGCGCCTCGGGCAATTGACCATCCACCAGCCAATAGAAGGGGGTCAGGATCACCACACTGCAGAGCACCTGGCCGTAGAGCAACGACCAGTTGTCCAACCCCAGATCCCACTTCCTGAGCAACACGCTGTAGAGCGCATAGGTGCCCGCCGAGAGCAGCATATAGACAGAGCCGATGTGAATGCCCTGGGTAAATAGCCGGGCTGGATCCCCCTGCCCCAGCAAAATAGCGAGACCAACAATGGAGAGCAGCGCTCCCAGCACCGCCCCCCAAGTGGGCCGTTCACGCAACAGCCAGATACTGAACAGAACGGTCAAGAGCGGCGTCAATCCCATCATCAACCCCATCTCGGTCGCCCCCAGAGTTTGCGCCGCGTAGTAACCAAAGGTCTGGTTGAGCACCATACCAAGCAAAGCCAGCAGCGCAATCTGCCACAGACCGGCACGCAGACGCACACGCTCGCGCCATAACCGGCGCGCGAGAAACGGGCTCAACACCAGCGCCGCCACCACCCAGCGGGACCAGGCGAACGCTGCGGGCGACAAGACGCCAACCGCCAGTTTGCTGACGATGCCATTGCCAGCCCAGATGGCAATGCAGGAGAAAGGGAACAGAAAAGCGAGAGGCATGGACGCATCCAGAGTCACGGAACGGCAACAAGGAGCCAGTATAGGGGTCGACCGGAGAGAAACAAAGAGATCAACCTAACAGCAGAGCAGCATTGGTCAGAAACAAATATGCCCGCAACAGTGCGGGCATATCAGTGCAGAAACACGTTCAGAAGCGCATCATGCGGCATCCATGTGCAGCCTGGAGATCATCTCGTTGACCTCCGTGACCGTCTGACGATGGGGAATATCCGCCGGGCTCGGCATCAATAACAAACCGGATTGGAAATCAAACCGCCCGCGACCATGGATGTAAATCCGACCTTTAAAAAAGGTTTTAACGTGCTTTGCCACCATCAGTGGCAGGTACTTCTTGAACACTCTCATCGTTTGCAACCTCTTGCAGTTGTATCCGTATGACAGCAGCTTCTGCGAAATAATTCCGTTAACTAACTATAAAAATCCGGAAAATTCGCCCGTCTCTTCCCAAAAAATTCATTCTATAACTTTTTATTAACTTTTAGCCTATTGTATGCGGCCCTTCGAGCCAGAGCAAGGCACCTTTGCCGTTGTGCCACTCGATACAAGCGATGCCTGAAGTGGCAAACATCGGCGCCCCTGCGGCCGGACAGAGACTCTGTACCAGATAACCCACCAGCGGCAGATGACTCACCATCAGGATCTGCTCATGCTGCTCGGCCAGGGTGGTCAGGTAGCTGGCGACAAACGCGGGATCACCATAAGGAGTAATGTCGCCACTCTCTTCTACGACAGCTGCGTCAGGTAACTCACTGCATATGGCTTGCCATGTCTGACGCGCCCGCAAGTAGTTACTGTGGATCACCCGATCCAGCGGGCCGCTCAACTGAGGCGCCAACCAGCGAGCCATCAGCAGTGACTCGTCAATACCCTGCTCGGTCAATGGACGCTGTTCATCGGTTTTCGCATTCATGCCAGCCTGGCCATGACGCATGATATAGATCTTCATTACAACCTCGCCCAACGGGCCTGTTTTGATAGCCGGGGGATCTTACCCCGCTACGGGTGTGGAAACAATTGCGCTACCTCTCAGAAAAGGGTTTGCCTCACTGGGTAGCGGGGTCGATAATCATGTTTAAATTCAAATAAATCCAACGTGAGTCACACGCCAATGAGCCCATATGCCAGTCCCAACGACCATCGGCAATACCATTTTCTGGAGCTGGCCAACCGGCTCAGGGTCTTGTTGATTTGTGATCCCGAAACCGATAAATCCGCCGCTTCTCTGGCGGTCAATACCGGCCATTTTGACGATCCGGCCGACCGGCAGGGGATGGCGCACTTTCTCGAACACATGCTGTTTCTCGGCACCAGCACCTACCCCAAGCCTGGTGAATACCAGCAATTTATGAGCCGACATGGCGGCAGCAACAACGCCTGGACCGGCACCGAGTTCACCAACTTCTTTTTCGAGATAGACAACGGCTTCTTCGAGGCGGGACTGGATCGTTTCGCCCAGTTTTTCATTTGCCCCACCTTCGATCCGGAGTGGGTCGACAAGGAGCGCAACGCGGTCGACTCCGAGTACCGCCTCAAGCTGCAGGACGATGTACGCCGCAGCTATCAGGTACATAAAGAGACGGTCAACCCGGCGCACCCCTTCGCCAAATTCTCGGTCGGCAACCTCGATACCCTGGCCGATCTGCCGGGACGGGATCTGCGCTCCGACCTCATCAACTTCTACGAGAGCCACTACAGCGCGGATCGCATGGCGCTGGTGATGATGTCCCCTGCCGACATCGATACCCAGTTGCAGTGGTGCTGTCGCTACTTCGCTCCCATTTTGAATCGCAATTTGGGAATACCGACTCTCGAGATGCCACTCTACCGGCTCGATGATCTCGGCATCCGCATCCAGATCAAACCGGTCAAGGAGACCCGCAAGCTCTCGCTCAGCTTCCCGCTGCCCAATGTGGACGAGTTCTACGACAAAAAGCCCCTCACCTTCCTGAGCCACCTGATCGGCTACGAAGGGGATGGCAGCCTGCTCTCACTGCTCAAAGCGAAAGGCTGGGTCAACCAGCTCTCGGCAGGCGGTGGCATCAGCGGCGCCAACTTCAAGGATTTTGGCGTCAACTTCGGCCTCACGCCGCTCGGCCTGGCGCATGTGGACGACATCCTCGCCGCCCTGTTTGGCTATTTGAAACTGATTGGTCGCGAAGGGCTGCAAAGCTGGCGTTATGACGAAAAACGCACCGTGCTCGAATCGGCGTTTCGCTTTCAGGAGCGGGGCCGCCCGCTCGATACCGTCTCCGGGCTGGTGCTCAACCTCTTTAACTACAAGGCAGAGGATCTGCTCTACGGCGATTACATGATGCGGGAATATGACGAGGGGCTGATCCGCCGCTTCCTCGCCAAGCTCACCCCGCACAACCTGCGCATCACCATTACGGCGCCGGAAGTGACGACCGATCGACTGGCTCGCTGGTATCAAACCCCCTACAGCGTGGCGACCATCACCGAAAGCGAGAAGATCCGCTGGCAGCAGAGTGAACCGGATCCGGCGCTGGCGCTGCCCAAGCCCAACCCCTTTATCAGCAGCCGACTCGATCCGCGCACGCCCGAGATCCCGGCCGAGATGCCCGCGTGTCTGATCGACCGCCCCGGCTTTCGCCTCTGGCACCTCCATGAGCACCTGTTCAGCGTGCCCAAGGGCAATCTCTACATCTCCATCGACAGCGAACATGCGGTGAAAAATCCCCGCAATATCGCCATGGCGCGCCTCGCCGTGGAGCTCTTGGCCGACCACCTCAACGCCCTCACCTACCCGGCGGAGCTGGCGGGGCTGGGCTACCAGATCTATGCCCATCAGGGGGGCTTTACCATCAACCTGAGCGGCTTTGCCGACAAGCAGCCGCTCTTGCTCGACATGATCCTCGGCAACCGCACTCTGGGTTATCCGGATCCGGGCCGCTTTAGCGAAATCAAGGAAGCGCTGATCCGCAACTGGGACAACCAGTCCAAGGCACGCCCGATTTCCCAGCTGTTTAACCAGCTCACCAGCCTGCTGCAGCCCAACAACCCGCCGTTCGAGCAGCTGCTACGCCACCTGCGCACGGTCGAGCTGGACGAGATGCCCGCCTTTGTCACCCAGCTGTTTGCTGAAGTGCATGTGGAGGCGCTGGTTCATGGCGACTGGACCGCAGCCGACGCCATGGCGCTGGCAGCTCTGATGGAGCGCCACCTGAGCAACATCAATGGCACCAGCAGCAAGCCGAGTGGCGAGACCCGCCGTCCGCTCATCTCGATCCAGGACAGAGGCACCCTTATTCGCGAACAGGGCTGCGATCACGAAGACTCGGCCCTGCTGGTCTACTACCAGTCCCGCACCACCCGGGCGCGGGATCTCGCCTGCTTCACCCTGGCCAACCACATCATGTCCTCCACCTTCTTTCACGAGCTGCGCACCCGCCAGCAACTGGGCTATGTGGTGGGGGCTGGCAACCTGCCCCTCAATCGCCATCCCGGTCTCATTTTCTATATCCAGTCGCCGGTGGCAGGGCCGCAGATCCTGCTCGATGCGGTGGAGGAGTTTATCGATATCTTCCCGCTGGCCATGCTCGAATTCACCGAGCAGCAGTGGCAGGAGAGCAAAGCGGGGCTGCAGGCCCAACTCAGCGAGCGCGACGCCAATCTGCGCAGTCGCGGCCAGCGACTGTGGGTCAGCATCGGCAACAAGGATCTGGGGTTCGATCAACGGGAACGGGTCTGCGAAGAGGTGGGCAAGTTGAGCCGCGCCGATCTGGTGCGCTTTATCACCCAGCTGCGCTCGCGCACCTCCGATCGGCTGATCCTCTGCAGCTATGGTCTGGGGCACGAACATGACGAGCGGATCACCGGCCAGTTTATCGATGATCCACGCGCATTCCGGCTCAATGCCGCCACCTTCGAGGCCTGATAGGGCCTCGTTCTCCCCCGTTTTTCCCTTTCCGCGCCAAATCGCAGGCAATAAAAAGCCGACCCATCAGGGTCGGCTGGAAAAACCATAACAATTGCGACCAAAGCCGCCAAAAGTGAACATGAGCGTGAAAATCAGACACTGAGTTGCAGATCAGCAAGCGCGGTATCCCCTGCGCTCGCTGGACAATGCCAACAGTGATTGAGAAACAGCCACATCTTAGGCATCCCCCCCGAAAATCACGTTGATCTACATCAAAGGAGGTAGCGAAGAGTCTACCTGGCCATCCATTTCCCTCGCTGGCTCACCCGTGACCACCCGACTCGCAGCCCTTAACCACGGCGAACCAGCCGGTAAGCCACCTCATCAAAATAGGAGAGCTGGCCCGCCAGCACCTTGGGATTATCCTGCTCGGCGGCACGTCCCAGCACCTCGATGCGAAAATCGCGCTCAAACAGGGCCCGCACCTCCATCTCACTCACCGAGAAGGGGGGCTGAATTTGCTGCTCCGGCTGATACTCGAGGGTCACCAGCAGGATCTGGCCGCCCGTCTCCACCAGCTTGCTCAGCAGCGCCGCATATTGGCGGCGCATCGCCGTTGGCAGGGCAATCAGCGCCGCCCGATCATAGACCAGCCGATAGCGACGACCGAGCTCGGGAGCGGCGAAGAAATCCCCCTCAAAGATACGCAGTGTATCGACCTGATGACACTGATAGGGGCCCACGTCACTCACCGCCGCGCTCAGGTTGTTTTCCCTGAAAAAGCTGGTGATAGCGACGGAGGAGAGCTCGAAGCCATCGACCGGATGACCCTGACCACTCAGCCAGAGCATGTCGCGCGACTTGCCGCACAGGGGCACCAGCACCGGCTCGTCCGGCTGCTGCGCCGACCACCAGGATTGCAGCCAGCGGTTGAAATCTGCCTGATGAAAGCCAATGCGATTCTCTTCCCAACGCTGATGCCAAAAAGCCGCTTCCATCCTCATTCCCCATTGCTTACTAAAAGATGCCTCAATATCACAACTTAACCGGCACCACGCAACCCTCTGCCCCACCCTTTTTATCGGGCGGGACTTCGCCGCGCCATCCGTGGCCACAAGCCGCCCCGTTTGGCACCTTTATGGCGCGCAGGGGGCCGCAAATCCATGCCAAAGCGTCATGGGTTGTCGATGATTAATGAGCAAAAAGATTGGATTTGGCAGGCCAAAGTGGACCTGCCACACCCGAAATGGTCACAACAGTGCGCTGCGCACCGCCGCAAGCTGACGGCCGATCTCGGCAAAAGCGGGCCGCTCGGCAGGCACTTCCGAGAGACAGGCCGCACTGAGGGAGTGCAGAGCGGCAAGGTGCGCGTTCCGGGCATCGCAGCGTGCCAGCAGCTCCTCCAGCAGACAGCCAAAGGCGCGCACCTCCAACCGCTCCAGCCCCACGGCCCGCTCGCGGTTGGTGCGGTCATACAAAGAGGCCGCACCAAAATCCCCGAGCAGGGCGCGAGCCGGAGCGTCAGGGCCACGGGCAAACAGAATATTGTGGCCGTAGAGATCCCCGTGCATGATGCCCGCGCGGTGCAGATGGCCCGCCACCGAGGCGATACCGTGGGCCATCGCCAGCGCATCTTGCACACTCAGGCGCAACCCATCTGGATAGACATCCCGGGTGCAGGAGGCCAGGCTCGGCGGCCCGGCCAGATTGGCAAAGGCCGGATCGATCAGCTCCATCACCAGCGCCGCAATGCCGGAGGGGTGATCCGCCACCTTGCCCACCACCTTGATAAGGTTCGGATGAGAGCCCGCCGCCAGCGACGCCGCCATCTCGCAATGAGGCAAGCCATCGCTGGTCACCGCCCCCTTGAACAGCTTGACCGCCACCGGTTCCGGCGCAGTAGCCGCCCCCGCTTGAGGCGCGTCATTGCCAATCGTCGCGCGATAGATCACCCCGGAAGCCCCCTGCCCCAGCAACTCGCCCAGCTCCAGCTCACGCCAGCTCAGAGTCACGACATGGGCATCGTCGATGGCGCGCGCCGCCTCCCCTTCGCTAAAGGGGTTGCCGGAGTAAGCAAGCCAGGCGAGGCGCGGCAGCGTCAGCAGCCACTCGGGGAAGCGCTCGATGCGGTTGGCGGCGATGCGCAGCAGCTCCAGATTGCGGCAGTTGGCAAGGCTCGCGGGCAGCTCGCGCAGGCGGTTGCCCGCCAGCATCAGCTTTTGCAGGGCGTCGCACTGGCCCAATTCATCGGGCAACTGCTGCACCGCGTTGTCGGTCAGGATCAACCAGCGCAACCCCGCAGGCAGCGCGTTGGCCGAGACGGTAGCAATCCGGTTGGCCTTAAAACCCACCATGGTGAGCGCAGGGCAGCGCCCCAGCACCTCGGGCAGCTCGGTAAAGCGGTTCTCGGAGCAGAAGATGATGCGCAGTTTGCCAAACCCGGCCAACTCGTCCGGCAGTGCGCTCAGCTGGTTGCCGGTCAAATCCAGCACCTCCAGCGTCTCTTTCAGGCTCAGGATCTCGGGTGGGAAAACCGCGAGGTTTTCAGAGAGCTTCAGATGGCGGGCACCGCACAGTTCACCCGCGCGCAGCTGTTCCAGAGTATGCATAACCGTTTCTCAATCCTGATGATCTGCCTGATGGCACAGCGACCATCAACGCGCGCCGAACCCGGGTCCGGCGATTTGAAGGGGGGCATTATAAAGAATTCGGGGCGCAGATCGCCCCTTTTGTTGCTTTGGCGAGGCATGGCGAGCAACACTGCACCAGCAGATTGACGAAGAGACGTAGGGTGCAATAAGTGCAGCGCATTGCACCATTTGCAAAGCGGCTTTGTGGCAAGGTTTGAGGAAAAAAAGTAGAGGTGCAATTTCATTGCACCCTACGGACTTGAAACAGATAGTTTTTATTCAAACCGCTGCTCGTATTCCATATCCTCCCGCTGCTCTCGTTCTTTCTGGCGCTCAATTAGCTGAACCAAGTTTGTAGAGACTGTTTGAGCCGCAGTCGAAATATCTGCTCTTTCATGTTCAACCAACTTACGAATTGCCTTCGCTCTGGACTGCATGACTTCGGCTCGACTGCCAGACCAAGATAAAGGAGTAACACGCTCGGCGAAAGTCTCCAAGACGACAACAGGATCCGACGAGGCTTCAAGTAGCCTAAGCGCAGACTCTGACATCTGTCCCCCTTCCGCTTCTTCACTTGGTTCCCACAGGTTAATACTCCATGCGATAGAGACCCACACATTGGTATCGTTTCTTGCTCGACACCACGTGATTAACTGGTCCACATTAATCTTGGCGAGGGGTGATTGTCGGTATCCACTATGGCAAACAAAAAACTGTCGTCTTTCCTGTTGTTCTGCACTGCCTTCAAAAACACGATTGAGAAATTCCACAGGCATCAATGCAGCGGTCGTATCGATGGCACTTTCGCACGAATTAACGTAGCCATAGTGTTGGTCAACAACCACAAAAATTGCGTCCAACCACTCCTGCTTTTCGGCGTCATTGCCACCATAACGCAATACAGCATTGATGACGCACTCCATGTTGTAGCCTCTTGTACCACCTAGGTCGTTGTGATCTTTTGGCAAATTTAAAATTGCGGCCCTAAGACCTATCTGACGAAAATCGGGCCCCAACGTATCCACCATCACATCTTTGTCATGAAGGCGCATGCTTAGTGCCTCCAGCACCACATCACTGCCGCCAGGTTTACTCAGGAGTCGCATTGCAAGCTCGAGGATTCTCGCTCTTGGCAAGGATGCATACTCATCTCGCCATAAGATTGGTTCATACATATTTGGGTCAATATCAGGGGCATCCAGAAGCATCATGCAACGTTCCAGATCAAATTCTGTAAATTTTCCCCAAGGATGCAAATAGACCAACGCATGCCGGAGTACAGGATGCTGGGCACAAAAATCGAGTAATTCCTGCACCAATACTGATTCAACTGCGTCTACTTCTTTGATAAAACCACCAAAGACAGCAAAATTTATACCTACCCAGGGCAAGGGTTCCAGTTGTTTGACAAGTTGCTGCCAGCCTGCTCGTAAATCATGCCCCCCCTTAGCTAATCCTCTTCCGAATGCATAGATATTAGGCATCCAACCATTTGAAAACAGGTTTGGCCCCAGCTCATCAAGTTTATGGCCTGATATCGCAAACTCCTCACCTAATTGCAGCGCCTTGTCTTCAAGCCGTTTTCTAGCTTCAGAATATTTATTTGTGTCATACCGATCACAATGGGTATCCAGTGCCCAATAATCTTGCCCCTTGCTAAAAACATAAGTAAGGATTGCCGGAATCAAGTCATGGGGTTCTAGCTCTTTTTCCAAAGCGGCAAGATTATCTGGTATGGACTCAACATTATTCGCGTTTTTACGCTCGGTATGATCGAAATAGATCGTAGAGCGGACGGCTTTCCAACCATCTCCCCAAGGGCGATGTGCATGTAATGTGCGGGCAGCGTCAATAAGCTTTTCCCTTATTGCTTGCTGACTCCACATCCCTCGAAATGTATTCGCCATAATCTGCCGTGCGGGAACTTCAAGAGCAGGATTGCCAGAAATGCCCAATTGTAGGGCCTTATCGATAAAAGTACTGCGCCACTCAACAAGCTCATCATGACTGGGGTGAAGTCCATAGTCTCTCGGACGAGCACCAAACGCATTAATTCCAAAGCCCGTACAGCGATCTTCTAAAGCTGTTGCAAGCATCTTGAAGCCCAACGCTATACGTCTAGGAACATCCGATGAAAAACATTCATTCATAATAGCAATGCGTTGTTCTAAAGTAGCGTGTGTGCCGGACAAATATGCTTGGAAGAAGTTTGTTATCTGCTTTATCAGCGAGTTATTACTATCGATATCCTTCTCATAATCAGCCACATGAATAAGAAGCCTAATACAGCGTTCGAATGCTCTCGATTCATATGCTAATAACTGCAAAAGATTAATCATTGTTGCTGTATGTAGATTATCACTCGTTGCATTGTCTTGAATATCAAACGTAGTCAACACCGTTTCGATCCTATCTAGCAGAGCTTCCGGCGCAACTGGCGCGATATAATTCAGCATTCTTTCAGATATATCGTTTAATTCGGTTAACCGTCCCAACAGTCCATCAGGCTGAAGCCAACATTCCACAATTTCTTTCGCCATTGGATGATCATGCAACAACCCTAACCTATGCGCGAAAGACATGAGTAAGCGTTGACGACCGGCTGTTTCAAAGGTCACCCTGAGTTGATCAACTGGAATGCTATCAAGTGCTAATGCAGCCAACCTGTTGGCAATAGCATGAGGCAAAATAGCCCGCCAATGAGCCCTCTTCTGTACAATATGGCGTTCTGACAACTTGCTTGTTGCTCGGAACAACTGGCTTACGGAATACCCCGAGATAGCTCCCAATACCTCAAGTTCGTTTTGACCTTCCTCAGCTGATAAGACCGAAAATGAATAAACCAGAGACAATATTTCGGCCTGCTCCCGTAGACCATCATCAGGATTGTTTCGCTGTTCGAATAAACGGTTAAATATCTGTGCATCTGAAAGCAGGGCCAGACTTTCACCTACCTCAACTCTCTCGGCAATAGCCAAAGAAACTCGTGCATTACCATCAGAAAACTCTGCTATTCGGCGGGCGTTATTTCGACCAATATCAGGAAAGCGACGAAAAAGAAGCTGTTCAGCAACCTCTGGCCCAACAGTCTCTATATGAATAACTTCTGTAAATTGCGGTCTATCACCTTCTTTAATGTCATATTCAACTGTGATAAGTCTCACCTGCGAGCCGTTTGCCGTCACTTTACTGGCCAAGAGGGTATGCAATTCAGAAGGACAATTATCGAGGATCATAATGGCCCGTCGCCCCTCTGCGATCAGTCGATCCAGCATTGCTGTAGCAGAGGGATCCGGGCTTTCTCCAGTATCAACATAAACTGCGATAGTCCGATCCAGCGCATCTGTTCCGACCGTTTCATCGAAAAGTGCTTGTACGATTCGGGTTTTCCCAACACCGGATAATCCCGTGATGCGAACCGCTTTATTGGTTGAGCGAATCAGCTCACGCATTGGACCAATAGCGTCCTGAATGGCTAGCTTTTGCCCCTTTTCCGATGGCAGATTAATTGTCACCCCTGGTGCTGAAATCAAGGTATCTACTGACCCCTGAGGTGGATTGCTCCAAGCACCATATGGCTGCCACCCAGAATATCCCTGACCAAGTATGCTTTTTGCCCAGAGCATGACTGACGGGTGCTGTCGCAACCATTGCACCAATTTCGAGCGGTCGTAAAAATCCAAGTGAATATTAGAGTAGCTAGGATCATCCGCTACTGCATACTGCATTGCTTGGAGGCGGTCCTCTTTCATAGGAGGAGAGCAATTATCACCCAAGCTGACTATGATATAACTCCCTCCCTTTGCCGCTTGCTTAGAGATCGTCGGCGATAATGCCCCATCAGTGGTCATTTCTGAGGTTATCGCAGCCCTCGGCATTGGATACTTTTTGGCTTGAAAGATCGTATCAGGTCTTTCAATAAAGCCAGTGCTCATTTGCTCGACCGGTACTTTAACGTGCACATCGATACCGCCGTCGGGGGCATTTATAGAGCCTGACCAGTGTACATAAGCAGGACTATGCCCGTTGACTGAAATTTCCGCTTCGGCAAGACGCGCTATTAACTCTTCAAGCTGGGTATCAGAGAGCCGGAGTAATTCGTCTTTCTCAATATCAAAAATCGCCACGATGCCCTCTGATGCTTCCGAGTTAGAAGGTCACTATGTTATTCACATACAAATCCATAATCTACTTGTACAGGAAGTGGTGTGACCTATATCGGAAGGTGATGGCATTTCGAACAAAAAAATATCTATCCACGTCAACAATCGTGTGAGTTTCATTCCTTCACTGTTTCAGTGTCCGAACAAAATTGACATGCAAACTCTAGAAGTAAGAAAGACGCCATAAGGCGTCTTTCTTATCACTGATCTGTGGGGTCAACCGGTTAGGAAACTCCGCCTAACACCGCAACCAGCTCAGATCGGTGTGATGGTGGTGATATGGCCATCCCCATCCGGCGATTTGACGATCTGCACCACAACAATCCTGCTTGTGCCTGATTGAACACGGCCTGCGCCTCTGCCAGCGGCTTGTGCGGGTGGCCGCGGGTTCTGAACCTGCGCTTTCTCCCTCGTCAGCGCCCCGTATTCACTCTCCTTTACCACCCGGTTTGTCTTGCGACCATACCAGTGCCATTGGCATGAATATGCAGCGCAGTGACGCCATCGCCGCCCCATTCAGATTGGAGAGGGGCAAGGCGGTGCGGGATAGGTCAGAAAAAGAAGATCTGTGGCGCAAACGATTGAAAAAAGAAAAGACGCCGCAAGGGCGTCTTTTTTGCATTTTTATGCTCGAAGGGTAGAAGGGCGCGCGCCGCTTATTCCCATTCGATGGTTGCAGGCGGCTTGCCGGAGACGTCGTACACCACGCGGGAGATTCCGTTGATCTCGTTGATGATGCGATTCGATACGTGACCGAGGAAGTCGTACGGCAGGTGAGCCCAGTGGGCGGTCATAAAGTCGATGGTTTCGACGGCGCGCAGGGCAATAACCCAGTCATATTTGCGACCATCGCCCATGACGCCAACGGAGCGCACCGGCAGGAACACGGCGAACGCCTGGCTGACCTGGTTGTAGAGGTCGGCTTTGCGCAGCTCTTCGATAAAGACCGCATCGGCTTTACGCAGCAGATCACAGTACTCTTTCTTCACTTCGCCAAGGACGCGCACGCCCAGACCCGGGCCCGGGAACGGGTGACGGTAGAGCATGTCGTAGGGCAGACCCAGCTCGAGGCCAACGCGGCGCACTTCGTCTTTGAACAGTTCGCGCAGCGGCTCGACCAGACCCATCTTCATCTCTTCCGGCAGGCCGCCGACGTTGTGGTGAGACTTGATAACGTGGGCTTTGCCGGTCTTGCTGGCGGCAGATTCGATAACGTCCGGATAGATGGTGCCTTGCGCCAGCCAGCGAGCATTTTTCAGCTTCTTCGCTTCGTCGTCGAACACTTCAACGAAGACGCGGCCGATGATCTTGCGCTTGGCTTCCGGCTCGTCAACACCGGCCAGGGCGGAGAGGAAGCGATCTTCCGCTTCAACCTTGATGATGTTGAGACCAAAGTGATCGCCAAACATCTCCATCACCTGCTCGCCTTCGTTCAGACGCAGCAGACCGTTGTCAACGAAGACGCAGGTCAGGCGCTCGCCGATGGCGCGGTGCACCAGCATGGCAACCACAGAGGAGTCGACACCGCCGGAGAGGCCGAGGATCACTTCGTCGTCACCTACCTGCTCGCGGATGCGGGCAACGGCGTCGTCGATGATGGTGGCCGGGGTCCAGAGGCATTCGCAGCCACAGATGTCTTTAACGAAGTGCTCCAACATGCGGGCACCCTGACGGGTGTGGGTCACTTCCGGGTGGAACTGCACGCCGTAGAAGCGCTTGGCTTCGTTGGCCATGGCCGCGTGCGGGCAGGTCGGGGTCTGGGCGATGGTGGTGAAGTCGGCCGGAATGGTGGTGACCTTGTCACCGTGGCTCATCCAGACATCCAGCAGGGCATTGCCGTTGTCGGCGATGGCATCTTCGATGTTGCGCAGCAGGGCGCTGCTCTTGCCGGTGGCACCCAGCACTTCTACCTTGGCGTAACCGAATTCACGCTCGGTGGAGGATTGCACCTTGCCACCCAGCTGCTCGGCCATGGTCTGCATGCCGTAGCAGATGCCGAACACCGGCACACCGGCGTTGAACACATACTCGGGGGCGCGCGGGCTGTCTGCTTCGGTCACGGACTCGGGGCCGCCGGAGAGGATGATGCCGCTCGGATTGAATTCGCGGATCTGCTCTTCAGTTACATCCCAGGCCCACAGTTCGCAATAGACGCCGATTTCACGTACGCGGCGGGCGATCAGCTGGGTGTACTGGGAACCAAAGTCGAGGATGAGAATACGGTGCTGGTGAATGTCTTTAGTCATTTTATTCCTGCATCAGGCTGATGTTGTCACAAAGGGCACGGGATAAAAAAGGGGTGGAAAAACGGGGCGCAGGGCCCCGTTATATCAGCCCATCCGATAGTTGGGGGCTTCTTTGGTAATGGTCACATCGTGGACGTGGGACTCTTTCATCCCGGCGCCCGAGATGCGCACGAATTCTGCCTTGGTGCGCATGTCGTCGATGGTGGCGCTGCCGGTCAGACCCATGGAGGAGCGCAAGCCGCCCATCTGCTGGTGGATGATCTCTTTGAGGCGACCTTTATAAGGCACGCGACCTTCGATACCTTCCGGTACCAGCTTGTCGGCGGCGTTGTCGGTCTGGAAGTAGCGATCGCTGGAGCCCTTGGACATGGCGCCCAGAGAACCCATACCACGGTAGGATTTGAAGGAGCGACCCTGATAGAGCTCGATCTCGCCCGGCGCTTCTTCAGTACCGGCGAACATGGAGCCAACCATGACGCAGCTGGCGCCAGCGGCGATGGCCTTGGCGATGTCGCCGGAGAAGCGGATGCCGCCGTCGGCGATAACCGGTACACCTGTGCCTTCCAGCGCATCAACAGCGTCGGAGATGGCGGTGATCTGGGGCACGCCCACGCCGGTTACGATACGGGTAGTACAGATGGAGCCCGGGCCGATACCAACCTTGACGGCGTTGACGCCGGCAGCAACCAGCGCCTTGGCGCCAGCGGCGGTCGCCACGTTGCCACCGATGATCTGCAGGTCAGGATAGGCTTCGCGAGTGGCTTTGATGCGATCCAGCACGCCCTGGGAGTGGCCGTGGGAGGAGTCGATCAGCAGCACGTCAACACCGGCTTCCACCAGCGCAGCGACGCGCTCTTCGTTACCGGCACCGGCACCAACCGCGGCACCAACGCGCAGACGACCTTTGTCATCTTTACAGGCGTGGGGTTTGCGCTCGGCTTTCTGGAAATCTTTAACGGTGATCATGCCCTTGAGTTTGAAGTCGGCGTTCACCACCAGCACTTTTTCGATACGGTGCTTTTGCATCAGGGCAACCACCTCTTCACGAGGGGCTCCTTCACGCACGGTGACCAGACGATCTTTCTGGGTCATGATCTGTTCAACGGTCTGGGAGAGGTCAATCACGAAGCGCACGTCACGGCCGGTGATGATACCGACCAGCTTGTTGCCGTCAGTCACCACGGGGTAACCGGCGAAGCCGTTCTTGTGGCTCAACTCCTTGATTTGGGCAATGGTCATGTCAGGGCGTACAGTGACGGGGTCGGTCACCACGCCGCTTTCGTACTTCTTGACCTTGCGCACTTCGGCAGCCTGCTGCTCGATGGACATGTTCTTGTGGATAAAGCCGATACCGCCTTCCTGGGCCAGAGCGATAGCCAAACGGGCATCAGTCACTGTGTCCATGGCAGCGGAGATCATAGGGATATTCAGGCTGATGGTGGAGGTCAGCTTGGTACGCAGATCGGCAGTATTGGGAAGAACTTCGGAGTGGGCGGGAACCAACAGTACATCGTCGAAGGTTAACGCTTCTTTGGCAATCCTGAGCATGGCAATATCTCACCGTTGAGGAAGTGGGGGTGTAAAATATTGCCGACGAAGTTTACTCACCGATTGGTCACTGGTAAAGAAGTTTTTTGAATTTTTTATGGCGTAGCCCCCTTTTAGCGCGCCAAGTGGCTAAAAAACCAAGATAATCAGTACGAAAAACGCTTTTTAGCAGCAAAAAGATTTAGCAAAGTACGGTTTTATGCAAAAGACGTCTAATGGACTATCTCAGTGAAACGGCCTGCACTGCCGCAACCAACCCCATGGCAAGCGCTGTCCCCTCCCCTTTTTCGTCACCAGTCAGGCTCATCCAACCCGACCGCGCGGGGCCAGCTTAAATCCCACACTGATAAACGGCTCAAAATAGAGTGGTGAGCAATGGGTGTTTATATTTCAACCCCATGACACGATAGTTAACCAAAGCCTGTCGTTCACCACCGTTAATTCGGTTGCCCTGCTGTTGGGTTCTCTTTAAAATCATGAATAGTCCCGCCGGGGCGAAAACTATCTTACCTGTATTCATATATCATCGATATTTATCCTCAGTTTGTGCCGCCACCGGTACCGTTAGATTATTTTTCGCACCCGCCTGCCTTGGTTTTTAACATTTTCTTAAGATATGATTGATTTAGCAGGAAAAAATGCGAATTTTACTTATCTCTACCGCCTTTAATGGTCTGACCCAGCGCTTTTTCACTGAATTATCAGATGCTGGATACAAAGTATCCGTTGAGCTTCACCATGGCATTAATGAAAAATTGGTGGCAGGGGTCAAACTCTTCAAGCCGGATTTAATCATCTGCCCTTATTTAACACGGCATATTTCAGCAGAAATATATAATAATTATCCATGTATAATCGTTCACCCCGGAATTAAAGGCGATAGAAGTGCATCATCCCTGGATTGGGCCATTCAAAACGACTTAAGTGAATGGGGTGTTACGCTATTGCAGGCAAATGAAGAGATGGATGCAGGTGATATCTGGTCTAGCAAGACATTTCCTATGCGTTTAGCCACAAAAAGCAGCCTTTATAATCGAGAAGTCACTGAAACCGCAATCAAGTGTTTGTGGGAAGTGTTAACGTTCTTTGCATCTCCTGATTTCATACCAGAACCTTTGGATTATAAC
Source organism: Aeromonas sp. MdU4 (assembly GCF_041929505.1). Classification (NCBI taxonomy): domain Bacteria; kingdom Pseudomonadati; phylum Pseudomonadota; class Gammaproteobacteria; order Aeromonadales; family Aeromonadaceae; genus Aeromonas; species Aeromonas sp. MdU4. The sequence goes on along the minus strand of NZ_JBHFMW010000031.1, from coordinate 88,207 downwards.
AACCCAAATGTGTCAGGAAGATTCCAACCCTTCATGAAGCAGGTCGACAGAGAGATCAACTGGGATACCCAGACAACCGATGAAATTATTCGCCATATATTAGCTGCTGATGGTTCACCTGGTGTTTTAGACGAGATTTATAGCAAACCGGTATATCTATACAACGTTCATAAAGAGCATAAATTAACTGGTGGTAAACCCGGTGATATTATAGCTATCGCAAATCAGGCGATCTGTCGTGCAACAATTGATGGAGCTGTTTGGATTGGCCATTTAAAACCGAAATTAGCAAATGGCGTGGCAGGAATAAAATTACCAGCCACCCGAGTATTGGCGGGCCTGTTACCCAAAGACGTTGATGACATCGCCATAGATTATACCAAAGAGGGAAAACAACTCCCTTGCCAGGAGATATGGTACTTACAGGAAGACCATATTGCCTACTTATACTTTGATGTTCACAATGGTGCCTTGAACACCCAGCAATGCCAACTGCTGTTAAAGGTATACAAACATGTAGCAACATTATCTGTAAAAGCGATAGTCCTCCTTGGCGGTGAAAATTATTGGTCGAATGGCATTCATTTAAACACTATTGAAGCAGCTGAAAACCCGGCTAATGAATCATGGCTAAATATTAATGCGATCAATGATATAGTTCAGCAACTTCTGGCTACAAACGATAAACTCACCATTTCCGCCATGGCGGGTAATGCAGGAGCCGGAGGGGTCATGCTCGCGTTGGGTGCTGACGTTGTTTTTGCTCGCCAGGGCGTTGTCTTGAACCCGCATTATAAAAGCATGGGAGGACTATATGGTTCTGAATACTGGACATATTGTTTGCCCAAGCGTATCGGCCATAAAAAAGCATTGGAGCTAACTGAACAATGCTTGCCAATCAGTGCCAACGTTGCACTGCAAATTGGCTTGATTGACAAGGTGCTCGACACTGAACACCATCTGTTTTATTCACAAGTAAAACACTTAGCCAGGACGCTGATTTCCGATCACGGTGCATTGCTGCAAATGCTAAACAATAAATCGGAAAAAAGAGCTGCCGATGAACTCAACCAGCCGTTAAGTTTGTACAGAATGGCAGAATTAAAAAATATGTATGCCAATTTTTATGGCTGCGATAAATATCATAAAGCACGGCAGCGATTTGTCTTTAAAATTGCGTGCAATGAAACGCCAGATAATATTGCCATTCATCGTCGAAAAAACAGTCTGGTTACCTGTGATTGAGATAACAGTGACCACTTTTGTATCCATCAGACATGTTTAGATGCATTTTTGCCACAGCAAGAACCGGTTCACTTACCTCCGGTTCTTGCTTATCATGACTAACATTCTGAATTGAAATGGAATTTCGTGATGAATCGAGAAGGCCATCAAGGACGCATGGCGATCACCCTGGCGGCACTTGGCGTCGTCTATGGTGATCTCGGCACCAGCCCGCTCTACGCCCTCAAGGAGTGCTTTGCCAGCCACATTGGCCTGCAGCCGGGCCAGCAGGAGATCCTCTCGCTTATCTCCCTCTTCTTCTGGACCATCATGGTGGTGGTCTCGTTCAAATATGTGTTGCTGGTGCTGAGCGCTGATGACAAGGGCGAAGGCGGGGTATTGACCCTCGCCTCGCTGGCCTCACGCCACCTCTCACCCCGCGCTCGCGCTATTGCCATGCTGCTTGGTCTGATCGGGGTGGGCCTCTTTGCCGGAGATGCGGTGATCACCCCCGCCATCTCGGTGCTCTCCGCCGTCGAAGGGCTTGAGGTAATTGCCCCGGATCTCGCCCCCTTTGTGCTTCCTGTGACCCTGATCGTGCTGGTGATCCTGTTTGGTGCCCAACATTACGGCACCGCAGGGATCGGCCAGCTGTTCGGCCCCATCATGCTGCTCTGGTTTGGCGTGCTAGCCCTGCTGGGGATACTCGAAATCGTGCAAAACCCGGTCATCCTCCAGGCCATCAATCCACTCTACGCCCTTGATTTTATTGTGGAGCGACCCGGTATCGCCTTCATTACCCTGGGAGCCGTGGTGCTCTGTGTGACGGGAACGGAGGCGCTCTATGCGGACATGGGCCACTTTGGCCGTGGCGCCATCCGGCTGGCCTGGGGCTCGCTGGTCATGCCCGCCCTGCTCCTTAACTATTTCGGTCAGGGGGCCCTGTTGCTGCGCAACCCCGCCGCCATCGAGAACCCCTTCTATCTGCTCGCCCCCTCCTGGCTCACTCTGCCACTGCTGGTGCTGGCCACCATGGCGACAGTGATCGCGTCGCAGGCGGTCATCTCCGGCACCTATTCAGTGGTGCGTCAGGCGATCCTGCTCGGCTACCTGCCCCGTCAGGAGATCCGCTACACCTCTGAACACGAGATGGGGCAGATCTATCTGCCGCTGGTGAACTGGTTGCTGCTGGGGGGAGTCATCATAGTGATCCTCTGGTTCCAGAGCTCCAGCAATCTGGCTGCCGCCTATGGCATCGCCGTGACCGGCACCATGGCGCTCACCGCCCTGCTGTTGATGGTGGTAGCCGCCACCCGCTGGCAATGGCCACGCTGGTTGATCGTGCTGATCGGCGCCCCGCTGCTGCTGGTCGACGTCACCTTCTTTGCCGCCAACACCACTAAGTTTTTCGCTGGCGGTTGGCTCCCCATCTTGTTTGCTCTGATCGCCATCGTAGTGATGACCACCTGGAAACGGGGGCGTGAACTGGTGCTCGACAAACTGGAGAACAAGTCGTTCGCCCTGAGCCGTTTTGTCAGCAACATGCTTGAGCACCCACCGCTGCGGGTACCGGGTACCGCGGTGTTTTTGTCACGCTCGGAGCAGGTGGTGCCCCATGCCATGTTGCATAACCTCAAACACAACAAGATCCTGCACGAACGGATCATTTTCCTCACGGTTCATATCAAGGACGAACCCTGGCTCGCCTTTCATGAGCGGGTCGAACTCAAACGACTTGGCGAAGGATTCTGGCAAGTGGTGGCCCATTTTGGCTACAAGGAGACCCCCGCCATGGAGGAGATTTTTCAGGCTTGTGCCCAGCACGATCTGAAGGTCTCGATGAACCAGACCTCCTTTTTCCTCTCCCACGAAAATCTGGTCAGCACCGATATTCCGGGCATGGCCCGCTGGCGCGAGGGGCTGTTTGTCTGGATGAATCGTAACGCCCTCAAGGCGACCGATTTTTTTCATATCCCTGCCAACCGGGTGGTGGAGCTGGGTGTTTTGCTGGAACTTTGACCCCCGAAGAACCCGCCAAAGAGCGTGTAAAAGCCCAGATTGGGCGATATCGGGGGCTCTGGCCGATAGAGGCTCGGCACCTGCCCCGTGCTGGGGTAAGATAGCGGCCATCGTTTTATCCCGGCCCCGCCGGGGCAAACCACAGGTACGCCATTGAACCGATTTACCCCATCCAGTGCGGCGAACGGCCGCGAGCAGCAGGTCTTTACCGTCACCCGCCTCAACAGCGCAGTGCGCATGATCCTGGAGCAGGATCTGGGGCTGGTGTGGCTGACCGGCGAACTCTCCAATCTGGCGATGCCAAGCTCCGGCCACTGGTACTTCTCCCTCAAGGACATGTCGGCGCAGGTGCGCTGCGCCATGTTCAAGGGTAACAACCGGCGGGTGGCGTTTCGCCCGCAGGATGGCATGCAGGTGCTGGTGCAGGCGCGGGTCTCCCTCTATGAGCCGCGCGGCGACTACCAGTTGATCATCGAGTCGATGCAGCCCGCAGGCGACGGTGTGCTTGCGCTGCGTTTTGAAGAGCTCAAGCGCCGCCTCGGGGCCGAGGGGCTGTTTGACGAGAGCCGCAAGCGGCCGCTGCCCCGCGAACCGCGCGCGGTGGGCCTTATCACCTCCGCCACCGGCGCCGCCCTGCACGATATGCTGACCGTGCTTAAACGTCGCGCACCGGATCTGCCGGTGTTTATCTATCCGACCCAGGTGCAGGGGAGCGCCGCCATCAGCCAGATCGTCGCGGCGATCGCCAAAGCGAACCAGCGCGCCGAGGTGGATGTGCTGATCGTCGGGCGCGGCGGCGGCTCGCTAGAAGATCTCTGGTGTTTTAACGAAGAGGCGGTAGCCCGCGCCATTGCCCACTCCACCATCCCGGTGGTGAGCGCAGTAGGCCATGAGGTGGATGTCACTATCAGCGACTTTGCCGCCGACTTGCGCGCCCCTACCCCGTCGGCCGCCGCCGAGCTGGTGGCGCCGGATCAGAGCGCCCGTGCCCAGCGTCTCGTTCACCTCAAGCAGCGACTGCTGCAGGCGATGAGTCGCCAGCAGACCGCCGCCCGCCACGATTTCATCCTGCTGCAAAAGCGGCTCGACCATCAGGATCCGAAACGGCGGCTGGAACAGCAATCCCAGCGCCTCGACGAACTTTCTGCCCGTTTGCAGCAACTGCTTCGCCAGCGGCTGCATCAGGGAGAGCGGCGCCTCGCCAACCTTGAGCTGCGCCTGCAAGGCAAGAGCCCGGAGCGCTTGCTGGCTGCTGGCAAGCGCCACCACCAGCTGGCCGAGGAGCGGCTCTATGCCCTGATTGCCAAGCGGCAAGACCTCGCCAGTCACCGCCTCGCCATGCTCACAGCTCGCCTCGACGGAGTGAGCCCGCTCGCCACTCTGGGTCGCGGCTACTCCATCACCCGCACCGCGCGTGGCGAGGTGATCAGCCGCGCCGATCAGGTCAACAGTGGCGACCAGCTCGTCACCACCCTGGCGCAAGGAAGCCTGCAGGTGCGGGTCGAGGAAATTATCAAAGACTCCGCGCAGTAGATCGGCTGGGTCAAACCACCAGCCAACGGGCTATCCAGCCCGGCTGTTGGCCCGTTAATCAACCAAACAAAAAGGCCACCACCGCAAACACGGTGGTGGCCTTTTTTATCGCGGGAGCTGTCGCCTGCTCAGCCCTTGGCGCGCCGCGCGACCAGGGTGAACTTGTAATCATCGCTCTTGAAGAAGTTGCGACTGAACTCGAACACGGTGCCATCTTGCAGGAAACCGCGGGAGACCTTCTCGATAATGGGTTTGGCGGGATCGATACCGAGCGCCTCCACCACCTGCGCCGAGGGGAGCACCGGAATGATCTCCTGCTCGCTGCGGTCGATCACCAGCTGCTTTACCTCCTCGATGTAGTGGTACTTGGAGCCCTGCATCACCGCATAGCTGAGATCGGGGAAGAGAGCGAGCGGCATCCAGGTCTCCTCCAGCGTCACCGCAATCTGGCGAATAAAGCGCACCCGCTTGACGTAATAGACCATTGCCCCTTCCAGCAGATTGAGTCGCTCGGCCAGCTCGCTGCTCGCCTTGATCACCTCGAAGGCGAGAATGTCGCTGTGGGTCTCGGCTGCCGGATCGGTCACCTTCTCATAGAGGCTGGTGAGCTGATAGATGTCGTAGTTCACCTTCTCCTGCCGCACGTAGCTGCCGCTGCCCTGAATGCTCTCGATGACGTTGAGTTCGGTCAGCTGCTTGAGCGCCTGACGCACCGTCACCCGGCTCACCCCGAACTGCTCGCGCAGCTCGGCTTCGGTGGGCAGGGCATCGCCGGGAGCCAGCTCCCCTTGCGCAATCCACTGCTGGATGGTGTCGGCTATCTGGCGATACATGGGTTTTTTCGACACGAAAGGCCACCTCGTCGGCTCTGCGCCATGATAAATGGAAGAGGCGCCATTCTACCCCACTTGCCCGGCAGACAAAACGGCTCAGCCTCATTTGACCTAACAAATCACCTTGACCAAACAATACAAAAACAATACAAATAACGAATTGTATGATACCACTCACAAAAATCAGTCGGCCGGTTTGTTAGCATCGCTGTCACTTTCACCATGACGGCTTGCTGGCAAGCCAACCTGACAGAGGATCATCATGAATCTGACCAGTCTTACCGGCCCCCATCTCATCACGTTGCAAACCCGGTTTGCCGATCGGGATGCGGCCATTCATGCCCTGGCTGATCGGCTCGATCAGGCGGGCAAGCTGCACGACAAGGCCGCCTTTCTGGCCGCAGTCATGGCCCGCGAGGCACAGGGCCCCACCGCCCTTGGCGAAGGGCTGGCAGTGCCCCACGGCAAGTGTGATGCAGTACGCGAAGCGGCCTTTGCCGTCGCAACCCTGAGCGAGGAGCTGGGCTGGGAGGGGATCGATGGCCCCGAGCCGGTCAACCTGATCTTCATGCTGGCGATCCCGACCGATCAGGCGGGCTCTACTCATATGCAGTTGCTCACCACCCTCACCACGGCGCTGGTGGATGACGATACCCGCGAGGCGGTGCTGGCGGCCCAGAGTGCCGAGCAGCTGATGGCGCTGCTCGATGGTGAAGGGGATAGCGACAAGCAACCAGCAAAAGAAGACAAGTTAGATACAAACCAACCCACTGTGGTCTGTGTCACCGCCTGTCCGGCGGGGATCGCCCACACCTATATGGCCGCCGAGTATCTGGAAAAAGCGGGGCGCAAGCTGGGCATTCGGGTACTGGTCGAGAAGCAGGGTGCCAACGGTATCGAGGACCGCCTGCCGCAAGAGGCGCTCAATGCTGCGGTAGCCTGCATCTTCGCCGCCGAGGTGGCCATCAAGGAGCAGGAGCGTTTTGCAGGCATTCCCCGGATCGAGACACCGGTGGCCGAGCCCATTCGCCATGCCGAACGGATCCTGAATGATGCGCTGGAAGCAGCCAAGGCCGGACGCACAGCCCCGAAACCCAACCCCGGTCAGAACGACGCGCCGACCGGCAAAAAGGTGAGCCTCAAGACCGAGCTCAAGCAGGCACTGCTGAGCGGCATCTCCTTTGCCGTGCCGCTGATCGTGGCGGGCGGTACCGTGCTCGCCGTCTCTGTGCTGCTGGCCCAGATCTTCGGCCTGCAACATCTGTTTGATACCGAGAACTCCTGGCTCTGGATGTACCGAAAACTTGGCGGCGGCATGCTGGGTACCCTGATGGTGCCGGTGCTGGCGGCCTATACCGCCTATTCGCTGGCAGACAAACCGGCGCTGGGCCCGGGCTTTGCGGCTGGTCTTGCTGCCAACATGATTGGCTCCGGTTTTCTCGGCGGCGTGGTCGGCGGCCTGATCGCCGGTTACCTGATGCGCTGGGTCAAGCAGCATGTACGCCTCGGCCCCAACTTCAACGGCTTTCTCACCTTTTACCTCTATCCGGTGATCGGCACTCTGGTGGCGGGCAGCCTGATGCTGTTTGTCATCGGCCAGCCGGTAGCATGGCTCAACAATAGCCTCACCGAGTGGCTCAACGGCCTCTCCGGCACCAATGCGCTGGTACTCGGCGCCCTGCTCGGCTTTATGTGCTCGTTTGACTTGGGTGGCCCGGTCAACAAGGCGGCCTACGCCTTCTGCCTCGGCGCCATGGCCAACGGGGTTTACGGCCCCTACGCCATCTTCGGCGCGGTCAAGATGGTCTCGGCCTTTACCGTCACCGCCTCCACCCTGCTGGCGCCACGCCTGTTCCAGACCTTCGAGATCGAGACCGGTAAATCGACCTGGCTGCTGGGGCTGGCGGGGATCACCGAGGGTGCCATTCCGATGGCCATCGAAGATCCGATCCGGGTGATCGGCTCCTTCCTCGCAGGCTCGGTCGTCACCGGCGCTATGGTGGGAGCCATGGGGATTGGTCTCTCCACCCCGGGAGCCGGCATCTTCTCCCTCTTCCTGCTCCACGATGGCGGCCACGGCGCCCTGATGGCTGCCGCCGTCTGGCTCGGTGCGGCGCTGGTGGGCACCCTTATCTCCACTCTGGTGCTGATCGGCTGGCGCCGTCACGCCATGCAGCGCGGCACCTATCAGGTGGTCGCCACAGAGTAAGGCTCATCTTCACCACCGGTTTTTCAACAGACTATTTTTCCGCACGGCAGGCAAGAGCCGCCGTGCGTCAGCAAAGGATCATTGTCATGACAGTTTCACGAGTTCACATCACACCGCACATGCACTGGGATCGGGAGTGGTACTTCACCACCGAGGAGTCCCGCATCCTGCTGGTCAACAACATGGCGGAGATCCTGGCGCGTCTTGAATCCGACCCCGACTACAAGTTTTATGTGCTGGACGGCCAGACCGCAGTGCTGGAGGATTACTTCGCCATCCAACCCGAGAACAGGGCCCGGGTGAAGGCACTGGTGGAAGCGGGCAAGCTCATCATCGGCCCCTGGTACACCCAGACCGACACCATGCAGGTGAGCGGCGAGTCCATCCTGCGCAACCTGCTCTACGGGATGCGTGACTGCCTTAGCCTTGGCGAGCCGATGAAGATCGGTTACCTGCCCGACTCGTTCGGCATGTCCTCCCAGCTGCCCCACATCTTCAACGGCTTCGGGATCGATCGGGCCATGTTCTGGCGCGGCTGCTCCGAGCGCCACGGTACCGACAAGACCGAGTTCCTCTGGCAGAGCAACGATGGCAGCGAGGTGACCGCCCAGGTCCTGCCGCTTGGCTACGCCATCGGCAAGTACCTGCCGGAAGATGAGGCGGGCCTGCGCAAGCGGCTTGAATCCTACTTCGAGGTGCTGGAGAAGGCCTCGGTGACCAAGGATATCCTGCTGCCCAACGGCCACGACCAGATGCCGCTGCAACAGAACATCTTCGCCATCATCGACAAGCTGCGGGAGATCTACCCCCAGCGTGAATTCCACATGAGCCGCTTCGAACAGGTCTTCGAGCGCATCGAGGGATGCCGCGACCAACTGGCCACCCTCAAGGGGGAGTTCAACGACGGTAAATACATGCGGGTACACCGCACCATCTCCTCCACCCGGATGGACATCAAGCTGGCCCACGCCGCTATCGAGAACAAGATCGTCAACATCCTCGAGCCGCTGGCGAGCATCGCCTGGGCGCTCGGCTTCGAGTACCACCACGGGCTTTTGGAGAAGATGTGGAAGGAGATCATGAAGAACCACGCCCATGACAGCATCGGCTGCTGCTGCAGCGACAAGGTGCATCAGGAGGTGATGACCCGCTTCATTCTGGCCGACGACATGGCCGAGAACCTGATCCGCTTCTACATGCGCAAGATTGTCGACAACATGCCGGTGGCGCTCTGTGAAGACGGAGTACAGGTGGCCGACAAGCTCTGCCTGTTCAACCTGATGCCCTTCCCCCGTCAGGAGGTGATCAACACCAGCATCCGCATTCGCGCCCAATCCTTTGCCCTGCGCGATGAGGCGGGCCAGCCGATCCCCTACTTCATCCGCGCCAGACGCGAGATTGACCCGGGTCTGGTGGACAGGCAGATCGTGCACTACGGCAACTACGACCCCTTTATGGAGTACGACATCCAGCTCTGCCATCCGCTGCCAGCCATGGGTTACTGCACTCTCCATATCGAAGGCAACCAGCCGGGACTGGAGCAGCCGGTGACGGCCAGCGGCGAGCTGCTGGAGAACGATTTTTACCGCATCGCCCTCAATGACAACAGCACCCTGCAGATCCTGGACAAGCTACGCGGTACCACCTTTGATCAGGTGCTAACTCTCGAAGAGGGCTCCGATGATGGCGACGAGTATGACTACTCGCCATCGCGGGACGAGTGGCTGCGCTACTCCACCGAGTTTGCGGTGACCCGTGAGGTCACCCATGAAGCGTGGCAGAGCATTGCGACCCTTGCGCTACGCATGGCCTTGCCTGCCAACCTCGCCGAGCGGGCCAACCGCCAGTGCAGCGGTTACCTCGATGTAACCTGCCGCATCACGTTGGCGCACCAGAGCCCACGCATCGACATCGAGCTGGAGCTCGACAATCAGGCCGATGATCACCGGGTTCGGGTGCTGCTCCCCACCCCCTTCCCGAGTGACACAGTGGTTTCCGATAACCAGTTTGGCTGCATCACTCGCCCTACCCGCGACAGCGCCATGGCGAACTGGGAAGCAGAAGGGTGGAAAGAGGCACCCATTCCGGTCTGGCAGCTGATGAACTTCGTCGCCCTGCAAGATGGCAAGCAGGGGCTGGCGGTGCTGAGCGACGGTCTGCGCGAGTTTGAAGTGATCGGCGAGCAGTGCGACACCCTGGCGCTCACTCTGCTGCGCGGGGTCGGCGTGCTCGGTAAAGAGGAGCTGCTGCTTCGCCCGGGTCGCCCCTCCGGCATCAAGCTGCCCACCCCGGACTCTCAGGTGCGCGGCAAGCTAAGCTGCCGTTTCAGCCTGCTGGCGTTTGCCGGTGATCACATCAGCGCCAACGTGATGCAGGCGGCGCGCAGCTACCTCACTCCGGTGCGCTGCTACAACAAGATCCCGTTCGATGCAATGAAGCTCAACAAGGCGAACTTCACCACCCCGCTCCACTTCAGCCTGCTCACCATGGATCCGTCCGCTCCGGTGCTGAGCGCCCTGAAAAAGGCCGAAGATGAAGAGGCGCTGGTGATCCGGGTCTACAACCCGAGCGAACGGGCGGTGCTGGAGGGAGGCAAGGTGACAAGCCAGCACACCTTGAGCGACTGGCAAGCGGTGCGGATGGACGAACAGCCCCTGCCCCTTGAGCTGGCCGCTGGTGAGTTTGGTGAGCTGGCACCTTGCCACTCCCGCAGCGTGCGCTTTCGGGTGGCTCGCCGGTAATGGCTGGCACGCCTGCCAGTAACACGCTCAGGTAACAACAGGCGGGGAAGGATCATCCCCTCCCTGCCGGTTTATCCCGTTGGCAAGTTCATCGTGCTTGCGAGAGACACATAAAAAATCCCCGCCGGTTGGCGGGGATTTTTATTGAGTCATCCTTCACTCCCGTAAACGGGAGAGAACACTTAGCTGGCCTTGCGCAGGATCTGCTCAAGGTAGTCAGCGAAGCGGTGACCGTGATGCTCCAACAGTTTCGGGAACATGGAGATGGAGGTCATGCCCGGGAAGGTGTTGATTTCGTTCAGCAGGATCTCGCCCTCCTCGGTCAGGAAGAAGTCGATGCGCGAGAGGTGGGTCAGTTTCAGCTGACGGAATGCCTTGAGGGCATACTCGTGGATCGCATCGGCCTGTGCCTGAGTCAGCCCTTGGGCCTTGAGGCTGGTCTCGGTGTGGCTGGCGCTGCTGTACTTCTCTTCATAGGTGTAGAACTTGTCCTGCGGCACGCAGATCTCGCCCGGGTAAGTGGCCACCAGCTCGTCACCGTACTGGTAAACCGCCACTTCCAGCTCGCGCGGCTTGACCGCTTTTTCGATCAAAACCTGCTCGGAGTAACCGAAGGCATCGGCAATACCCTTCACCAGATCCGCTTCGTTGCTGGCAGAGTAGCAGCCAACGGAAGAGCCCTGGGAGGCGGCCTTGATAAAGACCTTGCCCCACTTGGCCAGTGCGGCTTTCGCCTCGGTGAGCGCAGCGTCATTCTGCTCGGTCAGGAACAGATAAGGGGTGTTGGGAATGCCGATGGCAGAGAGCCACAGCTTGGTGCTGATCTTGTTGAAGCAGATCTTGCTCGCCTCGGCATCGCAACCGAGATAAGGCAATCCGGCCAGTTCGAGGAAGGATTGCAGATCGCCGGTCTCACCCGGGTAGCCGTGGATGCAGGGCACCACGTAATCCACCGGACGGGCCACGCTGTCAAACGAGAGCAGCTTGTCGAGCCCCAGCTTGCACTCGCGGCCATCGACACTGAGCCAGCGATCGGCGAACATCTCGACGCGGGTCACTTCGACACCGGGCAGGAGGCCCAGTTGTTGCTCGAGGAAATTGGCGCTGCGCAGAGAGACTTCGTGCTCGGAGCCACCGCCGCCGCACAGCAGCAAGACATGCATGTTCTTCATTAGATGTGATCCCTTGGGAAAAGCGGCCTCGTCATGACCATTTGATAAGCCAACCACAATAAAAACCGGACGAAGCCAGATACGAACATAAGTGCGCGCCAGTGTAGCAAGGGAGATCAACCCTTGTCAGCTGATGGGAGACCCATGACCCCACTTCTTGCAGTGAAAAGTCTCCCCTGTGTCAAAATCGGGACACATTGCCCCTCAGCGCGGGGGATCGACCCGCCCCATCCCGTTGCCATTGACCCGAAACCAGCCAGCGATACTGTAGCGCTCGCGGTTGGCGGGCAGCACCTCGTGAGGAAACTCCTCGGAGAGAAACAGCACCAGCCGTCCCCCCTTGGGGCTGACATCCATCAGAAACTGCTCGTCGTTGTCATAGAAGCGCAGCAGCCCACCAGCTTCCGGTTGCCAGTCATTGTTGAGGTAGAAGACCGAGGTCAGGCGGCGGTTGGAGCGACCGGCAAAGGCATCGCGATGGGTCGCGTAAAAATCGCCGCTGCGATAGCGGGCGAAGTGCGCCTCGTAGTCAAACAGCCCCAGCATCAACATCCGGTTGGCGGCAAGACGCAGGGACTCCATCCGCGCAAGGTAGTCGGCCACCGGCGCCCCGAGTGAGGGCTCCAGCCAGTGGATCTGGTCACGACGAATATCGGGATTGCCCTGATGCAGGGCGTCACGGCCGATCCCGGCCGGTTGCCACTCGCTCGGCAGGCAGGCTTTGAGGGCATCCACCTCGGCGGCGGTCAAAAAATCGTCCACTATCACCCATCCCCGGGTGTAAATGGCATCCATGGCAGCTTGATAATCCAAGATTGGCTCACAATAAGTGGAGAGAGGGCGCTTTGTAGCGGCTTACCGGCCAAGTCACAAACCGGTTTGCTTCTCTTGAGAAGTCCCACCATCAATACGCGATTTACCGCCCGCGCCCCCGCTTTTTGTCACCTGTTGTGATCCCGCTCCGCCAAATGGCGTATTGGTTGTCAAAAGTGTGATGGCCACTGCAATCAAGGGGGGAACAGCTCATACCACCTTGCTGTAAAAAGAGCCAACCGATACCGTAGCCATATCGTCATATTGCTGTTCATCCGGCACCAGTCTCTGTTACCGACCGAACCACTTGCGGACAATCAACGAAAGGATCTGCTTATGCCCATGCCCGATCTCACTTTGCAACAACTGGATGGTACCTCCTATCCGCTGACCCAACTGACGGACAAGGTGGTGCTGGTGGTCAATGTGGCCAGTCGCTGTGGCTTTACCCCCCAATATGAAGGGCTGGAAGCTCTCTATCGCGAACTCGGCCCAAAGGGGCTGGTGATTTTGGGCTTCCCCTGCAACCAGTTCGGCAATCAGGAGCCGGGTGATGCGGACGAGATTGCCCGTTTCTGCTCTCTCGACTATCCGGTCACCTTCCCCATCATGGCCAAGTGCGATGTCAACGGCGAACATGCCCACCCCTTCTACCAGTGGCTCAAGAAGGAAAAGCCGGGTCTGCTGGGGCTGGAAAACGTCAAGTGGAACTTCACCAAGTTCCTGATCGATCGTGACGGTAACGTGGTAGACCGGTTTGCCCCCACCACCAAACCGGAGAGCCTGACCGAGCAGATCCGCGAGATGCTCTGACCTTCAGCCTCTTTTCACGTCATTACTATTGAACGATTGTATGGCGGTCAGTGCGACAGCTACTGCGCATCGGCCGCACTTTTGCTATATTACGGCCCCACTATCTTTTCCATTCCGTGGCTGGCACCAAGACGCTGGCTGCCCGTTGAGCCAAAGGCTCATCTCAGGAGTTTCTCTCGAACATGTCATTCAACGAACTGGGTCTGTCTCCGCATATTCTGCGGGCCGTCAAGGAGCTGGGTTACGAACAGCCAACCCCCATCCAGCAGCAAGCGATTCCGGCCATTCTGGCGGGTCACGATGTGCTCGGCGGCGCTCAGACAGGCACAGGCAAAACGGCCGGTTTCACCCTGCCGATGTTGCAGCGTCTGCTGGCCAACCACGGCCGTGGCCGTCGTCAGGTACGCGCACTGGTACTGACCCCGACCCGCGAACTGGCGGCACAGGTGGGCGAGAGCATCATCAAGTATGCCCACCACCTACCGTTCAAGACGCTGATCGCCTACGGCGGTGTCAGCATCAAGCCGAATCTGGACGCCATCAAGCTGGGAGTGGACATTCTGGTCGCCACCCCGGGCCGTCTGCTGGATCTGCTGACCCAGGGCGCCCTGACCCTGAGCGAGCTGGAAGTGCTGGTGCTGGATGAAGCGGATCGCATGCTCGACATGGGCTTCATCGTCGACATCCGCCGGATCATGAAGGCGCTGCCTGCAGAGCGTCAGACCCTGCTGTTCTCCGCCACCTTCTCCAACGAGATCAAGGCACTGGCCGATGATCTGCTCAACGATCCCACCCTGATCGAGGTGGACCCGAGCAACACCGCCGCCGAGCAGGTGACCCAGCGTATCATTCAGGTGGATCGGGAACGCCGCCGCGAGCTACTCTCCCACATGATTGGCCGTGGCAACTGGCAGCGGGTGCTGGTGTTTGTTCGCACCAAGCAGATCGCCGACCGACTCGCCCAGCAGATGCAAAAAGATGGCCTCAATACCGTGGCGATCCACGGTGACAAGAGCCAGGGAGCCCGCAACCGGGCGCTGGCCGATTTTCGCAGTGGCGAGGTGCGGGTGCTGGTGGCGACCGATATCGCCGCTCGCGGGCTCGATATCGATCAGCTGCCCCACGTGATCAACTTCGAACTGCCCCAGATGGCAGAGGATTACATCCACCGTATCGGTCGTACCGGCCGTGCCGGTCGCGGCGGCGAGGCGATCTCGCTGGTCAGCCATGACGAACTGGGTCAGCTCAAAGCCATCGAAGCCCTGATCGGCCAATCCCTGACCGTGGAGATCCTGGAAGGGTACGAGCCAAGCGGCAAGCCGAGTCGCCAGACCCTGCCGGGCAGCAAGCCGGTGCAGAACCCGCCCCGTGAGCGCGGCCATGCCAACGCCAAGAGCAATGCCAAAGGCAAACCTGCCGCTGGCAAGGGCAAAGCCAAGGGCGATGCCGCCAAGAAGCCTGCCCAGTCTCCTCAAAACAAGTCCCGCAAGCGCGAAGTGGTAGGTGAAGATATCGGCTTTACCCCGATGCGCCGCCTGCCCAAGGCGATGCGCGACAGCTATCAGGACAACAGCGACGAGTAAGCTCGCACGGCTGTATCTGCCAAGCCCAAAGAGGGAGCCTTCAAGGCTCCCTTTTCGTTATAAATGGCACGCACGGAGCCGCGCAAGTGCTCCGCTCAGGCTCAGACCAGCGAATGACGCACCGCTGCGGCGCGATGGCTGGGCTGCGCTGAACCATCGAGCGGATTGAGCTGCAAGAACTCGAACAAGCCAGCCTGCATATTGACGTTCCAGAAGCGCCCGGCCAGAGTCAGCAACAGTCGCTCACGGCTGATCTCGGCCAACCCGTGCAGCTGCCAGGCGGCAAAGAGCGGCATCAGATGGGTCAGTAAAGGCGCAGGCAGACGATCCAGCGCCAGCATGCCACTGTCGAGGGCGCCACGCAGCAGACCATCCATCCGAGCATTCGGATTGCGCCCCATCACCATGCCGGGCGCACGCTTGCCACTGGCCAGTGCATCGTGCCAGGGGGCCAGATCCCGGCCATACATCAAGCCATGACCAAGAATGCTGCCCCCTGCACCAGCGCCAAAAGGGAGGATCTCGGCGCCGCGCTTGGCCATCTGGTTGTAACGACTCTGCTCGGCCTGGCTGCGTCTCCAGTGACTGCAAGAGAGGCGCTCCCAGCCGTGGGCTTCCAGCTGCTCACCGCCATAGGCATACATGGCCGCGCGCTGCTGACCGTCGGCGACCCAGCCCAAAGTGCCCCGCTCCTGCGCCCGCTCCAGATTGGTACCTTGCATGGCGATCAGCTGGTAGAGATCGACCCCGTGCACCCCGCTCGCCATCACATCGCAGATATCCTGCTGCCACACGGCATCGTTCTGGCCGGGCAGGCCGAAGATGAGGTCCGCCACGATCACCGCCGCATCATCCCGGGTCAGCTCGCCTAAGCGGGTCAGCAGGGTCTCCCTATCATCGAAGCGGGCCGCCTGCTGACGCACATCGGTATCAAAGCTCTGCACCCCGAACGAGAAGCGGTTGAAGCCCCCTGCCAGTGCCGTCTGCCATTTCTCATCACCAAAGCCGTTCAGCCGCCCCTCCAGCGTCACCTCGGCATCGGCCGCCAGCGGGAAACGGCGGATCACAGCGGCCAACATTGCCAACTCATCGGCACTCATGTCGGTCGGCGTACCGCCCCCCACATAGACAGCGGAAAAAGGCATGCCCTGCACCAGCGGGGTGTCGGCAGCCTGAGCAAGCGATGCACAGAGGGCGTTGACATAGCGGTTGATCCGCGCCGGATTGGCGCCATTTTCAAAGAAGTTGCAGAAACTGCAGCGCTTGCGGCAAAACGGAATATGGATGTAGAGGGCACGCTCCTCTGCGTCACTCTCTCGCTGCCACCAACTCTGCCAACCGGCCTCATCCAGCGGGAAGGGACGCATCCCTCCTCTGCTGGCGTGAGCCGACGTCTTGGCACTAAATGCAAACTTGAGAGGGTCCGGCGAGGCAATGCCGGTCATTGAAGGGGTCAGATTCATGGATGTCACCACCAAAGAAATAATGGCAATGATAACCATTATCGTTACAGTTGATTTGTTCTGGATCAACCCTGAGAGCGGCACGCCACAAAGAAGCCTATCTGACAACAGGTATTACCGGTTTGAGTAACAGATTATTTACTCAAGAGCGATTAGGGTGTGCCGATAGAGAACTATCTCCCGCCATTTCTTCGTCTACGATCAAGATGATACGGGATCACACAACAACACAAGCGCCTGGAACTTGCCCAACATGCATAACCTCTCCTTGAACTGGAAAATATTTCTCCCGCTTGCGCTGGTCATCGGCACCACTTTTGCACTCAGCTTCGAACTCTCTGCCTGGCTGCAACGGGACCTCGCGATCCGGCTGGCAGGCGAAAAAGTCGAGAGCGCCGCCAATACCTACATGGACCAACTCAACGTGCTGATGATGACCGGCGGCATGGCCAACCGGCAGATAGTGCAAACCAAGCTCAAGAGCGAAGCCGGGATCGTCGAGGCACGCCTGATCCACGCCCCAGCCGTCAGCAACCTGTTTGGCCCGGGTCACCCGGATCAGCAAGCTCAAGATGCACTTGATGAACGTGCTATTACGAAAGGAGAGCTCATTTTCGAGCAGCATGGTAGCCAGCTCACCCTCATCAAGCCGTTCAAAGCCTACAAAGAGTATCGTGGCACCCAGTGCACCAGTTGCCATCAGGTAAATGAAGGCACCGTCATGGGGGCAGTCCGGATCAGCTATGACCTCAACCATACCTTCGACGAGATCCGCCACAACAATTTCATTTTGAGTGGCAGTCTGGCTGCCGTCTTCAGTCTGGGGTTTGGTCTGCTCTGGTGGGTATTGCAACGCTACGTAAAACGCCCACTCCGCCAGTTGCAGCTCGCCATGATCCAGATGGCTAAAGAGCGCAACCTCGCCCTCCCGCTCGTCAACAACAGTCAGGATGAACTCGGCCAGATGACCCGCGCCGTCAATGACATGGTACAGGGGTTCCGCCATAGCTTGCAGGAGGTAGAAGGAGCGACTCATCAGCTCTATCAGGAGTCGAGCCAGATCCGCCAAGTCGCGACCCAGACCGAAAACTCGGCCCGTCAGCAGGAGGGAATGACCACCCAGGTAGCAGCAGCGGTCAGTGAACTGGCGGCCAGCTCTCACGAAGTGCGCGAGCATGCCCGTCACAGTGCCGAGCTATCCGCCCTCACCAATCAGGACGCAGCCAATACCAGCCGCCTCGCCCAACACTCCATCACCGACATGGGTGAAATGTCGGCAGAAATTGATCGGGTGGATCAAGTGATCCAGCAACTAGATAACCGCTGCCTCGCCGTGGATGGGGTGCTGGAGGTGATCAAGGGGATCGCTGATCAGACCAATCTGCTGGCACTCAACGCCGCCATTGAAGCAGCGAGAGCCGGCGAACAGGGACGCGGTTTTGCCGTCGTGGCCGACGAGGTGCGCGCCCTCTCCAACCGCAGTCGCGCAGCCAGTGAGGAGATCTCCCAGATGATTGCCGCGCTGCAAAAAGAGGCCCAAAGCGCCGTTATGGTGATCGGGGATGCTAAAACCAAGGCGGACGAGAGCATCAGCAAGACCGAGGCAACCTTGGCTGCCATGCAGAACATCATTGAACGCATAGCCCGGATCAACGATCTCAACGCCCAGATGGCCCAGTCAGCGGAAGAACAGGATAGAGTCTGTAACGAGGTGGACAGCTCGGTAAACCAGATCCGCAACACCTCCAACGACACCCTGGGTCAGGCGCATGACGCCAACCTCGCCAGCATCCAACTCGTCGAGCAGTGCCAGAAACTGGAAGCGCTGCTGAAAACCTACCGCTGGTAATCAACCTCACCAACGAAAAAAGCGCGACCCGAGGGTCGCGCTTCTGCTTTTAGCATTCGATTTGACTGAACGACAGCGTTGCTGCGCCAGCTACGTATTGCCTATCGACAGCGCAGCCGGGATACACCTTATAACTTAACGGACGTTGCGGGTTGCCACTGCATCTGCCAGATTGCGCAGCAGCACTTCAGTATCGGCCCAACCGATACAGGCATCGGTAATACTCTGGCCAACGGTGAGTTCACTCCCCTCTACCAGATCCTGGCGCCCTTCCACCAGATGACTCTCCACCATCACGCCAAACACCGCCTTGCTGCCCGCACGCAGTTGATCGGCCACATCCTCGGCCACCACCATCTGGTTCTTGTACTGCTTGCTGCTGTTGGCATGGCTGAAATCGATCATCACCTTTTGCGGCAGGCCGGCCTTCTCCAGCCCCTTCACCACCTCGCTGACATGGGCTGCGCTGTAGTTCGGCTCACGGCCACCGCGCAGAATGATGTGACAATCCGGGTTACCACGGGTCGCCACGATAGCGGAGTGACCGTATTTGGTAACTGACAGGAAATGGTGCGGCGCACTGGCAGCACCGATGGCATCAATGGCGACCTTGATGGTGCCATCAGTGCCGTTCTTGAAGCCAACCGGGCAGGAGAGACCGGAGGCCAGCTCGCGGTGTACCTGGGATTCGGTGGTACGGGCACCGATAGCCCCCCAGCTCATCAAGTCCGCCACATATTGCGGGGTGATCATGTCGAGAAACTCGGAGGCGGTCGGCAGCCCCATGTCGTTGAGATCCAGCAGCAGCTTGCGACCAATGCGCAGACCGTCGTTGATCTGGCAGCTGTTATCGAGGTACGGATCGTTGATCAGACCTTTCCAGCCCACCGTGGTGCGCGGTTTTTCAAAGTAGACCCGCATCACGATCTCCAGCTGACCTTTCAGCTCGTCGCGCAAGGCCTTGAGGCGCTTGCCATATTCCAGTGCAGCCACCGGATCGTGAATGGAACAAGGGCCAATGACCACCAGCAGACGCTCATCTTCACCGTTCAAAATGCGATGGATAGCATGACGGGATTCAAACACGGTCGATGAGGCGGTCTCGGTAGCCGGAAACTTCTCAAGCACCGCAACCGGGGGTAATAACTCTTTGATTTCACTGATACGAACGTCGTCGGTTTGATGCTGCATGACAAGGCTTCCTGCTAGATAACTGCGATTAAGAAATCTCAACATAGCCCGCGGCAGAGAATGTGTAAATAGGAAATTACAGCAATCGCAAAACTATTTTCATGATCAATCTTGCAAGTTATTGAAATGATGCTAGGCAAGTTGCCGATGCACGTGAGGAAGGTAAAAAGGCCCGCTCAGCGCGGGCCCGAAGCGTCGGTGATGACGAGTTTGTCAGTGATCAGCCACGCTGGCTGATACTGGCAAGCTTGTCGAAGTAATCCGGGAAAGTCTTCGACGTGCACTTGGGGTCATTGATGGTGACCGGGGTATTCGACAATGCCACCAGCGAGAAGCACATGGCGATCCGGTGATCGTTATAGGTATCGATCTCGGCGTGCTTGAGCTGCGTCGGCGGGGTCACGGTAATGAAGTCACGCCCCTCCTCCACCTCGACGCCCAGCTTGCGCAGCTCAGTCGCCATGGCATGCAGACGATCGGTCTCCTTCACCCGCCAGTTGTAGATATTGCGAATGGAGGTCGGCCCCTCGGCAAACAGCGCCGCAACCGCGATGGTCATGGCCGCATCGGGAATATGGTTCATGTCCATATCGATGCCGTGCAACGGCGCCTGCTCCGCCTCAATGAAGTCATCGCCCCAGGTGATGCGCGCCCCCATCTTCTCCAGTACGTCGGCGAAATGGATATCGCCCTGAATGCTGTGCTTGCCGATACCGGTGACCCGCACCTTGCCCTTGATGGCGCCAGCCGCGAGGAAGTAGGAGGCGCTGGAGGCATCACCTTCCACCAGAAAGTCACCCGGGCTGATGTAGGTCTGGTTACCCTTTATGTAGAACAGCTTGTAGTTGTCGTGCTCAATGACCACCCCGAACTGCTTCATGATGTGCAGAGTGATGTCGATGTAGGGCTTGGAAACCAGCTCCCCCTTGATGTGGATCCGGGTATCACCGGCCGCCATCGGGGCTGCCATCAAAAACGCAGTCAGGAACTGGCTGGAAACGGAACCATCGACATGGACATCGCCACCCCACAGCCCCTTGGCGTCCACCACCAGCGGCGGAAACCCGTCTTTTTTCAGGTACTGGATATGAGCACCCGCTTCACGCAGGGCATCCACCAGATGGCCGATGGGGCGCTCTTCCATGCGCGGCTCGCCACCTAGGGTATATTCGCCGGAACCAAGACACAGCGCGGCGCAAAGCGGGCGCATGGCGGTACCGGCATTGCCGAGGAACAAATTGATCGGCTCTTTCACCGCAAAGCTGCGGCCCAGACCGTGCACGGTGCACTCGGTCTTGTCGGCAGAGAGCTTGTACTTGACCCCGAGCTGGGTCAGCGCCGCCAGCATATGACGAATGTCATCGCTGTCGAGCAGGTTGGTGAGCCGGGTGGTGCCACGAGCCAGCGCTGCCAGCAGCAGTGCCCGATTAGAGACACTCTTGGAGCCGGGCAGATTGACCTCACCGGCCACACGAGAAATAGGTTCCAAACGCAACGAATTCATAGACTTCCTGTGCTATCTCAAAATAAACGCCTGTCCGGACGTTAACAGCCTGCGTCCCGCTCGGCAAGGGCAGCGGCAGGGGAAAAACGGGGCTGCACGCTAAGATTCAGTCATTGTTGAAAAAAAGACG
The DNA here is from genome assembly GCF_041929505.1 of Aeromonas sp. MdU4. Taxonomy (NCBI): domain Bacteria; kingdom Pseudomonadati; phylum Pseudomonadota; class Gammaproteobacteria; order Aeromonadales; family Aeromonadaceae; genus Aeromonas; species Aeromonas sp. MdU4. The sequence continues at coordinate 67,130 of NZ_JBHFMW010000031.1, read as the reverse complement.
CCGGGCAAGCCCGGCGTCAGGATTAACTGCAGGCCGGATCAGCCGTGACGCTTGGCAAAGCCATCCATAAAGCTCACCAAGGCCTTCACACCCTCCAGCGGCATGGCGTTATAAACACTGGCACGCATGCCGCCGACAATACGGTGCCCTTTGAGCGCCAGCAGGCCAGCCGCTTCCGACTCGGCCAGGAACTGCTTGTCCAGCTCGGCGTTTTTCAGCTGGAACGGGATATTCATCCGCGAACGGCAGCTGACATCCACCTGATTGCCGTAGAAGCTCGATTGATCGAGATAGTCGTAAAGGAAGTCGGCCTTCTCCTTGTTGCGCGCTTCCATCGCCGCAAGGCCTCCCTGTTCTTTCAGCCACTCGAACACCAGACCTGCCAGATACCAAGCGTAAGTGGGGGGAGTGTTGAACATAGAGTCGTTCTTGGCTGTGAGCTTGTAATCAAAAATCGAGGGCACATCGGCTCTGGCCTGATCCAGCAAGTCATCGCGCACAATGGCGATGGCGAGCCCGGATGGGCCAATATTCTTCTGGGCACCGGCATAGATGATGCCAAAACGGCTCACGTCGATGGGACGAGAGAGGATGGTTGAGGAGAGATCCGCCACCAGAGGTACATTACCAGTAGCAGGAATATCGAACATCTCGATCCCTTCAATGGTCTCGTTCGGGCAGTAGTGCATATAGGCAGCATCTGAACGAAATGCCGGTGTCGGCAACAGGTGCGTAATCCCCTGCTCGTTTTTGGCAACCCCTTGCCAAGTCTGGATATCGCCATACTTTTTGGCTTCATCCACCGCACTCTGGGACCAGACGCCAGTCAGCAAGAAATCCGCCTTCTTGTTGGCACCGCCCAGCAGATTCATGGGCACCGCTGAGAACTGGCCACGACCACCACCGTGCATGAAGAGCACCTTGTAGTTGTCCGGCACCGCCAGCAACTCGCGCAGATCGGCTTCGGCCTTCTCGGCAACCGCCATGTAGGGCTTACCGCGATGGGAAAGCTCCATGACGGAGGCTCCCAGCCCCTGAAAATTACAAAATTCGCGCTGGGCGCGCTCCATGACTTCGACCGGCAACATGGCGGGGCCGGCGCAGAAGTTGTAAACCTGTTTGCTCATGACGCTTTCCGTGAGTGGATGAGAGTGATCGATGACTTGTCAGGTTTTACACAAGAGCAGCCAGCGGATCAAAGGCTTTTCGGGAGCTGGCTCAACCTTTTACCGTCAATCTTGATCCCCTTTTCAGTAGAAAAAGCCCTGAACGGGTCAGGGCTTGCAGAGAACATGCGCAGAAATGGCCAAGATGCCGCAGAAACGGATAGTCCCCCCTCTTTCTGACAAATTTATACCTTGGCGGTGAGTTCCGGCAGCAGGGTGAAGAGATCGCCCACCAGACCGTAGTCGGCCACCTGAAAGATGGGGGCCTCACTGTCTTTGTTAATGGCCACGATCACCTTCGCCTCCTTCATCCCCGCCAGATGCTGGATGGCCCCCGAGATACCGACCGCGATATAGAGCTCGGGCGCAACCACCTTGCCGGTCTGGCCGACCTGCAGATCGTTGGCGACGTATCCCGCATCAACGGCAGCACGTGATGCACCGACCGCACCGCCCAGCTTGTCAGCCAGCGCCTCAATCAGGGCAAACTGCGCCTTGGAGCCCAGTGCCCGACCACCGGAGACCACCACCCGGGCGGCGGTCAGTTCGGGCCTGCTGGAGCGCACCGCGCGGCGCTCCACCAGCCGGGTACGGCCAGCGAATTCGGGCACGGCCAAGCGTTCGATGAGAGCCTGCCCGCCCGTCGCCGCCTTGGCAAACGCGGTGGCCCGCACCGTCATCACTTTGACGGGCGCCGAGCATGCCACTCTGGCAATGGCATTGCCCGCATAGATGGGGCGCAGGAAGGTGTCGCTACTCTCGATAGCCGTCACCTCGGAGAGCATCTCCACCCCGAGCCGAGCCGCTACTTGTGGCAGCAGCGCCTTGCCCATGGTACTCGCCGCCATCAGGCAGTGGCTGTAACCCTGACACCAGGTGGCCAGCAGCTTGTCCACCCCATCCAGCAGCCCGTCGGCCAAGCGGGGATGTTCGGCAAGCAACACCTTGTCGACGCCGCCGAGAGCTGCCGCCTGTTCACCCGCCTCGGTCAGCCCCTGACCCAGTAACAGCAGGTCAACTTGACCGCCGATGGATCCGGCGGCGGTGACCAGTTGTGCCACGTTGTCGGCCAGATGGCCCTGATGATGTTCGGCAATGATCAGCACGCTCATGGCAGCACCTTCGCTTCGTGTTTGAGTTTGTCCACCAGCTCGTCCACCGAGCCCACCTTGATCCCGGCGCTGCGGGCTGGCGGTGCCATCACCCCTAGCAAGCGGGTCTGATTGGCCACCTCAACGGCGAGTGTCGAGAACGGGGCGCTATCAAGCGGCTTGCGCTTGGCCTTCATGATGTTGGGCAACGAAGCAAAGCGCGGTTCATTCAAACGCAGATCGGCGCTCACCACCGCAGGCAACGGCATGGCGAGGGTTTCGAGACCGCCATCGATTTCGCGAGTCACCAGCAATTCTTCACCTTCCAGCCTGATGGCTGAAGCGCAGGTAGCCAACGGCCAGTCGGTCAGAGCGGCCAGCATCTGGGCCACCTGACCATTGTCCGAGTCGATGGACTGCTTGCCAAGTAGCACCAGATCCGGCTGCTCCAGCTCACACACTTTTTGCAAAGCGCGTGCAACCGTCAGTGGCGCCAGCGTCTCGTCTGTCACATAGTGGCGAGCCCGATCCGCTCCCAGCGCCAGCGCATGGCGCAGTTGCTCGGCGCTCGCGTCCGGGCCAAAGGTCACCACCACTAGCTCGCTGGCGATACCGGCCTCACGCAGCCTGACCCCCTCTTCCACCGCGATTTCACAAAAGGGGTTGATCCCCATCTTCACATTGGCCAGCTCCACATCGGAGCCATCCGCCCTGACCCGGATCTTGACGTTGTAATCCACTACCCGTTTGATTGCGACCAGCAGCTTCATGGGGTCATGCCTCGTATCTTTGGATTGAATTCATTCGTTTGCCTCTGCGTTTTTTGCAGTACGCCCTTGCCTGATTTTTTTCTTTTTCTTGCTCAGTTTTGCTTACAACTACTTTACGTTTACGTAAACTACCAGCATTACCCTAGGCCAACCAGAGCGCAGAGGCAAGATGGAACGGGAAGCAATGGAATTTGATGTCGTCATCGTGGGTGGCGGCCCAGCGGGGCTCAGCGCCGCCATCGCGTTGAAACAGCAGGATGCCAACCTCTCGGTCTGCCTGCTGGAAAAGGGGGCCGAAATTGGCGCCCATCTGCTCTCCGGCGCTCTGCTCGACCCCGTTGCCCTCAAGGAGCTGCTGCCACAAAGCTGGCAGCAGGCACCACTCGGGGTAGCGGTCAGCGACGATCAGGTACATTTGCTGCAAAGCGAGGAGCGCTCCCTACAGCTGCCAAGCTGGGCCGTGCCACCACGGATGCACAATGAAGGCTGTCACATCGTCAGCCTCGGCAACCTGTGCCGCTGGCTTGGCCAGCAGGCGGAGCAGCTGGGAGTCGAAATATACCCGGGGTTTACCGCAAGCGACCTTATCATGGAAGCGGGACGGGTCAAGGGGGTGATCACCGGCGATTTGGGACTTGATCGCGCGGGCAATCCAAAATCTGATCATGTTCCCGGCATGGCGCTTTATGGCCGCTATACCCTCTTTGCCGAGGGCGCCCGCGGCCATCTGGGCAAACAGCTCATCACCGAGTTCAATCTGGAAAACCCCTCCCAACCCCAACACTACGCCATCGGTTTCAAAGAGCTGTGGCAACTACCAGCAGGTCAGGGCAAAGCGGGACAGGTACTCCATGGCAGTGGCTGGCCTCTTGGCAAGGAGGGAGAAAACCACAGTCACGGCGGTTTCTATCTCTATCAAATGGAGGGAGATCAGGTCGCAGTTGGGCTGATCGTCGATCTCAACTACCAGAATCCCTGGCTCAGCCCGTTTGACGAATTCCAGCGTCTCAAGCATCACCCTCTCATAGCCGACCTGCTGCAAGGGGGTGAGCGCATCAGCTATGGCGCACGCGCCATCACCAAGGGGGGTTGGCACTCCCTGCCCCGCATGCACTTCCCCGGCGGCCTGCTGATCGGCTGCAATGCAGGTACTCTCGACTTTTCCCGCATCAAGGGGATCCATTCCGCCATGAAATCGGGAATGCTGGCGGCAAAAACCGTCGCGATGGCGCTGCGAGGTGGCGATGAGGGAGGACGGGATCTGGCCCACTATGGCGACGAGCTGCAACAGAGCTGGCTCGCCCGCGAGCTCAAGGCGGCACGCAACTTTGGCGCGGCTCTTCACCGCTATGGTCCCTGGTTGGGCGGTGCCTTCAACTGGCTGGAGCAGCGGCTGTTTGGCGCGAACTCGCCCTTCAAACTTATCGATAAGGAGCCAGATTACCGCCAGCTGCGCATGGCCAGCCGCTGCGAGCCCATCCATTACCCCAAACCCGATGGCAAGCTGAGCTTCGACAAACTCTCTTCCGTATATCTCGCCAACACCAGTCACGACGAGGATCAGCCCTGCCATCTCAAGCTGCAAGATGAGCAAATCCCGGTTAAGGTCAATCTGCCGACCTGGGGGGAACCCGCCCAGCGCTACTGCCCGGCAGGGGTGTTTGAAGTGCTGGAAATGGAGGGAGCGGCCAAGCTGCAGATCAACGCCGCCAACTGCATTCATTGCAAGACTTGCGATATCAAGGATCCCAGCCAAAACATCATTTGGACCCCACCGCAAGGGGGCTCGGGGCCGAACTATCCCAATATGTAATGAAGTACGGCGATACCAGATACGGTGATATCAAGGATGCTCACCCCAAATGTCGTCTGGACACCGCCACAAGGAGGATCCGGGCCCAACTATCCGAATATGTGATGAAACGGTACGATAGCAAAAGGCCGTCTCGGCTATCCCTCTCCCCAGCCAGAGGCAGGTTCTACCCCGCACGGCCGCTCAGGTGATCCGACCTCGATGTTTTTTTGAACAAACAAGCTGGATCCCTGATGAATAGCCCCTGACAAGCGCGGCCCGCCCCTGTATAGTTCGCCGCATTCAGGTTTTCCATCGGCCCGATCTGCTTATCCACGGGATCGCCTTCTGCAGCGATCTAAGGCCGCATGACCTGTGCAACCATCCCTGATTACCCATGACTTTTTAAGGGGGGACAGATGATCACCGCCTACATTCTCAATAACAAGGTGCTGGACATAGTCACGCTCGGGCCTGACGACATAGTACCTGACAACACGGTCTGGCTGGATGCCTACAAGCCGGACACGGCAGAGCGAGAATGGTTGACGGGCCTGTTCCTGGAAGAGGTTCCCGACAAGGAAGAGCTCGACGACATCGAAGCATCCGCCCGTTTCTACTGGGATACCGATGGTCTGCACATTCACTCCCTGTTTCCCCAGCGGATCGGTCGTGACACCAAGGGTGTCCACGTCTCCTTTACCCTGCGCAACAACCTGCTGATCAGCATTCGCGAAGATGACATCGGGCTGGTACGCCTGCTGCGCCACTACATGCGCCAAGATCGGCTGGAAGTGGAGGATGCCCTCGATATCCTGCTGGAGGTGCAAAACCTCAAGGTAGAGTACCTCTCCGATCTTATCGAAGATGGTTACAAGACCTTGGAAAACACCGCCGATCAGATCTTCGAACCGGATCAGATCAACCCCATGCTCAAGGAGTTGATGGCTCAGGAAGAGGCCAACGGCCAGATCCGTCTCTCCCTGCACGATACCCGTCGCGCCTTACGCTTCCTCAAGCGCAGCCTGCGCCAGCGCATGAGCCTTGAGCAGAACAAGTGGATCGACGAGATGCTGCACGACGTGGAATCTCTCTTGCCCCACACCCAGTTCCTGTTCGACAAGATCAACTTCCAGCTGGAGGCCTCCATGGGGGTGACCAATCTGGAGCAGAACAAGGTGATCAAGATCTTCTCGGTAGCCGCTGTGATCTTCCTGCCGCCGACCCTGATTGCCAGTATCTACGGCATGAACTTCGGCCGCATGCCGGAGCTCGCCTGGGAATATGGTTATCCCATGTCGCTGGTGCTGATGGTGATGTCATCGCTCGGTACCGGCCTCTTCTTCAAGCGCAAGGGCTGGCTGTAACGCCGCCGACGCGCACTGCGATATCTGAAGAAACGGATTGGGGGGCACGGCCCCCCGATTAATTCGCGCTACTCCCGACGCCTTGCAAAGGGTCGCCCCCTACCCCATATCCCTTCTATCACTTGCACTCTATGAATGGATATCGGGCAACCATGACCCTCTACCCCGAACACCGCTATGACGATCACGGCCAGCTTCGTCCCCCTCTCTGGTTCTGGCCCATCGCCCTGCTACTGACCCGCTCGGTCTGGCTGTTTCTGATGGCAGGGGTAACCCGCGAGAGCGGCAGCGAGATCCTGACCCTCTTCTATCCAGACAAGATCACTCTCTATATCAGCCTGCTGACCGACGTGCCCGCCATGCTGGCGCTGCTCGCCTGTGGCGGCACCTATCAGCAGACCCACGGCATTCGCGCCAAACTCCGGCGCCACAGCCCGCTGCTGCTGCTCTGCTCTGCCGTCAGTGGCTTGCTGATGCAACTGCACAGCCTCAACTTGCAGAAGTGGTCGTTCAGCTGGCCCACCGCACTGGTGCTGGTCGCCAGCCTCTGGACACTCTGGTATCTGCTGCGCAGCCGCCAGCTACGGGAATATGCCGCAGATCAGCCCCACTGACGGGGCTGACACCTATTGACGAGTAACCCGGATCTGCAGGGTCTGGCGCTCGCTCTGGCTGCCTCGCCCTCCCTGTAGCTGGGTGCCGAGGCTGCTCCCCTGATCCGCAGAACTGGTCGAGAGCTCCCCAACCGTCAGCCACTGGCCCGGGGCTCCGCTCACCTCGGTGGCACTCTGCCCACGATTGATGGTGCCCTGATCCAGCCTCGCCTGTTCGCTGCTCAGCGCAATCTGCACCCGATCGCCAATCAATGTGGCCGTGGCATAGAGGCCGTTCACCAGCGGCATCATCCCCACCACGGCCCCCCCGTTCCATTGATAGAAGGTGACCGGCTGATAGGAGCCCATTTGCAGCAACACGGGGCGACCCGAAAGCCCACGCACCTGCCAGCTGTCGTTCTGGCTACGCTGATACTGCTGGGCATTACCATCGAGCAGCCACTGCCGTTTGGCCTCGTCACGACTCACTGAGCCACCCAGCTGTTCACCACTGGAGAGCCCATCGACCCGCCACTCGATAAGCAGGCTTTGCGGTGGCTGGTTGATCTGCGCCAACGTCGCTTCGGCTTCCTGCAGCTGGGCTGGCGTCCCGCTCAGCACCAGCTGGTTGCCCATGGCACTCACCCTGAGCCGGGGGTAGAGCTCCTTGAGGGTCTGTACCGCGGCCTGCGCTTCAAATACCGGGATCACCTTCACATCGGCCCAAGAAGGTGAGCTCCATATCCCCATGCAGCAAAGCCACAGCAGCCACCTGTAGCCATATCTCGTCAGACTGCCCATCACATCTCCTCATAGACCCGAACCGGATGCTCGATGATGAACCCCGTCACAGGCAAAAGACAACCAGAGAGGTGCCCATCACAACAACCGGGTCATCAGACTCCCGCCCGGAGCGGGTTATCGCGTAAGATACGCCCTATTATGTTGACCAACCGGAACCTCTCATGCTGAAACAGCTGTTGTTACTCCCCCTCGCCCTGTTGCTGGCGGCCTGCTCCCTGACCCAATACAACGTCAGCGAAGCCGAAATAAACCAGTACCTCAAAGATCAGGTCTCTTTTGAAAAACAGCTGGGGATCCCCGGTATCATGTCGAGCAAGATCCGTCTGGACGAGATGCAGAGCCGCATCGGCCGCAAACAACCGGATCGCATCGAGCTGGATGCTGCCGGCGATCTGCAAGTAAGCAGTCCCCTTGGCAGCCAGCAGATGAAGATCCGTTTTGCCCTCAGCGCCCGCCCGGACTATGTGGCCGATCAGGGTGCTATCTATCTGCGCGATCTTGAGCTGGTCTCGGTAAAAACCGAACCTGCCAATATCGGTGCGGCACTGGCCCCCATTCTGCCCACCTTCAATCAGTCACTATCCCTGTTCCTGTCGCAAACGCCGGTTTATCGCCTCGATAGCAGCCGCAAGAATGAAGCCAGGATCAAGGATAAGGTCGAAGCACTCAAGGTAGAGCCGGGCCGTCTGGTCATCCCGTTCAAGGTGCTCTGACCACGCCACACAGGCACTTTCATCACGATCAATAGATAACCGTCCTCTTCGACAGCACACTTCTGGTTTAACGTGCTGCCGAGCAGGGCGGTTTTTACTTCTCAAGTTCCCTTTAACACAGCATAATGCACACCATTCTCATTTAGATTCATCATGAGAAGCGTCAATAATAAAACCAATGGTGAGAAGGGACATGAGAAAAACCGTACTGGTTCAGGCGATCGCCTGCGCACTGATCAGCGGCGTCGCACACGCTGCCGTCAAAGTCGAAGACAAAACATTCAATACCGCCGCCAACATGCTGGCCTATACCGAATTCGAACTCTCCGGTGAACCGCTGGCCGAAGCGCTGGGGCTGGATCTGGATGTACTGGATGCCAACCGTGCCGATGAGCCAACCCCGTTCGACTTTGCTGCCGGCATCGAATCCTACGAATACTCCGAAGAGGCGATGTACGCCCTCAACTATCAGTCCGGTATGGGCCCCCATCTGGTGAACGGGCCACAAAACCTGGCCCGTGGTGGCACCATGGCCGATCTCGGCAAACGGGTGATGGCCATGGCCGATGCGGTCGGCTTCCCGGCTGACGAGATCCCGCAAGGCATGTATCCCCTCTCACTGCCCTACGCCTCCGCTAATCCGGAGTTTGCCCAAGCGGTGAACGCCACCCCGGTCAATGGCGACCAGATCACCATCAAGACGGCCAAAGGCGTCGAGAAAACCGTCAAGACCCAGATACCGGCCTATTTCCGGGACTACACGACCCTGCGCTGGAGCAGCAGTGACAGTCTGCTGGTACCCGCGGCCGTGGGTGGCATCCTGCTCAAAGAGGTGATGTGGTCTCAGGACTTCCTCGGCGGCATGCACGTGGCCGAGACCGATGAAGAGGTTGAAGCCGCCTCCGCCACCATGGATCAGGATGGCCAACACAAGCTCGGCGTCTCTGCCGCCGACGGTTTCAACGGCATGATGCTGACCGAACAATCCATCGACAAGCTCACTATCATGCAAAACCAGCTCGGCTTTAATGGCAAACAGCTGGGCACCAAGATCACCCCGCAGTATGATCCGGCCAAGGGCGTCATCTACTTCCCCCATCAGGTGAAAGTGACCGAGACTCGCAACAATGATGCGGGCGCCATCGGCAAGCTCGACGTTGTGGATAGCTCAGCCCAGCTGCGCGATGCCTGGATGATGCTGTGGCCGCTCTCCGAGTTCTACGCCTTCAGCGATCAACGCACAGCCAACACCAACCAGAATCCGGCCTTCCACGCCGTGTTTGATGGCGAGCCGTTTGCCGCTGCACCGAAGGCCAACCAGAGCAATGATCTGGGCAAGGCAGTAGCAGGCAGCGATGCCTTCTCGCTGGCGATCAATCTCTCCAACCTCACCTTCAAGAACCTGGCTGCTCTGCACTTTGATGCCAAAGCGGGCACTCTGGTGGACAGCTGGCAGGCGGGTAAACAGAGCAAGCACGTCACTACCTTTGACGCAGCTTACGCACTGGTCGCCCTGCAGATCTTCCAGCGCGCTCAGGATGCGCTGCCGGTGGGCTACGCGGCTGGCGACAACGGCGAGCTGAACCTCAAGACCAAGCAAGGTCAGCAGGCGCTGGAACTGATCCGCAAACAGGCCGATTTCATCCTTGCCACTCTCAAGGGCAAAAATGGTCTGGTACATGATGGTGTCACATTGGGCGGTAAACTCGATGCAGGCCAGTCCATCGATGCGCAGTTTGCCGCTATCCGCGGTCTGACCGCTGCGTTCCTCGCCACCTCGGATACCAAGTACCGCACCGCTGCCCGCGAGCTGTTCATCGCCGCCGACAAGGCCTACTTCAATGCCAAGGCGGGCACCTGGCTGGCGGGTAAACAGGGTGAATACACCCCATGGACCCAGGCTGCCATCTCCGGTGCCCTGCGCTCAGCCATGTTGAACCTGCGCAACGAAGGGGCCGAAAAAGCACCCGAGCTGGAGCTGGCCAAACTGACCGGTCAGTACGTCAGCTGGTTCCGTGGCACCGTCAATGGCGGCATGCAGATGGCCGAGTGGATCGGCGACTCCGGCGAGAACATCATCGAAGGGGCCGACAGCGACACCGATGAAGATGGCGTACCGCAGGTGACCGCCGCCGGTGGCAAGCACGGCACCGCCATGGTGATGGCGGCCAAAACGGTAGTAAGCGAGTAAGAATCGCCATTCACCAGGACGAAAAAGGGAGCCAATCTGGCTCCCTTTGCATTACAGCGTCTGACACAATTTCAAGGTACTTTATTTAACAACACGATTTAACAAAACGGTTGCACGACCCGGTTAAACCAGCTTGTCCAGCATCTCCTTGGTCACCAGCACAATGCCCTGCTCGGAGCGATAGAAGCGGCGGCTATCCTCATCGGCATTCTCGCCCACCACCAGTCCATCGGGCAGCACACATCCCTTGTCCACCACCACCCGGCGCAGACGGCAGCCCGCACCGATCTCGACCCCGGGGAAGATGATGGCCTGATCGAGGGTACAGAAGGAGTGCACCCGCACATTGGTAAAGAGCACCGAGTTGAGCACGAACGATCCGCTGACAATGGAGCCGCCCGAGAACATAGAGTTGATGGTCATGCCGTGCTGACCATTGCGGTCTTGCACAAATTTGGCCGGGGGTGTCAGGGTCTGGCTGGTCCAGATGGGCCAGTTCTGATCGTAGATATCGAGCTCGGGCAACACAGAGGCGAGATCCATGTTCGCTTCCCAGAAGGAGTCCAGAGTACCCACGTCACGCCAGTAGGGCTTTTGCCCCTCGCGGGCGCCGACACAGGACATGCTGAAGGGATGCGCAAACGCCAGCCCCTCCTCCACGATGCGGGGGATCAGATCCATCCCGAAATCATGCTTGGAGTCCTGGTTGAGAATGTCCTCCTCCAGCAATTTATAGAGATACTCCGCCTCGAAGATATAGATCCCCATGGAGGCCAGCGAACGATCCTCACAACCTGGCATGGCGGGCGGATTGGCGGGTTTCTCAACGAAAGCGCGGATCTTGCGCTGCTCGTCGATATCCATCACCCCGAAGGCAGATGCCTCGGCCCGCGGCACCTCGATACATGCCACCGTCACCTTGGCGCCCAGACGCACGTGATCCAGCAGCATGGCGGCATAGTCCATCTTGTAGATGTGATCCCCCGCCAACACCACGATGTATTTGGGACCGTAGTCACGGATGATATCGACGTTCTGATAGACGGCATCAGCGGTGCCGCGATACCAGTGCACTTCATCCACCCGCTGCTGGGCAGGTAACAAGTCGATGAACTCGTTCATCTGATAACGCAGGAAAGACCAGCCGGATTGCAAGTGGCGCAACAGACTGTGGGATTTGTATTGGGTCACTACACCAACCCGGCGGATCCCCGAGTTGATACAGTTGGAGAGTACAAAATCGATGATCCGGAATTTGCCACCGAAATGGACAGCAGGTTTAGCGCGATTGTCAGTCAGCTGTTTCAAGCGACTGCCACGACCTCCTGCCAGCACCAGTGCCATACTCTGATTCAGTAATTGTCGTGCTTTGGCACTATTTTCGGGCTCTAACAACATGATTTACCTCTGCCTTGTTTGATCTATTTTCAACTCATCTTCGCCTGTTTCAATGACCATGAAAGTGGTTTCACTCACATTTAACCGATCTCAATTGACCCTTTTAACCGAGTTGCGAGGAATAGCATGCTTTGATCTGTCAGCTTGGTTAAAATTCCCTCATAAAGCAGCCACTTCAAGGATGATAAGATGGTTCACAAGCTCGGACGTCCCCTTTTTCTGATCGCCACCATAGTGAGCATACCCTTGCTGCTCCTGCAAGGAGTTTGGTTGGCCCTTCAGAGCACCCCGCTCACCCTGGTCATTATTCTGGCCACCACACTGCTGGGCATGCTCCTGCTGCTGATGCTGGCAACACGCACCCTGGCTGGCATTCAGCAACATCAGGAACTGGTGTGGGTCAAGGCGATCAGAAGCCGGGACCCAACACTGCTCGATGAACCTGCGTCCCAGGAGGTGCTACAACAACTGCTGGAACAGTTTGAAAGTGCCGAACAGAGCGCCCATCGCCAGCTCACCGAGCTGAGCAACCTGGCAACCACCGACGAGCTGACTCAACTGCTTAACCGCCACGCGTTTCGGCGCGACATGACTGAATTACTGCAGCGGGATCAGGATACCCAGAGCGCCACCCTGGTACTGATCCGTGCGACCGAGCTTGGCAAGATCAACGCCCAGCGTGGTTTCCAATCTGGCGATGCCTATATCAAGGACATGGCGGCGCTGATCAAGCGCGTTGTAAGCCGCTTTCCGGGCAATCAGGTCTATCGCATCTCCGGTGCTGATTTCGCCGTGCTGGTGCAACCGGTAGCCAATATTCCCCCCCATCTGCTGGGACAGGATCTGAAAGCAGCCTTCGATCACTATCAGGATCAGCATGAGCTGGAGAGCGCCGCCTACTCGGGGCTGACCAAGCTCAGCAGTGGACAGCAAATTGAAGCCGTACTGGCCAGAGCGGATCTGGCATTGGCCCGCGCCCAGACCGAAACCATCAACGGCTGGGCCATCCAGCAGGATGACAATGTCTCCGATCTGCAGGGACAGCACCACTGGCGTGAAGTGCTCACCGAAGTGCTGGCGCAGGAGCGGCTCGGCTTTACCTATCAACCAATCCAGCCCCTGCACCGCAGCATGCTGGCTTATAACGAGATCTACACCCGCTTCAGTGGCAACGATGGTACAGCCCTGCCCACCGATACTCTGTTTGCCATGGCACAGCGGCTGGATCTGGTGATGCGACTGGAACAGCTGGTCATTACCCACATCATGCGTCAGTACCGTGCCTTCGGCTCCAACCAAAGTCGTTGGGGGATCAATCTCTCCCCCAACCTGCTGCAAAACAGCACCTTCCTGATCTGGCTTGATCGCCAACTGCTTAAAGATCCCAACACCAGCGCCAATCTGGTGTTTGAACTCGACGAGGAGCATCTGGAGCGCAACCTGACCGGCGCCAAGCGGGTGTTTGAACTGCTGCGCCGCAACGGTAGCCGTTCGGCCATCGCCAACTTTGGCAAGGGGATCGGATCCTTCACCCTGTTTCGCGAGCTCAAGCCCGACTACATCAAGCTCGATCCCGCCCTTATTACCGGGTTGGAGCAGGATCAGACCAACCAGCAATTCGTGCGAATGATCGTCGATGTGTCACACCGGATGGGATGCCAGGTCATTGCCGAGGGGGTAGAACAGCTTGGCCAGAAACAGCTGCTGCAGGGGATGTACGTGGATGGCTTGCAGGGCTATCTGATCGCCCGGCCGCAACCACTGCGACCGGATATCAGCCAGTTGGGGCTCTTTACTGAGGATGCTTCAACTTCAACAGAGTCAGAATGATGTCGTTGAGCTGGCGATAGCGTTCCAGCTCTTTTTGATCGTAACGGGTTGCCAGCGTGGTGGGGTTGTGGCGATTCTTGAGGTAACGATTGATCTGCAGGCGATTGAACCCCGCGACCTGATAGACCTGGCCAAGCAGGGTATTGAGTTCATCATGCTCCAGACCTGCTCTGGCCAGATAATCCCCATCGGCGGGACTCTCGGTATGATGGGTCCATTTGCCAATGCGGCCACTCTCCTGCAGATAGCTGAGCCACTGTTCGATATAGAGCGGCTTGCTCCCTGCCAGCAAATTGAAAAAACCCACCGCATCGCAACGGCAACCCGTCAGGAGCACGACCGCCAGCTGATCATCGTCACACTGGAACGTAACGGGGCCCGCTTGCGCCCAATCCAGCGCCTGCACCCGCATGCTGGCCTTCTCGCCCGCAGCTCCTGTTACGTCGAATACAAACATGGCGCCCCCTACTTGGCAAAAGGTTGATGATGGACCATCCCCCAGGCGGGTGCAAAGGCAAATCGGTTTTTAACTCATCAATCTGACCACTCGATCATAAAAAAGACCGGTATCCTCACGGATACCGGTCTCTTGCTTGATGTTCTCTGGGTTCAGAGCATCAGTGAAGGCGCTTTCAGGCGTCCAGTTCAACCAGTGCCTTGGCCAGCTCGATGGGTTCGAGCTCCTGACCTTCCAGATCGGCGTTCCAGTTCGGACCGACCAGCACATCATCTTCATCCAGATCGTTGATCCAGATATCGAGAAACTCTTCCAGATCGATCACTTCCGGCTCGTAATCGGCCCACTCGTCGACGCAGTGCAGACGGGCGTCCTCTTCGGCAGACCAGAGCGGCATGACGTCGGCATCTTCAAATTCGGCAGAGCGGCAGACCACCCAGTCTTCCCCATAGCGCAGACCCCACACCTGACCCGACTCGCGGACTTGTTCGATAAACAGTTGGAAATTGGCGTCAAGGTTGTCGTTAAGCATGCTCATGGGGTTCTCTCTTTCTTTCGGGTGCTGCGGCATTGTCGGGCGACAATACGATGGCCAAATGGTGTCGCAAAAGCGGCATGGACTCAAGCATATTGGGGTTATTCTGGGAAAAAAGCCGGGATAACCCATATTTGCCTGCGAAAACGCCTCCCGATGGAGGCGTCTTGCAGATTCAGGAGATCAACGCTCCCAGTAAACCTCTTCCAGGCTGTCCTCTTTCTCCGGCAAACCGCGGGAGAGGCGGGGACTGCTCTGGGCCAGCACCTCGTAGCTGACGCGGTTGGCGTATTTGCACACCTGAGCCAGTGAGGAGTAGGTGAGGAATTCGGAAATGTGCTTGGCGGAGTTGGGCACATTCATCCGGTGATAGGAATTGGCCACCATATCGTGCAACACAGCCGAGAGAGCACCATCGCCAGCACCGTTGGTGTTTTTGATCTTCTCCGGGCCACCCATGTAAGGAGAAATGTGAGAGTAGATGCGGGTCGGTTTACGACACTTGGCACGGGTCATCGGGCGGCTGAACTCATACATGTTGAACTCGGGGATCACACCGGGCAACAGGGTATGGGTGGTCTCGCGCTTGTAGTCCTCATCGGTGTAGCTCGCCATGTAAAGACCGATGGGGCCTGCGGTACAGAGCACCATGTCGGCCCAGTCGAGCGCCTTGTCGGCAGCACCGAGGGGATCTGAAATACCGGTAAGCGCCTCCCCTTCATCTTCATTCATTGCCAGCACGGTGACATTCTCGGCAATGAAGTCGCGCCACCACTGGGGGTTCTCGTCGATCACGAACCGGGTGCCCAGGGTCAGTACCACAGGTACACCCGCCTCACGGGCATAACGAACGGCGGTCATGGCCGCCTCTTTCATCGGGTCACCATCGTCACCGCGAACCAGATAGGCGGTGATCACCAGCGCAGATGCCCCTTTAATCACCTCTTCCGGAATGTGCTGCACATCCAGTTGATTCATCTTGCCTGCGTTGATGCCAAAGCTGCGCTCACCGCACTCGGTAATAAAGGTGAAACAACGACCGATGGGGCCATCAACCGGTTGCAGATAGTCCAGATTGACGCGGGAAGAGGTGTTACACAGATAGCGGTAAGCGTAGCAGCCGATTCGGATATCCTGGCTCATCACACCCAGCAGGATGGAGTGGGAATCAGCCAGCACCGAGTAGTTGTGCACAGTGTTGCCAATGGTGCCACCGGCAAACTCGCTCACCACCATGTTGTTGGCCTTGAGCTCGTCATAGATACGCTCGGCCACTTCGTCATTGATGACGACGGAGTGCCCTTTGCTCAGACCATACCGGGTCAAAAACGCTTCGTCCACATGGGCTTCAATATCCACCAGAGTCTGATCAATCCCGACCACATAGGCTTTGCCCAGCTCGGTTAACAGGGGATTTTGCGGAACCAGGGGATCGCGTCTGTCGACAGGGAAGTAGTGTTTGGACTTGCGCTGACCGGGAAATTTCATGGCAATGTTCTGTGCTCTGGGGGAAAGAGGGGCGGGATTTTAACACAATCCGCCGTCCCGAAAAGTCGCCCTGTTTAAATAATGGCGTCAGCACAGACAAGAGGTGCAAGAAAAAACGTTTGCTTTTCAACGACAAAGAAACACCCCATTCGGGGTGTTTCTACCGCACCAAAAACAACCCCCTCAGACTGCTGCCAATCCCTGCAACAGGGCCAGCAGAGAGAAGAGCCCGAGAGATAACCAGAACAGCAAGGTCCCCACAAAACGCGGTACATTGGGGGCTTTGGGGATCTGGATACCGATAGCATGAAGGATGCGCCCGACCAGCAACATGACGCCACCGGCATGCAGCCAGAGTGCACCGGCACCGGAGAGCTCGCATAATGCCATCAGCAGCAGGGTCAGCGGCACATACTCGGCGAAGTTGCCGTGGGCACGGATCGCCGCCAGCAGCTCAGGGGCCTCACCCTGCCCTATCATTACCCCGAACTGGGCGCGGCGTCTGACCACCCAGAAGGAGAGCCCCAGAAACAGCAGCCCCAGCAGGCCGGCATAAATCAGCGTGATATGTACCATGAGACAACTCCTTGTTCGACTGACTGCGGGTCACTCATGCCAATTCGCGGCAGATGAGCGAAACCATCATCCTGATGTGGGCCTGATCGCTGTTGAGCGCCGGAATATATTCAAACCGCTCGCCGCCAGCCTCCATGAAGATCTCCCGGTTCTGTACCTGAATTTCCTCGAGGGTTTCGAGGCAATCGGCAGCGAAGGCCGGACAAATCACATCGAGCCGCTTGATACCCACTGCCGGCATGCCTGCGATGGTCACATCGGTGTAGGGCTTGAGCCACTCCTCCTTGCCAAAGCGGGATTGAAAGCTGGCGGTCCACTGTCCAGCCTCCAGCCCGAGCGCCTCGGCCAGCAGCGTGGCGGTATGACGACACTGGTGACCATAGGGGTCACCTTCGTTTTCGTAACGCTCCGGAATACCGTGAAACGACATCAGCAGGTGATCCCCCTGCCCATGCTGTTCCCAGTGCCGACGTACGCTCATGGCCAGCGCCTGAATGTATTCGGGGTGAGCATGATAATCACGAATAAGCCGCACCACAGGCAGATTGCGCTCCCTCTTCATCGCGTTGCCCCA
Source organism: Aeromonas sp. MdU4 (assembly GCF_041929505.1). Classification (NCBI taxonomy): domain Bacteria; kingdom Pseudomonadati; phylum Pseudomonadota; class Gammaproteobacteria; order Aeromonadales; family Aeromonadaceae; genus Aeromonas; species Aeromonas sp. MdU4. The sequence goes on along the minus strand of NZ_JBHFMW010000031.1, from coordinate 49,785 downwards.
GGCATCAAAGACCGAGGCGGTGGTACTGACTGAATATTGCGGATAGAGGGGCAACAGGATCACCCGGTTGACCCCTTTGGCCTTGAGCGCCTGCCAACCATCATTCACAGATGGGGAGCCATACGTCATGGCCAGCTCCACCGGCACCTCGACGCCTTCCCGCTTGAGCTCCTGCTCCAACGCGGCGCGCTGCTGCTTGCTGATCACCATCAACGGCGAACCCTGTTCGGTCCATACCTGCTGATAGAGCTTGGCCACTTTGGGCGAACGAGTCGGCAGAATGATGAAGTGGAGCAGTGGACACCAGAGGTAACGAGGCAAGTCCACCACACGGGGATCGTGCAGGAACTGACTGAGAAACGCTTTGACGGCAGCAGTGGTCGGCGCGGCTGGGGTACCCAGATTGACCAGCAAGATTCCGGTTTTCGTGGTCACGTTGGCTTCCTGTCTATCGGTCATGATGCAAAAAGGACCCCGCAGGGCCCTTCTCTTTATGTATCTGATGGCACAGGAAACTGTGCCGGCAGCAAAGATCAGCCCAGAATGGTGGCAAGCTGCTTGCTGACCAGATCAACCGGCTGGGTGCCGTCGATCTTGACGTAACGGGTGTGGCCCGCTTCCGCCTCTTTGCCGTAGAAACCGATCAGCGGGGCAGTCTGCTGATGATATACATCCAGACGCTTGCGTACTGTGGTCTCTTCGTCGTCGGCACGGATCACCAGATCTTCACCGGTCACGTCATCCTTGCCTTCCACTTTCGGCGGGTTGAACACCACGTGATAGGTACGGCCAGAGCCGGAGTGAACGCGACGGCCGCTCATGCGCTTGACGATCTCTTCGTCCGGCACATCGAACTCCAGTACGAAATCAACCACTACACCGGCATCCTTCATGGCTTGCGCCTGGGGAATGGTGCGCGGGAAACCGTCCAACAGGAAGCCTTTGGCGCAATCCGGCTGAGCGATGCGCTCTTTGACCAGACCGATGATGATGTCGTCAGAGACCAGCTGACCTGCGTCCATCACAGCTTTGGCTTTCAGACCGAGCTCGGTGCCCGCTTTGATCGCAGCACGCAGCATGTCGCCGGTGGAGATCTGGGGAATACCGTGTTTTTCCATGATGAACTGAGCCTGGGTACCTTTGCCGGCGCCCGGAGCCCCCAACAGAACAATGCGCATACACGCTCCTATTGATTGGTTATTCAAATCTTGCGAAGGCAAAAAAGTACACGGTTTCGCCCGTTTCTACAAGCGCGAGCGGCTTGAATGAGCACTTTCTCGCCACTACGACAGGTTGACCGAACAGGATTTAACCGCGAGAGATACGCGCAAAAATAGCCGGGGATTTAGCATAGGAAGCCAAATACTGCAGGCCAACGACAGATAAAAAAATCCCGGCTCAGGGCCGGGAATTGCGCTCAAAGTAACTACTTGTCGCTCGTAGTAGGAACATGGCAATAGTATTCCCACCCCGGTGCGTCAACAACTGTCAGATGTGACAGGGAGGCCGCTATGGAACCGGAACTGCGGATCCGGCGAGCAGATAAGCTCGGCTTCCAGTTTGCCAAAGAAGGCCACCTGCGCGCTAATGTCCTCCCCCGCGTATTGCTCGGCAAGAGCAAGGTAATCCTGATAGTGGCGCGCCTCGGAGCGCAGCAGGGAGACGTAAAAGCGCCCCAGCTCCTCGTCCAGATGAGGAGCCAGCTTGGCAAACCGCTTGCAGGAGCGCGCCTCGATGTAGGCGCCGATGATCATCTTGTCGACAATGGTGGCAGGCTCATGGGTACGCACATGCTGCATCAGTTGCCGGGCGTAGCGAGAGGCGGTGACCGGCCCATACTCGATGCCACGGGCCTGCATGATCTCCAGCACCTGCTCGAAGTGATGCAGCTCTTCCTGAATGAGCCGCACCATGGGAAACAACAGCGGATTGCGCTCCAGCTCGGCAAAGACGGTGCGGTCAGACTCGCCCATGGTGCGCTTGCCCAAGATCTCGGCCTTCTCGGGAATCGCGTCCAGTTCGCGATAGAACTCCAGCTGAGGTAGCAGATGGCGCTTGCCCTTGGGCAGGCAGTAGCGGCGCACCAGACTGTGGGCGGTGAGCGCGGCTTTGGTCTCGCAGTTGGCATGATCGATGAGTAACGTCGGCAACCGGGCTGGCTCCCGCGCCATCTCCACCCACTCATCCGGGGTCTCGCACTGCAAAAACTGGCGCACTGGGGCTAGCAGATCATCCATCTGAACTCTCGTCTGTTAAAAGCGTATCGGTCATACAAGGTGGCCCCTATGCTAGCGGATCCCGCTGGCCGTGCCCATATCCGGCCAGATAAACGGATGTTTTTCAAACAGATATCTTCTCATCCTCACAGGTAATAGAAGACAGCAACGACAATGGGGGCCAAGGCCCCCATTGTCGTTATCGCATCAGGCAAAAAAGAAAACGTTTAACTGCCTTCGTTAAAAATTTCCAGATTGCTGGTGCCTTCCTGCCATTCACGCACCGCTTTGGAGTCATCGTTGCGCTGGGCGTTGAGGTGATCGAGATAGGATTGATCCACGTCGGAGGTGACGTAGTGGCCGTTGAACACCGAAGTCTCGAAGTGACGCAGGTCCGGGTTGATCTCCCGCACAGCTGCTTCCAGATCTTCCAGATCCTGGAAAATCAGGCCGTCTGCACCGATGAGTGAACACACCTCTTCCACTTCGCGGCCATGGGCGATCAGCTCGTTGGCGGTAGGCATGTCGATGCCATAGACGTTGGGGAAACGAATTTCCGGCGCCGCCGAAGCGAAGTAAACCTTGGCAGCCCCTGCTTCACGGGCCATCTGGATGATCTGCTCGGAAGTGGTACCACGCACTATGGAGTCATCCACCAGCAACACCTTCTTGCCCTTGAACTCGGAGCTGATGGCGTTGAGCTTGCGACGCACCGACTTCTTGCGCTGGGTCTGGCCCGGCATGATGAAGGTACGGCCGATGTAGCGGTTTTTCACAAAGCCCTGACGGTATGGCAGATCCAGGGTGTGGGCTATCTCCAGCGCCACATCGCAGGAGGTCTCGGGGATGGGAATGACCACATCGACGTCGAGATCTTCCCACTCACGGGCAATCTTCTGGCCCAGCTTGCGACCCATGTTGAGGCGGGCGGCATAGACCGACACCTTGTCGATGCACGAATCGGGACGGGCAAAGTAGACATATTCGAAGATGCAGGAGCTCATCTGCGGGTTCTCCGCACACTGCTCGGAGAAGAGCTGGCCCTGCTCGGTGATGTAGATGGCCTCGCCCGGTGCGATATCGCGCACGGTTTCGAAACCGATGGCGTCGAGCGCCACACTCTCGGAGGCGAGCATGTACTCCACCTGGCCCTGATCGTCCTGGCGACGACCGAGGATCAGCGGGCGAATACCGTTGGGATCACGGAACCCGATGAGGCCATGACCAATCACCAGCGAGACAACCGCATAAGCGCCGCGGATCTGCTGATGGGTTCTGCGCACCGCCGCGAAGATATCTGCTGGCGCCAGCGCCATCTTGTCGCAGAGATCCAGCTCATGGGCCAGCACATTCAGCAGCACTTCCGAATCGGAGGTGGTGTTGATGTGACGACGGGCGACCTTGAACTGCTGCTCCTTGAGCTCCTTGGCGTTGGTGAGATTGCCGTTATGGGCCAACACCATGCCGTAGGGAGAGTTGACATAAAAAGGTTGGGCTTCAGCGGCACTTGAACTGCCTGCGGTGGGATATCGGACATGACCTATGCCGATGTTTCCCTGCAGACGCTGCATGTGGCGCACTTCAAACACGTCCTTCACCAGGCCATTGGCCTTGCGTTGCCGGAAGTTCCCACTGTCAATGGTCACAATCCCGGCGGCATCCTGTCCCCTGTGCTGCAACACCGTCAAGGCGTCGTAGAGGGCCTGATTGACGGGGGTGGTGCCAACTATACCGACAATACCACACATGTCTTTGCTACCTCGAAGTCGCTATACCTGTTTAAGAAAACTGGATGAGTTCAACACGAACCCGAAAAACCACTGGATAACCGGCTTGAACTCGGGCACCAGCTTGGACGCCACCCACCAGTCGCTCTGGGAGAGGCTGGTGAAGGTATCCATAAAAAAAAGCAGGGCACTGACGATCAGCACCCCGCGAATTGCGCCGAAGCAGACTCCCAGAACCCGATCGGTACCTGAGAGTCCCGTCTTGTCCACCAGCAGACCCACCACATAGTTGACCACGCTGCCAAGGATCAGGGTCGCTACAAACAGTGCGGCGATAGCCAGACCGTTGCGGACCAACGCATCGGAAAACGAGGTGAAATAGACGGCGAGATCGGGATAAAAATGACTGGCAATAAAGAAGGCGACGAACCAGGTGACGAGAGACATGGCCTCCTTGACGAAGCCACGCACCAGGCTGATGAGAGCAGAAAAACCAACGATGCCGATGATGGCGTAATCAATCCAGACCATAGAAAAAGATGTCCTGCTAAATTGCGGCGCAGTCTAACAAAAACGATTGCACAATGCTTGGGAAAGTTTCGCCGCATCCCCCTCCCCTATGACAAGGGCGCCAGTATGGCGCCCTTCATAACCTTAACCTCCGACCTGATAGAAGGTCGAGGCGCTAGGCCCCACCGGCCATCCGAGCATGAAGACCCAGACATAGAAGAGCAGGCTCCACCCTACTAGGAAGACCAGAGTGTAAGGCAGCATGGTGGCAATCAGGGTACCAATGCCAAGCGACTTCTGATAGCGCACCGCCACCGCTAGGATCAGCCCAAAGTAGCTCATCATGGGGGTAATGATGTTGGTAACGGAGTCACCAATCCGGTAAGCCGCCTGGATCACCTCGGGTGAATAACCAATCAACATCAGCATGGGCACGAAGATCGGGGCGGTCACAGCCCACTGGGCAGAGGCCGAACCAATCATCAAGTTGATGAAGGCACACATCAGGATGAACCCGAAGAAGAGGCCGGGGCCGGTCAACCCGAATGATTGCAATAGCTCGGCGCCTTTTACGGCAAACACGGTGCCAAAATTCGTCCAGGAGAAGTAGGCGACAAACTGGGCGGCAAAAAACACCAGCACAATGTACATGCCCATGGTGCTCATGCTGCCGGACATGGCCTTGATCACATCCTGATCGTTCTTCATGGTGCCCACCACCTTGCCATAAACGAAGCCTGGCACGGCGAAGAAGATGAAGATAAAGGCAACGATACCGTGCAAGAAAGGCGAGCCTGCAATGGCGCCAGTCTCGGGGTGACGCAGGATGCCATCTGCCGGCACCACCGTCAGGGCAAGCAGCGTGCTCACCACCAGCACAGCGGCCAGCGCAGCCCAGAGGCCTCGCTTCTCCTGCGAACTGAGGGGTTCAGCTTTCTGATCCAGTACCACACTGGCATCACTGGGATCATATTTGCCAAGCTTGGGCTCCACGATCCGCTCGGTGACCCAGCCACCCAACAGCGTAATCAGGAAGGTACTGACGAACATGAAATACCAGTTCACCTCCGGGCCCACCACATATCCCGGATCGATGATGCGTGCCGAGATCTGGGTGATCCCTGCCAACAGCGGATCCACGGTACCAAGCAGCAGATTGGCGGAATAGCCTCCGGATACCCCGGCAAAGGCGGCAGCCAGACCTGCCAGCGGATGACGCCCGAGCGAATGGAAAATCATGGCAGACAAGGGGATCAGCACCACATAACCCAGCTCGGCTGCGGTATTGGACATGATACCGGCAAACACCACGGTAAAGGTCACCATCCGGCGCGAGGCACTCATCACCAACCCGCGCATGGCCGCACTGAGCAACCCGGAGTGTTCGGCGATCCCCACCCCAAGCAGGGCGACCAGCACGGTACCCAGAGGAGCAAAACCGGTAAAGTTGGTGACCAGATTGGATACAATCCGTTGCAAACCATCGGCACTGAACAGACTAATCACGGTGATCACGCCATCGGCACTGCGACCGGGAGAACCTTCCGGACGGGGATCCAGCACGCTAACCCCCAACCAGGCGGCAATGCCGGAGGCCAGGATCAGCGTCACACAGAAGATGGCAAAGAGGGTGATCGGATGGGGAAGCAAATTGCCCAGCCACTCCACCCCATTGAGAAAACGGTTGAACAGGCTGGGGCGAGTGGGCGCCAGCGGTGTCGTCCTCGACGTCATGCATTACTCCTTATTCATTTGAAACATGCTACCGGCCGATGCAGCCGATATGCCTGCACTGCTAATGAATGTGAACAAGGGAGTGGTACATATCCTGGTCACCGACCGCAATCAATCCTCGATTAATTGACTGCGAGCCTTTTACCGTTTTCTCTCTGAATGCAACATGAACATATATTTTGGATACAAAAAAGCCATGGCTAACCATGGCTTTTTACATTGAGGGTCAAACATCAACCGATGTGGGTCAGGCCACCCATGTAGGATTGCAGCGCAGCCGGGATGGCGATGCGGCCATCTTCCTGCTGGTAGTTCTCGATCACCGCGACCAGGGTACGACCCACAGCCAGACCGGAGCCGTTCAGGGTGTGCAGCAGCTGCGGCTTGCCATCGATGCGCACGCGAGCCTGCATACGGCGCGCCTGGAAATCGGTGCAGTTGGAGACAGAAGAGATCTCGCGATAGGTGTTCTGGGCTGGCAGCCACACTTCCAGATCGTAAGTCTTGGAGGCGCAGAAGCCCATGTCACCGGTAGAGAGCGCCATCACGCGATACGGCAGCTCCAGCAGTTGCAGCACCTTCTCGGCGTGACCCACCATCTCTTCCAGCGCTTCCCAGGATTTCTCCGGGTGAACAAGCTGAACCATTTCAACCTTGTCGAACTGGTGCATACGGATGAGGCCACGGGTATCACGACCGTAGGAACCGGCTTCAGAGCGGAAGCAGGGGCTGTGAGCGGTCATCTTGATCGGCAGCTCTTGCGCGTCAAAGATCTCGTCACGGGCCATGTTGGTGAGCGGCACTTCAGAGGTCGGGATCAGGGAGAACTTGCGCAGTTTGCCCTCTTCTTCACCTTCCCCTTCGATACCGGTATTGAACAGGTCCTGGGCAAACTTCGGCAACTGACCGGTGCCATAGAGACTGTCCGGGTTCACCAGATAAGGGACGTAGCACTCGGTGTAACCGTGCTGCAGGGTGTGCAGATCCAGCATGAACTGTGCCAGTGCACGGTGCAGACGGGCAATCTGACCCTTCATCACCACAAAACGGGTACCGGAGAGCTTGACGCCGTTCTTGAAGTCCACGCCTTTGGCCGCTTCACCCAGATCGATGTGATCGCGTACCGGGAAATCGAAGTGACGCGGGGTACCCCAGCGGCGCACTTCCACGTTGTCGTTCTCGTCACGACCCACCGGGGTGGTCTCGCTCGGCAGGTTGGGAATAGCGTCGGCGATGGCTTTCAGCTGGGCCAGCAGGGCATCCAGTTCGACCTTGCTGGTCTCCAGCTCGTCGTTGATCTTGGTCACTTCGGCCTTGAGCGGGGCAACATCTTCACCACGACGGGCAGCTTCACCGATGGATTTGGAGCGGGCATTGCGCTCAGCCTGCAGCTCCTGGGTACGGGACTGCAGATCCTTGCGTTTCTCTTCCAGAGCATTGACAGCCGCTACGTCCAGAACGTAGCCACGTGTCGCCAGACGAGCGGCAGCCTCTTCGATATCGCTGCGCAGATATTTGGGATCCAGCATGGTTTACCTACTTTTTTTAAATGGGATCTGGGCCTGGGTCATCATGACGGGCTGGGAAACAGATCCGGAAGTTAACATCGGTTGGCGCACCCCAATCGTCTTCAGAATCGGGCCTTAAAAATCTGGCCTTCGAAATCAAGAAGATGGCACCAGGCCAAGACAAGCGGGGTCAGACGGGCAGTGTAGCAGACCGCCCCCCCGCCCGAACAGGGACTATTTGTGTCGTTTTTACCGACTTTGACGCGCTATCGTCACCCATTATTCAAACATCTGACCAATTTTCAGCCATCCCGGGTGACAACGGGACTATTTGTCCCGTTGCCGTGGGCTCTGTCGATCCAGCTCGTGGAGATAATCGAGCTTCTGGCCGATCTGCTTTTCAAGGCCGCGATCGGTGGGCTGGTAGTACTGCTTGCCAGCAAGCTCGGGCGGGAAATACTGCTCGCCAGCGGCGTAGGCACCCGGTTCGTCATGGGCATAACGATACTCGGCGCCATAGCCCAGATCGCTCATCAACTTGGTCGGGGCATTACGCAGATGCACCGGCACCTCGAAGTCGGGCAGATTTTTGGCATCATGGAGCGCCGCCTTCCAGGCGGTATAGACGGCATTGCTCTTGGGTGCACAGGCGAGATAGACGATCGCCTGGGCGATGGCCCGATCCCCTTCCGCCGGTCCGATCCGATGGAAACAATCCCAGGCAGATAGCGCCACCTGCATGGCGCGCGGATCGGCATTGCCTACATCTTCCGAGGCAATCGCCAGCAAGCGGCGGGCAATATAGAGCGGATCGCAACCGGCACTCACCATACGGGCATACCAGTAGAGCGCCGCATCTGGCGCCGAGCCGCGAATGGATTTGTGCACCGCCGAGATGAGGTCGTAGAAGTGATCGCCCCCCTTGTCGAAGCGGGCCACATGCTCCCCCACCACGGCGGCAAGCAAGGCGCTGTCGATCACCCGCCCCCCTGTGCTATCGGTTTCGGCCATGTCGGCCAACAGCTCCAGATAGTTGAGGGATTTGCGCCCGTCGCCGTCCACCGCTTTGGCCAGCGCCTCTTTGACGCCGGGGGCAAAGGCAAGGGCCGGATCATTGAGGCCACGGGGGTCCTGCATCGCCTGATCGATCATGGCGAGGATGTCGCTCTCTTCCAACCGCTTGAGCAGATAGACCCGGGCCCGGGATAACAGCGCGTTGTTCAGTTCGAACGAAGGGTTTTCGGTGGTGGCACCGATAAAGGTGATAGTGCCATCTTCGATGTGGGGCAAAAACACATCTTGCTGGCTCTTGTTGAAGCGGTGCACCTCATCCACAAACAGGATGGTGCGCACCCCGCGCCAGCTGTTCTCTTTGGCCTTGTCGATGGCAGCGCGGATCTCCTTGATGCCGGAGGTCACCGCCGAGAGTCGCTCCACTTCCGCCTGACAGTAGTGAGCCATCAGCTCCGCCAGCGTGGTCTTGCCGGTACCAGGAGGTCCCCACAGGATCATCGAGTGGCAGTGCCCCGCCAGGATTGCTTTGCGCAGGGGCTTGTCAGCCCCCAGGATATGTTGCTGACCGATATACTGGTCGAGATTTTGCGGCCGCATCCGGGCCGCCAGCGGACGAAAGTCCGATGAGAAATCCAGCGACAGATTACTCATCAGCGCTGATCATCCAGCTCGACCCCCTTCGGGATCTTGAAGACAAATTCGTTGCCCTTGAGCGCCGGCTTGCGGTTGAAGTTATTGAGGGTAAATTCGGTCCACTGCCCCTGCGCCTCTTTCACATCGAAGCGACTGATGTTGTTCTCACGATCGAAGGTGATACGGAAAGAGGCGATGAGCTCGCTCGGATCATGGCTGGTCACGGTGTAGACATCCCCCTGCAGAGTGACGTCATAGTTCTTCCACAACTTGTCATCATTGCCGGTGATGAGTACGAAGGGGGTATTGAGCACCGCATCCTTGAGCTTGAGCGCAGTCACCTGCTCGACAAAGGGATCGTAAACCCAGACATCCTTGCCATCGGCCACGATCAGACTCTCGTCAGGCGAGGTGGTATGCCAGTTGAAATGGTTGGGACGCTGTACCAGCAGATCGCCGCTGGCCTTTTGCAACTCCTTGCCCTTGCTGTCATAGACAGTCTGGGAGAACTTGGCGGAGAAGAGGCTGACACTCGCCAGCTTCTGCTTGAGATCGCTGGCCGCGTCGGCCCACACCTGGCTGCTGGCAACCAGCAGCATGGATCCGATCAACAGCTGTTTTTTCATCATGCTTTTCATAACGACCATCTCGATAAAAGGCCACGCCCGCAAGGGGCATGGCCAGGATAATAGTGAAAGGGTGTACCTTAGTCCCGCACCGGTGGCGGAGCCAGCACATCGCGCTGACCATTGCCACCCGGCGAGCTCACGATGCCCTGATTCTCCATCTGCTCGATGAGGCGAGCGGCCCGGTTGTAACCGATCTTGAACTTGCGCTGGACGCTGGAGGTCGAGCCGCGGCGTGACTCCACCACAAAGGCGACCGCTTCGTCAAACAGGGGGTCGAGCTCTTCATCGTCACTACCGCCATATTCGCCGCTGCCACCTTCACCGCCAGATTCGCCGGAGAGGATCTCGTCGATGTAGTTCGGCTCGCCGCGCAGTTTCCAGTCCGCAACCACCTTGTGTACCTCGTGGTCATCGACAAAGGCGCCGTGCACCCGGGTCGGGTTGGAAGTACCGGCCGGCATGTAGAGCATGTCGCCCATGCCGAGCAGGGATTCGGCACCGCCCTGATCGATAATGGTACGCGAGTCGATCTTGCTAGATACCTGGAACGAAATGCGGGTCGGGATGTTGGCCTTGATAAGACCGGTAATGACATCCACCGACGGACGCTGGGTCGCCAGAATAAGGTGAATACCGGCGGCCCGCGCCTTCTGGGCAATACGGGCAATCAGCTCTTCCACCTTCTTGCCAACGATCATCATCATGTCGGCAAACTCGTCCACCACCACCACGATGTGCGGCAGTTTTTCGAGCTCCGGCGGCATCTGATCCATGGAGTCACCCGGACGCCACAGCGGGTCGAGCAGCGGCTCACCCTCTGCAATGGCAGCCAGTACCTTGTCGTTGTAGCCCTTGAGGTTACGCACCCCGACCGCCGACATCAATTTGTAGCGGCGCTCCATCTCACCCACACACCAACGCAGGGCATTGGCGGCGTCCTTCATGTCGGTTACCACCTCGGTCAGGAGATGCGGGATCCCTTCGTAGACCGAAAGTTCCAGCATCTTGGGGTCGATCATGATGAAGCGCAGATCATCGGGGGATGACTTGTAGAGCATCGAGATGATCATGGTATTCACGCCCACCGACTTACCGGAACCGGTGGTACCGGCCACCAGCAGGTGAGGCATCTTGGCCAGATTCACCACCACGGGTTCACCGGCAATGTCCTGGCCCAGGCCCATGGTGAGCGGGTTGCGGCTATCGCGGAAGGCATCGCAGTCGAGAGTCTCGCGCAGGTAAACGGTCTGGCGCACCCGGTTGGGCAGCTCGATCCCGACAAAAGTCTTGCCGGGGATCACCTCGACCACCCGCACGCTGCTAGCCGACAAAGAGCGGGCCAGATCGCGGGAGAGGTTGGTGATCTTGCTCGCCTTCATGCCGGGCGCCAGATCCAGTTCAAAGCGGGTAATAACCGGACCCGGATAGACGCCGACCACCTTGGCCTGGACGTTGTAATCGGCAAGCTTGGCCTCCACCAGACGACCCATGCGCTCCAGCTCATCCTTGCTCATCATCTGGGTCTTGGCTGGCGGACGGTCCAGCAGCTCGAGGCTCGGCAACGGCGGCAGGTTGGCCTGTACGCGGCGTTTTGGCTTGGTCGGCATGGCAACGACAGGGGCAACCGGTGCATCCTCGCCCTCGGCCCACGGCAGGTCGAGATCTTCGTCATCCTCATCATCGGCGACAGCAAGGGCACTCTGGCGACGAGTGCTGGCAGGAGCGGCCTTCTTGGCCTTGACCACCGGCGAGGGCTCGTCATCCTCATCATCAAACTGCGGGTCAAACTCGAAGGTGTCGTCGTCCAGTTCTGGCAACCACTCCTCCTTGGAACCTTTCTGGTTTTTGCCCTTGGCGCGGGGGCTCCAGTTACTGTGGGGATCGTCTTCGTCCTCATCATCCAGCTCGATGGCACCAACTCCCCCTTCAAGCAGGGGATCGGGACCTTCGTTACGAGGCTGACGCCAACCACCGGTCAACCAGCGGCCCAACGTGCCCGGGAAGTGGTAGATGGCGCTGATTGAACCGGTACAGGCGGCACCGATACGCTCGACGATGGTCAGCCAGGACCAACCGGTGAAGAGCGTGATACCGGTTGCCACAAAGCAGAGCAGCATCAGGTTGGCACCCACCCCGCCAAACAGTGGCACCACGGCAGAGGCAATCACATCCCCCACCAGACCACCAGCGGAGAAGTTCTGCAGATCGTTGAAGTTCATGCTGGCAATGGCCGACATGCCGAGCACGGTCAGGATAAAGCCGATGATCCGCACCCCTAGGGTGAGATAGTCCACATCAAGCAGACGACTCGGCCGCCAGAACAGGCTCCAGCCCAACAGCACCACCAGCGGCGGAACCAAATAGGAGAAGGCACCAAAGGTAAACATGGTGATATCGGCAAGCCAGGCACCGGCGCTGCCGGCAAGGTTCTTCACCTCCCCTTCCCACGAGGTCTGGGACCAACCGGGATCGGCGGGATGATAGGACAACAGGGCAAGCAAAAGATAAGCAGCCATCAGGGTGATGGCGATCAAGACGGCTTCGAAGATCCGTTGTGTACCTGATAAAGGAGTAAACAGCTTTTTATCGGCCAAACTCCGGCTCCTTTCTGAAAACATGTAATGCAGGAAATAAGGGGGCCTAGTATCCCTGAAAAGCCCACCGATTGTCAGCCTGTGCCTGATGGGCCGGGGCCATATTTGCAATCATCTTTACAAGAAGAAACGAGCGGACGGGCCGCTCGTTTCTGACTGTTACTGTGTCTCATATGGAAAAGATGCCACAGCATAAACTGCCTTATCGGGTGCTGATCACCAGACGGCTGCTCTGCTTGACCTCTTCCATCACCACATAGGTGCGGGTGTCGTTGACACCGGGCAAGCGTAGCAGGGTTTCCCCCAGCAGGCGGCGATACGCCGACATATCGCTTACCCGAGTCTTGAGCAGGTAGTCGAAGTCACCGGAGACCAGATGACACTCCTGGATCTCTTCAAGTACCTGAACAGCCTTGTTGAACTGTTCAAATACATCGGGCGCCCCGCGATTGAGGGTTATCTCTACGAACACCAGCAGAGATGCATCCAGATAATGAGGGTTCAGAATAGCGGCATATCCTTCGATATAACCTTGTCGCTCGAGGCGACGAACCCGTTCCAGACACGGTGTGGGACTCAGGCCAACTCGTTTGGACAACTCAACATTCGAGATCCTGCCATCCTTTTGCAGTTCATTGAGAATGTTGCGGTCAATCCTGTCCAAATCCTTTAGCCGACTCTTAGCTTCCATCATTTTATTCCATCCTTTGGCTATTTTTTGGTAAGAATCACCAGTCATTTTATAATTATGGTCACAAATCCTGTCAATACCTGAATATACTAGGCGCAAATGTTGGTTAACATTTTGGCAACATGAAACACCAATCGATAGACGAGGGATAGCATGATTATCGGTGTACCTAAAGAGATAAAAAACCATGAATACCGCGTAGGCATGGTTCCGGCCAGTGTACGTGAACTGACAGCACGAAACCATACTGTTTTCGTCCAAAGCGGTGCCGGAAACGGCATTGGCTTTAGTGATGCAGATTATATCGCTGTTGGCGCCGAAATTTTGGCCTCTGCAGCAGAGGTTTTCGCCAAGGCCGAGATGATTGTCAAGGTCAAGGAACCTCAGCCTGTCGAGTGTGCCATGCTGCGCCCGGGCCAAACCCTGTTCACCTACCTGCATCTGGCGCCAGACTTGCCCCAGACCGAAGCCCTGCTACAAAGCGGTGCTGTCTGTATCGCCTATGAGACCGTCACCGACGGCCGTGGCGGTCTGCCCCTGCTGGCCCCCATGTCGGAAGTAGCTGGGCGCATGTCTATTCAGGCTGGCGCTCAGGCACTGGAAAAATCCCGTGGCGGTAGTGGTGTGCTGCTCGGCGGTGTTCCCGGTGTCGAACCAGCCAAGGTGGTGATCATCGGCGGCGGCGTCGTCGGCTCCAATGCCGCTCGTATGGCCATCGGCCTGCGCGCGGATGTGACCATCCTCGACAACAACGTCGATACCCTGCGCCGTCTCGACAACGAGTTTCAGGGCGCGGCCAAGGTGGTCTACTCCAACAGCGAGACGTTGGAACGCCATCTGCTGGCGGCCGATCTGGTCATCGGTGGTGTGTTGGTACCGGGCGCCACTGCGCCAAAACTTGTCAGCCGTGACCACATTGCGCGCATGAAGCCTGGCTCGGCCATCGTCGACGTGGCCATCGATCAGGGCGGTTGTGTGGCCACGTCTCACGCAACCACCCATGAAGATCCCACCTTCATCGTCGATGAGGTGGTGCACTACTGCGTGGCCAACATGCCAGGGGCGGTGGCACGTACCTCGACCGTGGCGCTTAACAACGCAACCCTCCCCTTTATCATCAAGCTGGCCCAACAAGGCTACCGTGATGCCCTGTTGACAGACGTGCATCTGCGCCACGGCCTGAACGTGATGAATGGCAAGCTCACCTGCAAAGAAGTTGCCGTTGCTCATGGCCTTGCCTACACGGATCCCCTGACCCTGCTGAACTGATCCGCGCTGGCGCGAGCCAGGCAACGATGAGTAAAAATCCGCCCGCGATGGGCGGTTTTTTTATCTCCTTTATCACCCGACAGGATTGCGCGCTGATGCGGGAAGCCGATTGAAACAATCGGCTCACTGACCTTTGACCCCGGATCACGAATTACCTACAATCGCGCAAACTCATCACGTCTCGGAAATCACATCATGAGCCAAGTCACTCACAGCAAATTGCTGATCTTAGGATCAGGCCCGGCCGGTTACACTGCAGCCGTCTATGCCGCCCGCGCCAACCTCAATCCCCTGCTCATCACTGGCATGCAACAAGGTGGCCAGCTCACCACCACCACCGAGGTAGAGAACTGGCCCGGCGATCCGGAAGGCCTGACAGGTCCGGCCCTGATGGAGCGCATGAAAGCTCACGCGGAGAAGTTCGATACGCGCATTCTGTTTGATCACATCAACAGCGTCGAATTGACCCAGCGCCCGCTGCGCCTCAAAGGGGACAACGGTGAATACACCTGCGATGCCCTGATCATCGCCACCGGCGCCTCCGCCAAGTATCTGGGTCTTCCCTCTGAAGAGGCCTTCAAGGGTCGCGGCGTTTCCGCTTGTGCCACCTGCGACGGTTTCTTCTACCGCAATCAGGAAGTAGCCGTGATCGGCGGCGGCAATACCGCCGTAGAGGAAGCGCTCTATCTGGCCAACATCGCCAAAAAGGTGCACCTCATTCATCGCCGCGACGAGTTCCGCGCCGAGAAGATCCTGATCAAGCGCCTGCACGACAAGGTCGCGAGCGGCAATATCGTGCTGCACACCCACCAAACCCTGGACGAAGTACTGGGCGATCAGATGGGGGTCACCGGTGTGCGCCTGCGCAATACCCAGGACAACAGCACCAGTGAGCTGCCGCTGATGGGGGTCTTCATCGCCATCGGTCACCAGCCCAACACCCAGATCTTTGATGGCCAGCTGGAGATGCAAAACGGCTATCTGAAAGTGCGTGGAGGCCTCGACGGCTTCGCGACCCAGACCAGTATTGAAGGGGTGTTTGCCGCAGGTGACGTGGCAGATCATAACTACCGTCAAGCCATCACCTCTGCCGGTACCGGCTGCATGGCAGCCCTCGATGCAGAACGCTACCTCGACGCGCAATAAACAAGCGCAGATGTGATATAAGGCATACCAATCGGTATGCCTTTTTTATTTGCAGGAGTCTAATGAAACAGAAGATATTGATAGTCGAAGACAGCATGACCATTCGCCGCATGCTGACCCAAGCTATTGCCCAACAGACAGGCCTAGAGATCGATGCGTTTGATACCCTTGAAGGCGCCCGTCACTGCCGGGGAGAGGAGTATGTGGTCGCACTGGTGGATCTGACCTTGCCGGATGCGCCCCGTGGAGAGGCGGTGAACGAGCTGCTGGCTCGAGGTTTACCGGTAGTGATCCTCACCGCCGACATCAGCGAGGATAAACGTGCCGCCTGGCTGGAAACCGGCGTACTGGACTATGTGATGAAGGATTCGCGCCACTCGCTGCAATATGCGGTCAGTCTGGTGCACCGCCTCTATCTCAACCAATCCATCGAAGTACTGGTGGTCGATGACTCACGCACCTCCCGTCACCGCACCATGGCTCAGTTACGCAAGCAGCTGTTGCAGGTCCATGAGGCAAGCCATGCCCGTGAAGCAATGGCGCTGCTGGAGCTGCACCCGGGCATTCGACTGGCACTGGTCGACTACTACATGCCGGATATCGATGGCATCAGTCTGGTGAGGATGCTGAGAGAGCGTTACAGCAAGCAGCAACTGGCGATTATCGGAATCTCGGTCTCGGACAAACGTGGCCTTTCAGCCCGTTACCTCAAACAGGGAGCAAACGACTTTCTCAACCAACCCTTTGAACCGGAAGAGCTGCAGTGCCGGGTCAGCCACAATCTGGAAGCCATAGAGCAGTTCAACAGCATTCAGGAGTCAGCCAATCGCGACTATCTGACCGGTCTTTATAACCGGCGCTACTGGTTCAACGAAGGAGTGAAATGGTTTGAGGAGCAGCAGCGTCAGCAAACTCCCCTCACGCTCTGTGTCCTCGATGTGGATCACTTCAAACAGGTCAACGATCACTGGGGCCATACTGTCGGCGATCAGTTGCTCTGCCACCTGACCCTCCATCTGACTCAGTTCTTCCCCGATGCCATGATCGCCCGTTTTGGCGGCGAGGAGTTCGCCCTGATGGTGCCCCATTGCACCGTGCCGGTATTGAACAAGCGTCTTGAAGGGCTGCGCCAGCAGTTACGCCTGCAGCCCTTGTCATCAGAGATCCCGCTTTTTGTGCGCGCCAGCTATGGCGTAATAAGTGTCGGGCGGGTATCAATGGACGAGGCGCTAAGCGAAGCGGATCGGCTGCTTTATCAGGCCAAGAACACCGGCCGTGACAAGATAGTCTCGCAAGAGAGTGCCATCTAATTCCAAGCCCAGTCCCGTGTATTACCGCCCGCAAGACTTTCTGCCCACTCGAAAGTCTGCGGGTTATCTCCCTCTTCTGCACCTCTTCGCATCAATATTCTTAAAACGTCTTGTCGACGCGCACGCCGTCATCAAAATAGAGAATCCGGACTTTATCGCCGCTGGTGAAGACCATGGCCGGATCATAATCCTGGATCACATTGATAAGGGCATTCTGCTCGTTGCGGATCAGCAGCTCGACCAGCTTGTTTTCCACCACAGTACCTTCTGATTGATATTGCTGCGCTGCAGCCGCCCCAGCCAGCGCCCCGACAGCGGTGGCAATTTCACGGCCGTGGCCGCCACCAAACTGGTTGCCAAGCAAGCCACCCAGCACAGCCCCGCCCAACGTCTTCCAGCCAGAGTGCTCGGACTCCAGGATCTGACGTTGAGTAATATTGCGCACCGTTTCGACCTGACCAAACACCACCTGATTGACTGGTCGCGCCGTGTTGCGCTGGTAAACTTCCGCCCCGGCGGGTGCCGTGACAAAGCAGAGCAAGCTGGATACTATCAGGATAATGGCCTTCATCTATAAACCTCGTTGCCTTATGTCTCGCTATCTCACTCAACTGGATGATGAGCTTTGCTGGTTCCCGGACCCCAGCCACGCGTTGGAAGAACCCAACGGTTTACTGGCGATTGGCGGGGATCTCTCCCCTGCCAGATTGCTGGCAGCTTACCACAAGGGGATCTTCCCCTGGAATGAACCCCACCAGCCAACCCTGTGGTGGTCACCGGATCCGCGCGGGGTGATCCGCCCTGAACGGTTGCATGTGGGACGCACCTTGCAGAAGTTTATCCGTCGTACCTCATTCGATATTTCCGTCAATCACGCCTTTAATGAGGTAATCAATGCCTGCGCCGCACCTCGTCGCACTGCTGATGACACCTGGATCAGCCAACCCATGATCGAGGCTTACCAGCGGCTTCACCGTCTGGGCCATGCCCATTCGGTCGAGATCTGGCAGGAGGGAAAACTGCAAGCGGGCCTCTACGGCCTGTCGATTGGCCGGTTGTTCTGTGGTGAATCCATGTTTAGTTATATCGATAACGGCGCCAAATTGGCCATGGTAGCGCTGTGCCAGCACTTTGCCCGGCATGGTGGCGCTCTCATCGACTGCCAGATGCAAAATCCGTTTCTTGCAACCCTGGGCATCGAGGAGTGGCCAAGAGCGCGTTTTCTGGCTGAACTGGCACAGCTGCGTCACCAACCGCTGCAGGGCTCATGCTGGCAAGAGGGAGAGATCCGCTTATGTCTGAAGAAGTGATCCTCAAAGTAGGGCTCACCCCCAAGCATCCCTGCAGTTATCTGGATCATGAGCAGGAACAGTTGCTGGTGCTGATGGATCACAGCCTGCTCAATGCCAGCGGCTACGAGCGATTGTTGACCGCCGGTTTCCGCCGCAGTGGCAACGACATCTATCGTCCCCACTGCCCGGCTTGCAATGCCTGCCAATCCCTGCGTATTCATAGCGAACGATTTCGTCCAAGCCGCGGCCAGAAGCGGATACGACAGCTCAACAGGGATCTCGAGATCGTCCTGAGCTACGATGACAAGCCCGAGTATTACCAGCTCTACGAACGTTATATCCGCGAGCGCCACCACGATGGCAGCATGTATCCCCCCAACCGCAGCCAGTATCGCGGGTTTCTCCATTGTGACTGGATGCCACCGCTCTATCTGGAGATGCGCAAGGAGGGCCGCCTGGTCGGCGTAGCTACAACCGACCTGCTGCCCCACTCCATGAGCGCCATGTACACCTTCTTTGATCCGGACTATGCCGATCGTTCACTCGGTACTTTTGCCATCCTCTGCCAACTCGATCTGGCAAAACGAACCGGACGAAGCTGGCTCTATCTCGGTTATCTGGTGGAGGAGTGCCGCAAGATGAATTACAAGCGCAATTACCTCCCTCATGAGCTGTTAATTCAGGGGGAATGGAAAAATATCGACACCAAGCCCGAGTAAACTTTACACATAGCCTTAAATCCGGCATGATCCAGCGGTTTTTTGTTGTGGCTTATCAAGAGGATTCAATGGCTAAAGAAGACAGTATTGAGATGCAGGGCACTATTCTCGAAACCCTGCCCAATACCATGTTCCGTGTGGAACTGGAGAATGGTCACGTGGTTATCGCTCATATTTCAGGCAAGATGCGCAAAAACTACATTCGTATCCTGACTGGAGACAAAGTAACGGTAGCACTGACTCCCTACGATCTCTCCAAGGGACGTATTGTTTTCCGCTCTCGCTAAGCCAGGAATTCAGCAAAAAACCCCAACCTTTCGGTTGGGGTTTTTTGTCGTTTTCTGATCACTGATGCTTAGTGGGAAACAGCTTCAACATTGACCTGAAAATCAAAGCTGAGGCTGTCATTTACCAACTCAACCTTCACAATCCCCCCATCAACCAGTGAGCCGAACAGGATCTCGTTAGCCAACGGCTTCTTGAGGTGCTCCTGGATAACCCGCCCCATCGGTCGGGCACCCATTGCTCTGTCATACCCTTTCTCTGCCAGCCAGTGGCGAGCACGTTCGGACACCTCGAGAGATACCCCTTTCGCATCCAACTGCACCTGCAGCTCGACGATGAACTTGTCGACCACCTGATGAATCACCGTCATATCGAGATGGTTGAACCAGATGGTGTGATCCAGTCGATTGCGAAACTCCGGACTGAATGTCTTGTTGATCACCGCCATGGCATCGTGACTCAGATCCTGCTGCTGGAAGCCGATCGACTTGCGCTGGGTCTCCTGCACACCGGCGTTGGTAGTCATCACCAGGATCACATTGCGGAAATCAGCCTTGCGCCCGTTGTTGTCCGTCAAAGTACCGTTGTCCATCACCTGCAGCAGCAGGTTGAACACATCCGGGTGCGCTTTCTCGATCTCGTCGAGCAACACCACCGAATGAGGATGCTTGATCACCGCATCGGTCAGCAAGCCGCCCTGCTCAAAACCGACATATCCTGGAGGCGCACCAATCAGACGTGAGACGGTATGACGCTCCATATACTCGGACATATCAAAGCGCAGCATCTCCACGCCCAACGCCTTGCCAAGCTGTTGGGTAACCTCGGTCTTGCCCACTCCGGTTGGGCCAGCAAAGAGGAAGCAACCTACTGGGCGGCGCTCGTTACCTAAACCTGAGCGCGAGAGGCGAATGGCATCGGTCAGTACCTCGATCGCCTTGTCCTGACCAAAGACCACCATCTTCAGATTGCGCTCCAGGTTCTTCAGCACCTCTTTATCCGAAGAGGAGACTGATTTTTCCGGAATGCGGGCAATCTTGGCAACAATGGACTCAATTTCCTGCACATTGATCACTTTCTTGCGCTTGCTCGCGGGTAACAAGCGCTGACCAGCCCCTGCCTCATCGATCACGTCGATTGCCTTGTCCGGTAAGTGACGATCGTTGATGTACTTGGCTGACAATTCTGCCGCAGCGCGGATAGCCTTGGCGGTATAGCGCACCCCATGGTGAGCCTCGTAGCGGCTTTTGAGCCCCATCAAGATACGGGTGGTGTCATCCACGGTCGGCTCGGTGATATCGATCTTCTGGAAGCGACGGGCCAAAGCTCGGTCTTTTTCGAAGATCTGGGCATATTCCTGATAGGTGGTTGATCCGACACAGCGCAGCAAGCCATTGGAGAGCAGCGGTTTGATCAGATTGGCCGCATCCAGCTGACCACCGGAGGCAGCACCTGCACCAATGATGGTGTGGATCTCGTCGATAAAGAGGATGGCCCCTTCCTGGCGCTCAATCTGCTTGAGCAGTACCTTGAGGCGCTTCTCGAAATCACCGCGGTATTTGGTTCCTGCCAGCAGAGAGCCCATATCCAGCGAGTAGATGGTGCTACCGGCAATCACTTCAGGCACATCACCCTTGACGATGCGGTAAGCCAGACCTTCAGCAATCGCGGTCTTGCCCACTCCAGCCTCGCCCACCAGCAAAGGGTTATTCTTGCGGCGGCGGCAGAGCACCTGAATGGTACGATTGAGCTCCTGATCACGGCCAATCAGGGGATCGATGCGCCCTTCCAGCACCAACTGGTTCAGGTTGGTCGCAAAGCTCTCAATCTGGGCCGCAGAAACATCATCATCGGATTCCGGATTGTTACTGCTGACATCCGGTTTGCTATCCTTGCGCACCCCGTGAGAGAGGAAGTTAACCACATCGAGGCGACTGATCTCGGCCTTTTTCAGGAAGTAAGCGGCTTGAGACTCCTGCTCGCTGAAGATAGCGACCAGTACGTTGGCACCACTGACTTCGGTATTGCCAGAGGATTGCACATGGAAGACGGCACGTTGTAATACGCGCTGGAAGCCCAGGGTCGGTTGGGTTTCCCGATCTTCATCATCGCGCGGAATAAGCGGAGTAGTTTGGGTGATGAATGCGCGGATCTCCTTGCGCATCTGCTCGACATCGGCACCACAGGAACTCAGCGCCTCATGGGCTGAGCTGTTATCCAAAAGGGCTAACAACAGGTGCTCGACAGTCATGAATTCGTGGCGCTCGTCACGAGCCAGTTTAAAAGCCTCGTTCAGCGTCTTTTCCAGATCTTTATTCAACATAGGCACCTCCCCTAGTACAGCTACAATGTGGTGTCACACTCGCCATCAAGTCATCAGATTCAAGCCTTTTCCATAGTGCATAGCAGTGGATGTTCGTTGTTACGTGCATAGGTGTTGACCTGGACAACCTTGGTTTCGGCGATCTCTGCAGTAAACATGCCGCAGACACCCTTACCACTATAATGCACACTCAGCATGACCTGAGTCGCCTTGTCCAAATCCATACCAAAGAACTTTTGCAGCACCTCCACCACAAACTCCATCGGCGTATAATCATCGTTGTTCAACACAACCTTATACATGGGTGGCGGCTGCAGCTTGGTCTTCTCTGCTTCTGCAATCTCTTCATTAGCAAAGAGTTCTTTCTGCTTGCTCATAATCGCGCTTTGGTACCTCTAGATTACTACCGTCTAACACAAGGTTGTCAATAGACTTGTTAACCAGATCACATCAGCTGTTAACAACTCCTTGACTCGCTCAAAAGTTAGACTAGATTGGTTACTTGCTAATCTGTGTCCGTCTGCTACGGACTCATATCCCTAGTTATAATGGGCTGGCGCAGGTTACTCAACGACTTCAGGGTAATCAATAAAAGGATGTAGAAGTATGGCAACCGGCACAGTTAAGTGGTTTAACAACGCAAAAGGATTTGGGTTTATCTGTCCGGAAGGGGGCGGTGAGGATATCTTCGCTCACTACTCCACGATTCAAATGGAGGGCTACAAGACCCTGAAAGCGGGTCAGGCCGTCAATTTTGAACTGCAACAGGGGCCGAAAGGAAATCACGCTTCTGTCATTGTGCCAAACGAAGCACAAAATATGTAAAAAACACCCGTTGGATAAATAAAAAACCGGTTCCTCTGTGAGAAACCGGTTTTTTATTGTCAAAATTCTGGCGATTCGCGGCAGGATCAGATCACTGCAGTAGCATCAGCTCAGATCAGTCGTGATAGTCGTTGCAGGCGATCAGGGTGTTTTCCATCAGGCTGGCCACCGTCATCGGCCCCACCCCACCGGGTACTGGCGTAATGAAGGAGGCATGGTTGCGCGCCGTCTCAAACTCCACATCGCCGACCAGCGAGCCATCAGCCAGACGATTGATGCCCACATCGATAACCAGCGCCCCCGGCTTGATCCACTCGCCCGGAATGAAGTTGGGCTTGCCGACCGCAACCACCAGCAGATCGGCACGGCGTACCTGATCTTCCAGATCCCGGGTAAAGCGGTGACAGGTCGTGGTCGTGCAGCCCGCCAGCAACAATTCGAGGGTCATGGGACGCCCCACTATGTTGGAAGCCCCCACGACGACCGCATGCAGGCCGTGGGTCTTGACGCCGGTGGTCTCAATCAGCGTCATGATCCCTTTCGGGGTGCAGGGGCGCAGCGCCGGAATACGCTGGGCCAGACGGCCTACGTTATACGGGTGGAAGCCATCGACATCCTTGTCTGGGTGGATCCGCTCCAGCACCTGAGTGGTATCGAAGTGATCCGGCAACGGCAACTGAACCAGAATGCCATCGACATGACTGTCAGCATTCAGTTGGTCGATCAACGCCAGCAGCTCTTCCTGGCTAGCGGTGGCACTCAGATCATAAGAGCGAGAGAGGAAACCGACCTCTTCACACGCCCGGCGTTTGCTGCCAACGTAGACCTGAGAGGCAGGATCTGCCCCTACCAGAATGACTGCCAGCCCTGGAGCCCGTTTCCCTGCCGCCAACCGCTGTTGGACTTGCGCCGCGACCTGGCTGCGAATCGTTTGCGCAACCTGTTTTCCATCTATGATTTTGGCAGACATCGTTCTCCACTCACCATGTGTTCAACTGCCGCGCATTGTCGCATTTTTTTAGCAGGGATGTTAGCGGCAGACGCACGTCAGCCCTGCGGCGGGCAATAAGTAGGCACTTGAATTTACTGGGGGAAAAATACGTTGACGCTGGCCCGTACGCTTGGCTATGATGCCCGCCCGTTGTCCAGTACGACGCATGTCGATATGCTGGTCAGGGATTTTCGGTGATTAGCGCAGTCCGGTAGCGCATCTGGTTTGGGACCAGAGGGTCAAAGGTTCGAATCCTTTATCACCGACCAAGTTTATCGATTTGCCACTCAGGCGGGTCGAGAAAAGCGCCCTTAGCTCAGTCGGATAGAGCAACGGCCTTCTAAGCCGTGGGTCGCAGGTTCGAATCCTGCAGGGCGCGCCATTAATGTTCTCTTTTCCTATGTTGGGTAACGAGCATTAATGAAGATTTCAGTGGTGGCTGTAGCTCAGTTGGTAGAGTCCCGGATTGTGATTCCGGTTGTCGTGGGTTCGAGCCCCATCAGCCACCCCATTATTGTTCGATAGCAGTGACCATTCACTGCCATCGAGTTGGTGTCAGACTCTGCTCTGCACCGCGAAAAACCGGCCTCGGCCGGTTTTTTTGTGTCTGCGCTTCGCCGTTAAGCCCCCATCCCCCCAGATCGTCTGGCCTCCCTTGCCTCCCGGACTGCCGCAGTTCTTACCATTTAACCCTCTCACCCGTTGCCGAGTTCTTTATGTGGATTTCCGCCAAGGCATTGTTATGCTGGCCGGTGCCGCTTTTCTCCTGCCTCCAGATGGAGCTTTTCTATGCAACGCATTCTTTTTGTTGAAGATGATCCCGAGATTGGCCAACTCATCAGCAGCTGGCTTGGCCGCCACGACATGGAGGTGATCCTTGAGCCCAGAGGGGACATGGCACTGGCCAGAGTCGAAACCGAACAACCCGATCTGGTGCTGCTCGATATCATGTTGCCGGGACAGGATGGCATGTCCCTCTGCCGGGATCTGCGCCCACGCTTCGATGGACCCATCGTGATGTTGACCTCGCTGGACAGCGACATGAACCAGATCCTGAGTCTGGAGCTCGGAGCCAACGACTATATTCTCAAAACCACCCCGCCCCCCGTGCTACTGGCCAGACTGCGGGTGCAGTTTCGCCAGCACCAACAGACGACAATCCAGCCTGTTGCCAGCAGCAACGTGCCCCAGCAGCTGCAATTTGGCCGCTTGCACGTCGATGGTCCGGGTCGGGATGTGCGGCTTGATGGCGAAAGTATCGCTCTCTCGACCGCCGATTTTGATCTGTTGTGGGAACTCGCCTGTCACGCGGGCCAAATTCTCGGGCGGGAAGCCCTGTTTCGCAGCCTGCGTGGCCGCGAGTACGACGGCCAGGATCGCAGCATGGATGTGGCCATCTCCCGCCTGCGCCGCAAGCTCGGGGATGACACCAACAACCCGACCCGGATCAAGACGGTCCGCCAGAAAGGCTATCTCTTCGTCCCCCACGCCTGGGAATAACCACCTTCAGGGAGCATCGCCATGCGCCGTCTCTTTATCCAGTTCTATCTGTTGCTGATCGGCTGCTTTACTCTGGCGATCCTGCTGGTTGGCGTGGTCTATCAGGTCACAGCTGAACGGGCGGGTGACCGTTACCTCGAGCGGATGATGCAGGGCTCTCTGGGCCTGTTGACCGGCGAGCTGGCAAGAACCCCGCCGCAGCACTGGTCGGAGCGGCTGGCCGAGCAGAGCAGCCAGTTCACCCTCCCCCTCAAGGTCGGCGAGCTGGCAGGTCAACCGCTGGCCAGCGAGGATCAAGCCTTTCTGGCTGCCGGTAATATCGTCATCGTCGAAGAGGATGACACGTTCCTGCAACGCATCCCGGATACCGATCAGGTACTGATCGTCGGTCCGGTGCCCTATCTCTCCTATCTGCACGAGCTGCATTGGGTCGATGTGGGACTACTGCTGCTCATTGGCCTCTCCCTCGGACTCCCTATCCTGCTCTGGCTGCGTCCCCACTGGCGTGGCCTGCAGCAACTGGAGCAGACTGCGCGCCGGGTGGGCGATGGCGATCTCTCCTGCCGTACCGACCTGCCTGCTGGCAGCAGCCTGGCCCGGGTCGGCCGCACCTTTGATCAGATGACCGCCCAATTGCAAGCCATGCTCGCCAGCCGCAAGCAGCTCACTGACGCCATCGCTCACGAACTGCGAACTCCGCTGGTCAGGTTGCGCTATCGACTCGCCATGCTGGATCCCCAACCCTCACAGGCAGAGCAGCTGGCACTGGAGCGGGATCTGGGGGCGCTGGACTCCCTTATCGAAGAGATGTTGACCTACGCCAGGCTGGATCGGCCAGAACTGCCTTTGCAACGAGATGATCTGGAGCTGGCCAGCTGGGCGCAGCACCACCTCGGTGACTGGCAGGCATTGCGGCCGGAGAAGCGGCTGAACCTCGTGCTACCCGCCATCAAGATGCCCTGGTGTGGCGATCAACGTCTGCTGACGCGGGCGGTTGAGAATCTCATCGGCAACGCCTTGCGCTACGCCGGGCAGCAGGTCACCTTGTCCATCTCTCGCTTGCAAGAGAACTATCTGCTGGAGGTGAGCGACGACGGGCCAGGCATCGACCCCGCGCTCGCACCTCAGATCTTCGAGCCATTTGTCCGCCTTGATCAGAGCAGGGATCGCCGCACCGGTGGCACCGGTCTGGGGCTCGCCATCGTGCGCAGTATTGTCCGCCATCATGGGGGCGATGTATCGCTGCTGGCCAGTGACCACGGTGCCCGCTTCTGCATCACCCTGCCTGTACATTTGGATACAAACCGTCACCAACCACTCACTGAAGCACGGCCGCAACAGTCATAGGATGAAGTCATGGAGAAACGCTCCATATCACCAATCCGAATAAGGAAATTGAACATGAAAAAAATTATCCCCCTGACTCTGGCTGCCGTCTTCGCCCTGACTTCCGGTTTCACCATGGCTGCCACTCCGACCAAAGCGGCAGCACCGCAAGCGACCCAGACCAAAGTGGTGAAAAAACACCATAAAACCACCCACGCCAAAACCCCTGCCGTCAAAGTCGCGCCGAAAACCAAGTGATCCAACCGATCACTGGATAGCACAGAGGGAGGCTGATGCCTCCCTTTCCATATCTTCCCGATATTTTCCTGACGAGCGCCTCACTCGTCCAAACCGGATCCACGACACGCCTCCCCCTTGCGGGAAGCGGTCAATGACCACAGGAACATGGCATGTGGCGTCATCTACTTAAATGGCTAGGCCCCCTCTGCAGCTTGCTGCTGCTGGGCACTGCGCTGACCGTGCTCTATCACCTGACTCACTCCTGGCACTGGCATGACATTCGTATCGCAGTCTGGTCGCAGCCGCTCCCCCTGCTGGCCACCGCGCTGCTATTGACCCTGTTCAGCTATGGCTGTCTCTGTTGCTACGACCTGCTGGCCCTCCATGCGCTGGGCAAGCGACTTCCCTGGCAGCAAGTGGGTGTGACCTCGTTTATCGCCTACACCTTCTCCAATACCCTTGGCTTTGCCCTGCTGACCGGCACCTCGGTACGCTACCGTATCTACTCCAGCCTGGGTCTTGCCACCGGCGAAGTGGCCCGAGTGGTGTTGTTCTGCTCCATCACCTTCTTCCTCGGCTTGCTGGCCTGGGGCGGTAGTGCCCTGCTGACCAGCGATGTCTCACAATTACTGCCGGACTGGCCGCACTGGGCAGATACCTTGCTCAATCTGGCTGGCACCATGGCGCTGCTGCTGGTGGTGACTTATCTCTGCTGGCCCTGGCCACGCCTCTCCTGGCGGAAGCACTCGCTGACCCTGCCCAGCGTCAAAGTACGCTTGCTGCAACTGCTGGTTGCCCTGATCGACTGGATGGCCGCAGCCGCAGTGCTCTTTGTCCTGCTACCAGCCGAGAGCGTCCCCTACCCTGTGCTGCTCAGTGCCTTCGTTCTGGCCAGCTTTCTCGGCGTACTGGCCCACGTGCCAGGCGGGATCGGGGTATTCGAAGCGAGCATGAGTCTGCTGTTGGCCCACTATCTGCCGGTCGACAAATTGCTCGCCTCGCTGCTGCTCTATCGCTGCATTTACTACGTGCTCCCCTTCCTCTGCGCCCTGCTGCTCTTTACCAGTCAGGAGATGTTGCAGCAGAAGGCGCGCTGGCAGCGACTGCAGGAGATCATGAGTGCGGTGCGCGAGTTTCTGCCCGCCCTCATCAGCCTGGGCACCTTTGCCGCAGGCAGCCTGCTGCTCTGCTCGGGCATGATCCCGACCATGCGCAGCCGTATCGAAACGCTGCTGCAGGTGCTGCCACTCCATCTGCTGGAGCTCTCCCACGTGCTCGGCAGCGTGAGCGGGGTGTTGTTGATCTTGCTGGCTCGCAGCCTCTATCGCCGCCACGATGCCGCCTTTCGCATCACCCAGTTACTGCTGTTACTGGGCATGGCCTTCTCCCTGCTCAAGGGGGGAGACTGGGAGTCCGCCCTGCTGCTCGGTGGCTTTCTGCTGATCATGAGCCCCTGCCGCCCGCTCTTCTATCGCAAGGGCTCCCTGCTCCATGCCCAATTTACCCCGGGCTGGCTCATCTCGGTCGGGGCGGTATTGCTGGGCGCGCTCTGGTTGCTGCTCTTCTCCTACCGTCAGGTGGAGTATGACCACGCCCTCTGGTTTCACTTCTCGCCTCACGGTGGTGCTGCCCGCGGTCTGCGCGCCATGGGTAGCGTGGTGGCCGTGCTGGCGGTGGTCGGCGTTGCCCAGTTGCTGGCGCCGCTGCGGGTCGTCGGCAACAAGCCGGATAAAGAGGAGCTGGCACGCGCCCATGCGCTGGTGGTTCGCAACGGCGGGGGTCACGGCTATCTGGCCCAGCTGAAAGATAAATGCCTGCTGTTTCACCCCGCTGGCGACGCATTTTTGATGTATGGCATTGAGGGCAACAGCTGGATCGTAATGGGTGATCCGATTGGCCGCCCGGAGCTGGTCGAAGAACTGCTCTGGCAATTTCGCGAGCGCTGTGACGAGCACGATGCCAATCCGGTTTTCTATCAGGTCTCGGCCCGCTATCTTCCGCTCTATCTGGAGCTGGGGCTGATCCCGTTCAAACTCGGCGAAGAGGCGATGGTGGATCTGGCCACCTTCGATCTGGCGGGCAGCCGGTTACGCAACCTGCGCCAGAGCCACACCAAGGGCAAACGGGAAGGGCTGACCTTCGAGGTCGTGGATGCCACTGCCGTTGCCCCCCTGCTACCGCGGCTGCACGCCGTCTCCGATGCCTGGATGCAGAACAAAATGGGCAAAGAGAAGGGCTTTTCGGTGGGCCGGTTCGATCCCGACTACCTCACCCTCAGCCCGGCAGCACTGGTGATGCACGAGGGGCAGATCGTCGGCTTTGCCAACCTCTGGGTAAGCGACAACAAAGAGAGTCTCTCCATCGATCTGATGCGCTACAGCCTCGATACCGGCACCGCCCCCATCATGGATTTTCTGTTTGTCGAACTGCTGCTCTGGGGCAAGGCACAAGGGTATACCAGCTTCAATCTGGGGATGGCCCCCATGTCCGGCTTCAACGATCACCCGCTCGGCAGCTACTGGGATCGCCTTGGCAACACCCTGTTTATGCGGGGCAGCCGTTTTTACAACTTTCAGGGGCTCAGACGCTACAAAGAAAAATTTTCGCCCCACTGGGAGCCACGCTACCTGCTCTGCAGCAGCAAACTGGTGCTGCCCAGAACCCTGACTCACCTGATCACCCTGATTAGCCGCGGCCCGCTGGGGCTGATCAAGAAATAGGAGCATGGCCAATGAGAGCCTTGATTTTGCTGTTACTTAGTCTCGTCCTGCCCATCTCGTCATTTACGGTGCAGGCCGCCTCGGTCAAAGATGATCTGAGCCTGATTGAACTGCCGGTTGCCCACCCCTCCGACGCCCCCATGGTGGTCTTTCTCAGCGGCGATGGGGGCTGGGCTGCCCTCGACAAGGGGTTGAGCGCCCAGTTGCAACAACACGACATGCCGGTGGTAGGCTGGAGTTCTCTCACTTACTACTGGAAGAAGAAAACCCCGGAGCAGGTGACCGCTGATCTGGAGCGGATCCTCGATGATTATCAGTCCCGCTGGCAACGCCCGCGCTGGGCACTGGTCGGGTTCTCGTTTGGGGCAGAGATAGTCCCCTTCGTCATCAACCGGTTGCCGGAACGCTACCGCCAGACGCTGGTGGGCGCCGTCATGCTCTCTCCGTCCACCAGTTCGGACTTCGAGATCCACGTCAGCGACATGCTCACCCACAAAGCCCGCAGCTACCCGACCGAACCCCAGGTAAAAACTATCCGGGGGGTACCGATGCTCTGCCTGCAAGGTGCCGATGACGATGACAACGACCGGCTCTGTCCCCGCCTAAACCAGCCCAATGTCACTACTGTGACCCTGCTGGGGGGACACCACTTTGAAGATGACTACCCGCAGCTCTATCAGGCCATTACCAAACACCTGACCCTGATCACCCCCTGATCGGCCACCATGAACAGGGGCGGCACCTGGCCGCCCCTTTGCGCTATCTGACATGTGACACGCACAGTCCGAACAGCCCCTTACCACCAGCCAAGCAGATTGCGACCTACCAGAGCCCCCCACACCAGCACATTGAGTGCCAACGCGATAAAGACGGCGGCGGAGCCCATATCCTTGGCCCGACCCGACAGCTCGTGGTGCTCCGGACCAATCCGGTCGACCACCGCTTCGATGGCGGAGTTGAGGATCTCGACCATCACTACCAACCAGCTGATAACGATCAGCAGCAAGATCTGGTTAAGCCCATCCCCCACCAGGAACGCCAGCGGCATCAGCAGCACAATAAGCAGCAGCTCCTGGCGGAATGCGGCTTCATGCTGCCAAGCCGAGGTGAGCCCTTTCATGCTGTAGTGGGTCGCATGAATGATGCGAGTCAGCCCTGTTACACCGGGTTTGGCCATGTTCTCTTCCTCTTTATCATGATTGTCACGCCCCCTGCCGTATAGGGAGGCTGAACGCTAGTAGGGTTTTATCGTGACAAATTAAACAAAAATGGCGAAAAAAAGGGGCGCTCAAGCGCCCCGAATAAGGGTTTATTGCACGGTTCGACACTGGCTGAAGATATCAAGCCCCTGATCATAAACCGCCGTTTTGACATCCCAGATCCCCAGCACAGAGGAGAAGAGGTTGTCGTGGGAGTAACGGGTATCACTGGCCTTCTGCTGCAGGCAGCTCATGTCCAGCCCCTTCTCCTGGGAGAAACCGGGGGACATCCAGACCTGCATCGGCACCCGGGTCTGATCATCGGGGGCAAACTTGTAGGGAGTACCGTGCAGATAGAGCCCCAGCGCCCCCAGCGATTCGCCGTGATCGGAGACATAGATCAGCGCCGTGTTGTACTTCGCTTCATAAGTTTTCAGCTTGGCGATCAGCTCTGCGATCACGAAATCGGTGTAACGAATGGTGTTGTCATAGGTATTGACCAACTCCTCGTCCGTGCAGTTTTCGATGTCGCTGCGCGGACAATCCGGCAAGAACTGGCGATGGGCATCGGGATAGCGCTTGTAGTAGGTCGGGCCATGGCTGCCGATCAGGTGGAAGCCGACCAGCTTGTCCCCTTTCATCTGCGCCACTTCATCATCAAGGTTTTGCAGCACCACTTCGTCAAAACAGGTGTTTTTATCGCAGAGCTGGGGATGATCTTTGGGCTGGATCTCGATATTGGGCACCCGATCGCACACCCCTTTACAGCCGCCATCGTTCTCTTTCCAGAACACCGAAACACCGGTTTTTTGCAACACATCCAGCAGCCCCTCGCTATTGCGAGCTCGGTTATCGTCAAACTCCTTGCGTCCCATGTTGGAGAACATGCAGGGCACCGACACCGCTGTGGCCGTGCCGCATGAACGCACATCCTTGAACGAGATGACATCCCCGGCCTTGCTGGTAAAGGGGTTGGTCTCTTTCTCATAACCGTTCATGGAGAAGTTCTTGCCGCGCGCCGTCTCCCCTACCACCAAAAACATCAGGGTCGGTTTATCCTCTTGCGCCACCCGCTTGGCATCATCGCCCAGTGTGGTAAAGGGGATAGGCTCTGCCAGGTAACGTTTATAGAGATACTTGGTGGTGCCGTACACAAAGTTGGCTGGCACTATCTCACGATTGAGGTTCTGGTTATTACGCCCGACGGAGACATAATCCTGATAGTACAACGCCGCTATGATCCCCACGACCGCAAGGGATGCCGCCATGGAGAGGCCGCGCTGGAACAGACCCTGATACCACTTCTTCGGATACTCAATCCGGACAAAAAAGAGCAATACCGCAGGCACAACCCCGGCCAGCAGCACCCAGGCAACGATGGGCAAACTGATATAGGAGTAAGCCTCGCTCTGGTTGGTCTCGAAAATGTTCTGGATCATGTCGCGATCAAACAAGACGCCATACTTCAGCATGGTGTAACTGACGATAGAGCCGGTTACCAAGAGAAAGGCGAAGAACGGCTTGAGCAGATAGCGCACTGAAAACGGCATAAAGACGAAATTCAGTGCCGCCACCAGCAGGACAGGAATGGATATGGCGAAGCCAATCTTGAAGTGTTCCAGATTGGAGAGGATCTCATAAAAGTGGAGCAATATCGGCCAATTCAGCAGAAAGGCAAACACCAACGCCAACAATAAAATAAATGGCACAACTCTTATTTTAACAACTGAAGGCATGAATTCTCCCTGAGAGGTATTTTAAACATTGATTAGGTATTCCATCCCAGCGAGGGATAGTACCAGAGCTGGATGAGGACAAAACCCGCCATTTGTAATGGCGCGTTACATTGTGACCTACGTCAACAATCTGGAGTGCGGCGCAAGGGTACGCCTTGAACCTTAAGAAAAAATTAAGAAGAGATGCCTGCAATGCAGGTTGTCATCTGGTTAAAAAACGTTTTCTTGTCAGTATTTTACCGGGCTTAAGCATTTCTTAAGAAATCACCGACATGCTGATTTCGACGGATCGTCGTCAAATCACAGGATGGGTGGACTATGCAGAACAGTGTCAACGCTTCAGTCAGCAAGGTGCCAGAGATCACCCTGGCATTCTGGATTATCAAAATACTGGCAACCACACTCGGTGAAACCGGTGGCGATGCCGTCTCCATGTCGATGGACCTTGGCTATCTGCTGAGTACCGCTATTTTTGCCGTTATCTTCGTTATCGCCGTCAGTGCACAAATTTCAGCCCGCAGTTATCACCCCGCCCTCTATTGGACCACCATCATTGCCACCACCACCGTCGGCACCACCCTGGCCGATTTTGCCGACCGATCGCTCGGGCTGGGTTACGCAGGAGGATCAACCCTGCTGTCTATTCTGCTGATGGGCTCTTTTTTCGTCTGGTATAAATTTCAAGGTGGCGTCTCCACGGGCAATATCAATGCCCCCCGCACAGAGATGTTCTACTGGATCACCATCATGTTCTCCCAAACGCTGGGGACCGCGTTGGGTGACTGGGTCGCCGATGATGGCGGGTTTGGCTACACCGGCAGCATGCTGCTGTTTGGTGCCATCTTGCTGGCCATCGTCGTCACCTACCTGTTGACCTCGATGTCGCGCACCCTGCTGTTTTGGGCCGCATTTATCATGACAAGACCGCTGGGCGCCGTGGTCGGTGATTTCCTCGATAAACCACTGGGAAGTGGCGGGCTGGAATTGAGCCGTTATGCCGCCTCGTTCAGTTTGCTGGCAGCCATCGCACTGCTGGTCTCGCTAGCGACCATTAAAAACAGAATCGCGGTGCAGCAAAAACTGGACACTGAATAATCAACCGAGGGCACAAACAGCGCTGTCACTGTTTGTGCCCATCGCAATGGCAGGGAGAAAATAATGAACAACAACAATGAAATCAAAGTATGGGATATCGTGGTCAGACTCTTTCACTGGGGCACGGTACTACTATGCGTGCTCAACCTGTTTATTCTCGAAGAGGGGGAGCGTAATCACCGCTATGTCGGATACACCCTGGCAGGATTGCTGGTTATTCGTATCGTATGGGGATTTGCAGGCTCTCACTATGCAAAATTCAGCCAGTGGTTTCCGACCCCGGGCCGGGTTATCGGTTATCTGCAAGCCACTCTGAAAGGTGAACACCCCTATTATGCGGGGCACAATCCGGTCGGCTCCCTGATGATTATTCTGTTGCTGACCTGCCTGGTGGGCACCGCAGTGACCGGTATTCTGACCAACTATGAGGAGTTTTTTGGCGAGGATGTGATGGAAGGCATCCATGAACTCTTTGCCAAGGCACTGGAAATCGCGATCTTTATCCATGTCATCGCCGTTATCGTGATTGACCGCCTCACCCATGGCGACTTGATCAGAGCCATGCTCACGGGCAAAAAGCGGTTACCGGATAACTGTGACATCGCTGACAAACAGTAAACCGCGAGGCGTTGCCACCATTATCCCCAATACCGGCAACCCGGTGCGCAAACGCAAAAACCCGACTTGAAGGTCGGGTTTTTAACTGACAGACACAACCGCAAGCATTCTCCCCGGCCAAACCATTCAGCGATAGACATCTTCACGCGTCGTACAACGACGAACAGATATGTGATCTGGTTCAAGCTATTGATGCATACGAATCCAAAAACAATATTTTTGGTCGTTAATATTAAGTGATGAATTAATCGACGCTGAAATGATTCTAACGGAATGAGGTCTCTTTATGCTGCACAATTGGCTTGCCCGCTACACACTGCGTGCCTTTACCCTCTGGTGTGCCGCCCTGATTGTGCTCACCCTTGTTGTGACCAGCATGCTGGATCAACGGTTGAGCCATGAAATTGGAGCAACCTATGAAGAGAGCGCCCATCTCAATGAGACCCAGAACTTATTGCAGGATCTGCGCTACCACACGACCCAGATCCAGCAATTTTTGACCGATGCGTCCCTGACTGGCGATGAAGAGTCCCTCACCGCAGCTCGCCACCACTCTGATGCCGCACAAGCCCTGTTACCCGGTTTGGCCGAAGAGCAGCTGGATTTACACCAATTGTTGCAACAACAAATGGATGTTGGCCAGCAGATGGTCTCCGCCTATCAGCAGCAAGGGGCAGAAGCAGGCAACCATATCATGAAGGCCGAAGGACAAGGCTTTGACGACATCTCCGCAGCAATAGCCGAACAAATCGGCAAGGCAATGCAGGATCATGGACAAGAGTTGACTCGCGATCGGATGCTCACGCACACACTGCAAGCAAAGCTCGAGTTTCAAATGCTGGAGCTACGACTGTTAACTGGCCTACTGGTTTTGTCTATCTTGGCAATCTTGCTGCTAAAG
Organism: Aeromonas sp. MdU4; assembly: GCF_041929505.1. Lineage (NCBI taxonomy): Bacteria > Pseudomonadati > Pseudomonadota > Gammaproteobacteria > Aeromonadales > Aeromonadaceae > Aeromonas > Aeromonas sp. MdU4. The sequence goes on along the minus strand of NZ_JBHFMW010000031.1, from coordinate 15,034 downwards.
GTGCTGATCCCACTCAAGCGCCTCGATCGCGATTTCGAAAAACTGGCTCATGGCAGCAAGGATCTTACTTTCCGTCTGCCAGTAATAGGGCAAGACGAATTTTCCCGACTATCAGTCACCTTTAATCGATTCATCAGCAATGTGGATCATATCATTGGAACCGTACAAGGCGTGGCTGAGCATAACAACCGAAAGATCAGCGATCTTAAGGAACAGACCCAGCTTACCCGGTCAGATATGGTGCAGGTTCAGACCAATACCGATATGTTGGCCACCGCCATCAACCAGATGACCAGTACGGTACAAGAGATAGCCCGCAACACCGAAGAGGCCAGGATGGAAACAGAGCAGGCCCAACGCGAGGCTGTCACCGGGCAGGGACGAGTCGAAGAAGCCGTCTCGCGGATCAGCAAGATGGCGAATGGGTTGGAGCAGGCGGCCTCCACGATCAATCGGTTGGAGCAAGAGAGCAACCAGATTGGCGAGATCGTCAATGCTATCCGCTCCATTTCTGAGCAAACCAACCTGCTGGCGCTTAACGCAGCGATTGAGGCAGCCCGCGCAGGCGAACAGGGACGTGGTTTTGCTGTCGTTGCTGACGAGGTGCGGACATTGGCGAGTCGCACTCAGAAAGCGACGGTGGAGATCCAGCACAAGATCGAGCAGTTGCAAAAGCGTACCGGCGAAGCGGCAAATACCATGCAAGAGACCACCCGCCAAAGTGAACAAGCCGTAGCACAAGCCGACGAAGCGGGACATGCCTTGCACGCGATTGTTTCTGCTGTCGAGAGCATTACCGGCCTAAATACCCAGATTGCGGCGGCAGCCGAACAACAATCCCAGGTAGCTGAAGAGACCAACCGCAGCGTCGTAGCCGTCGCGGACATCGCCCACCATACGATGACACAGACCGAACAAAGTGCCCGCAATACCAGAGAAGTGGGCTTTGGCAGCGAAGAGATCAGACTGCTAAGCAGCCAGTTCGAGGTCAGTCACCGTACCGAGCACGCGAAAAGCGAGGATATTGTTCACTGGAGCGAAGCCTTCAGCGTGCAAGTCGCCGAAATAGATCGTCAACATATCGGGCTATTTGATGCCATGAACCATCTTTACCATGCGATCCAGGATGGTCGTAGCGGTGAACAGGTGAAACAACGACTGGAGCGATTGGTTGAGTTGGCCAAGCAACACCTGCTGGACGAGGAAGCTCTGCTGGAGAAAGCCAGTTACAGCCAACTTGCCGCCCATAAAGAGGTACACGTCAAGTTACTGCAGGATCTGGACCACCATCTCACCCGTTTTACCCGCGGCGAGCCAGATGCCGACCTCAATATCGTCATGTTCCTCAAAAGCTGGCTGATCGATCATATATTCCGGGTCGACAAGTATTATGTGACCGAGTTGAATGCCGCCGGGATCCGCTGAGCGTCCCAACAATCTAAATCAGTTGCGGCGGCACCAGACAGTCGGCCTGGATGAAATGGGCGATGAGTTGACCACGAATGTGGTACCGAACACTGGAACAACAACGCATTGGCATTGTTGCTGGAAACTTAACATCACACAAAACAAAAAGCCCAAGCAATTGAATTGCTTGGGCTTATCATTTGGCGGTGAGGGAGACCGCCTGAATTAAGTCCAGTCAAAACCAGTAACATCCTACATATCCAATTACAATCAACGCCTTACTGGCAGTATTGTCCAAAGCCGTCCGACTGCAAATGACTCTATCCCGTACTAAATGGCACAATAAATGGCATAGTACATGGCATGCCACATTCTCAAGGAATCTTCCCTATGGCACTTCTTACCGATACCAAAGCACGTAATCTCAAGCCGGGTGACAAAGCGGTTGCACATGGTGGCGTAACAGGCCTTGCACTTCATCCATCAACGGCGAAAGGTCGTGGCAACTGGGTGCTTCGTTATGTCAGCCCAGTGACCGGCAAACGCAGAAATGCGGGGCTTGGTTCTTACCCCGAGATATCCATCGTCGATGCCACCAAGCAAGGACAGAAGATGCGAGAGCAACTCGCCAATGGTCTTGACCCACTCGAACTCAAACGTGCTGAAGAGAGCAAACCCTCTATCCCAACTTTCGAGGCTGCTGCTCGAGAAGTTCACTCCAAACTGCTGCCTGGATGGAAAAACCCCAAACATGGCAAACAGTGGATCTCGACGCTCGAGCAGTATGCATTCCCCATGATTGGCCAGTACTCAATCTCTGCCATCACTCCTGCGCAGATCGCTGAGGTCTTAATGCCGATCTGGTTGGAGATCCCTGAAACTGCCAGCCGTGTGAAACAGCGGCTGCATGCGGTCATGGCTTGGGCCTGGGCGCACGGTCACTGCCAAGCAAACCCGGTCGATGTGGTAAATCACTTACTCCCACTACAACCCAGTAAAGCCGTTCGTACCGAACATCAACCTGCCATGCCCTGGCGTGACATTCCAGCCTTTGTTCAGCAGCATCTGAGGAGAACACAACGATACGATGTTACTCGCTTAATGCTGGAGTTCTTGATCCTGACGGCTTGCCGTTCAGGTGAAGTCAGGGCAATGAAATGGTCAGAGGTCGATCTGGAAGCAAAGATCTGGACCTTGCCTGCGGAGCGAATGAAGGCCAAGCAAATGCATCGCGTCCCGTTATCTCTTCGAGCCATCGAGATCCTGATGGGATTTCAGGGGTTGCATGATGAATTAGTCTTCCCTTCACCACGCGATCAAGTCCCCCTATCAGATATGGTACTAACGACATTTTTGCGACGGGTAAAAGCACCGAGCTCTACTCCTGGCCGTCTGGCAACGGCACATGGCTTTCGTTCCAGCTTTCGCGACTGGTGCAGCGAGCAGGGCTATGCGCGGGATCTTGCTGAACGAGCATTAGCTCACACAGTGCAGAACAAGGTAGAAGCTGCATACCACCGCACTGACTTGCTAGACCAACGTCGGCCCATGATGGATGCGTGGGCTGAGTTTGTATCCGGTAATTCACCAACTAAATAGGAAAGAAGCGGCCTTGGTGGGCCGCTTCCTTCCTATGTTCTTTTTTTAGCTTTTCTTAGCCGTTGATGACATCTTGCCAAACCAGTGCTCAGAGAGTTTCTGCGCTTGTTTGACTTCCGGTTTGGTCATTTCTGCTTCCAACTCGTCACGGGCCTTCACCGCCTCCGGCATCCCTTCTGTGGCAGCCAATGAGAGCCAGGCATAGGCATGTATCCGGTTGCGCGGAGCCCCCAGGCCTTCCTCTCGCAGTGTTCCCATCCGGTATTGGGCCTGGCGGTCACCTTGCTGGGCCGCTAGGCGATACTGCTTGAGAGCCAGCGCGTAATCTTCTTTGCCACCTTGTCCCAGACGCAGCATTTCACCGTAGGTGTACTGGGCGAGAATGTGTCCTTGTTGGGCGGCCTTGGCATAACTGGCTCTGGCCTGCGCCAGTTCACCTTGCTTATGCTGTAGCTCCGCCAGCTCGAACAACGCCTTGGGTACTCCACCGTTAGCTGCCTTCTCTAACCAGTAGACCTGCTGCTCGCGGTCCACCTGCTGCAAACTCAGTTGGTACTCGGCTTCATGGGAGCCGTGCCCAGCAGCCAGCTCCAGCCAGTAACGTCCCAAAGCGGGCTCGGCTGATACCTGCTCCCCGGCCAGATACGCCATGCCAAGCCAGAGCTCAGCCTCGGCAGAGCCCGCTGTGGCAGCACGCTGATAGGCAGCGAAAGCATTGGTGGTGGCGGCCTGTTTGGCTTGCTGTAGCAAAGCGTCCGGTTGCTGCTGGGCGGCGGCTCTATCGTTCCAGCGCAGAGCGAGATCTGGTCGTTTGACTACCCCTTTACCTTGCGCATATCGCTCACCCAGCAGGGACTGGGCATCTCGGTTACCCAGTTCTGCGGACCGCTCAAGCCACTTGATGGCGTCCGTATCTGCCCCCGGTTGTTTGCTGTACCACCGGGCCAGGAACAACTGAGCGTCGGCATGATCCCGCTTGGCAGCCTGCTCGAACCAATCGAGGCATTCATTCACCAGTTCGCCTTGATGCTGCTCTTGGCACATCAACCCCAGTCTGTAGCTGGCTTGGGTGTTGCCAAAGCGCGCTGAACGCTGCCACCACTGAGTAGCGAGTGCCGGATTTTTGGGTTCACCGAGCCCGGCCTGGTACCAGTCACCCACTTGCCACGCGGCGCTGGCGCGGATTTGCTGATCGGCGGCCAAAGGGCCAGACTGCTCAGCGGCCTGCTGCATCCAGTGCATGGCATTGGGGTAATCGGGTTGGCTGGCCAGACGTTTGGCCAACTCATATTGGGCGCGGCCATCCCCCTGCTTTGCGGCTTGGGATAACTCGGTGTCAGTACGTGGGGTCGTGGAAGCACAGGCTGCAAGCATGCTAGCTGCCAGTGCCAGCCATAAGACTCGATATGTCATGAGAAATTCTTCGCTGAGTGAAAAAGTGACGAATGAGGTACTGCTGCATTGCGTGCTAATCCGTTATGCTACGCAGCCACCTGATGGGCATACAGCTGATGCGGCGCCTTCCCTGGCCATTAGCCTTGCCTGTCAGGTGGTTTGCTGCAGGTGATCCTGATAGACCTTCTGCCACTTGGTATGCTCAACCTTATCGCCTCTAGCCTGCCAGAAAGCACAGATGCTCTGTGCCAATTCTGCGGCCATGGCATGGTCGTTATCACGACGACAAATCAGATACTGGGCCAGCCAGTTTTGGTACTGCTTCATTGATACCTCTTAAACCGCAATCCAAATCAATTGACCGGATCTGTATCCGTCTTGGGCTGGGCAGCCCGGTAGGCATCCATGATGGGAGCCCATGCTTCACCGGTAGGGATCGGATATTTCTGGTAAAGTGTCCCAAATTGCTCAGTGAATTCATCAATCCCATACTGCCGATTAAGCGGCATTTTTTTATCATACCAATCGTCAGTCACTTCATGGGCCATACCACTAGCAATCAGCACATCTGGCAGCGGATCAGGGCTCTCCAAGAACACCTCCACATACCCGCCGGGGGCGAGCCCTAACGCGATGTAGTTACGTTGGGCAATTCGATCACCTTTGAGGCGGTAACGCTGCGCCATCTGCTTGCCCAAATCCTTGGGGAGCTCTAGCGTAATACCGTACCGCTTTTTGTCGTGATACGACACCCATTCGATCTCCACCTTGTCAGGCACCGGCTGGCCGTAAAAACTCCTGCCTTTTCCTACAAACCAGCGATAGCTCTTGTCTTTTAAAAGCCGCTCGCTCACGGCAGACACGGTACCATTACTCGACTCATGGGTTCTCACTCCTTCCCGAGAATACAGGGCTCGGGTATGCCAGATCTCATCCGCATTAGAGCCAACGCTGTAGCTCCAATCCATCTTGGTTGGGCCGTTGTCTTGGCAGGCCATCAGCCCGAGCAACAGTAACGGTAGTAATAACCAGCGTCTCATTTACCCCCCTCCAAGTTACTGATCATGCGGCGAGCTTCTTGCCCTTTGATACGATTTACCCCGTTAACAATCCCATCATCCGCACTGTGGTGCAGGTACTCAAAGCGCAAGTATCGATAGACATCATCCGGGAGCTGTTGACTCAAATCTTTGGCCACCCCAGCCTCGCTACCTGCATTAACCCAATGCTCATCCAGCTTGCTCAAATCAACCCGTGACCGCATCGGGGCGCCGCTCTCCAGCATCAAGTCTCTGTTGTCTGCTTTCCACTCCTGAACCGGCACCCCAGCCGCCCGTGCGGCTTCCACCATGATGTGTAGGGGTATACGGGAATACTCACCTTCAACGACCCGATTGATCAGCACCGTAACACTCACTTCCAACGGTCTTTTCCAGCCAAACTCAGGACGGTTTAACGTGCGAACTCGCAAATTGAGTTTCCCTTTCACTGGGTCACTAGCTGGAGAAGGTAACACCGTCACCCCGTTGCCCCAGCCTTGGCTCAGTTTTGCTTGGGCATAATCCATGGCACGTTGGTAAGCCACGCTTTGTTCTGGGCGAGTTCCTGCTGGTTCCATACTCTGAAACAGCTTGATAGCCTTTTGCTCTGTCAGAGCCGGACCGCTATTAGGGTTACGTAAGCTCCAGCGGCTGTAATAACCGCCACCAATATCCGAATGGCAACCTGGCAGCGCCAGTTCGGTGAAGTTGGACGCAATCTTTTTGCCCTCCACGTCATTAGTGATCCGGGTCAGGGCAAAGAAGTAACGCCACTCATCCTTGGCCGTCAGGTGCACAACGCGCTCCGCACAATCCGGCGCTAGCGTGACGCTACGCGCCTCCAGCAACGACGAGCACACCGTATCGAACAGTCCGACAAACTTGATCCGGCAATCCTCCCGGCTGGCCCAGTCAAAACCCGCTTTCAGCCGAATGCTGGTCTCTTTGGCAACGGCTTCAACCAACGGGTGATCGGCCTGCTGGTCGAGGGTGTTCACAAACTGCCGCGCCGCAGATGCACCCCGGCTAAACCCGAACACGTCAAATTCGAGCTTGTGGATACAACCCAGCGCTGGTAGAACATCCTTCAATATCCTTTTGATTTCATTAACAATTTTATCACGACAGGCAAGCGTCACCTTGCCGTAACTGGATGTAGCCCCCCCATCCATGCCTTGCCCGATAAGCGTGGAATCCCCCTGTCCCGACTCCGTACCGATCCCGTCGATATACACAGGAACGGTTAATCTTCCTTGTTGCGGCAACTGGTACAAGTCATAAGCCTTGCCTATATTAGTCACGTCATTCGCCTGACTGGTATCGCTGAACGATACCTCCCCAGCCATGCACTGCTGACGCATCCGCTCTTGCTCCAGCGGATCGCTACATTGAGCCAGAAAGGCCTCAAGCGCCGATTTACCCTCTTCATGCTTGGTGGTGTTGTTGGAGGTGCCATCAAAGAACACCCCGATACGCAGGATATTAAGCTGATATCCCTTCACCTCAATCACGTAGGAGTGCTCGGTGATAAAGCGCGGCGGCTGGGCTTGCCCGGCTTTGTGTCCTTCCGGTAGCGGCTGTTCGGGGTCAGTAAGGCAAAGGTCGCCGGTGGTCACCTTGACGAGCTCGCGCTTCACATCTTCGTGCCCAAAGAGTTTGTCGGTATAAGCGGGAACCTGGCTGGTTTCGCCCTCTTTCAGGGCTTCACGGGACTGAGCAGCTTTGAGCCAGAGTTGGGTCTCCAGCTTGACGGTCACCGGCCCCACGGCAAAGCCTTGTACCAGGGTTGGACCATCTTTCAGGGTCACGGTTTTGCTGGTGCCGGTGGCATCAGTCAACGTGGCCTTAAGCCCTTGGAATGACTGGTTGTGCTCATCACGGACATCTATTTCAATCCAGCAGTTGTTCTTCTCACAGGGGATGCAGTGGGCGCTGATAGCCATTACACAGCTCCTATCAAATCAGGGTGTTTGTTCAGCCAGTTATTCACCTGAGCCATTTCGTCATCGGTCAGCATCAACGGCTCACTGATGGCATCCAGCGCCATGCTTGCCTGTAACGTGAACGCGCCAGCTACCACGCCATCAAGGACGTCGCCTGTCAGCCCTGCTTGATTGGCTTGCTTGAGGACAGTGGTAATGGCGGCTTCCGGATTGGGATGTCGCGTCATCATCTCCTCCATGCGTTGCCAGAAGTGGCGAGAGAGGATGTAGGCGTGACGGCTTTCGTCATACAGTGGCGTCAAGTGGTGAGGCTGAATGCGAAACCAAGGGGCTTGGCGAGGGGTAAATTCGGCATCAGGCGTGCGTTGCCACACACTGTCGGCGGCCCAGAGACTTGAGCAGGGCCCCAGTACATCATCAACCTCCTGCTGACTCATGGTGGCCAGTATCTTGGGAAAGACCCGATTATCGGCATAGCGCAGCCACATCACTTCGCCTTCAAAGGCCACCTCTATCAGGCTTTGCCAGTGCTGCAGGACGACATCGATAGCGGCATCGCTCGCGACATATACGCCACCCAACTGTGGGTGAGCAGCGATAAACTCGGGAGTCGGAGATGGGAATAGCCAAGGACCTTGTTCTGCTTGGTCTGCAAACGCAGTGCCGGCAAACAAGGGGATAGCGTTGATACCGCCTAGGTTGCAGTAGTCCGCCACCGCAGTGGTATCAAGCGCGGCATCGACAATGGCAAACAACTGGCCGGGGTGTTGGCTACGCCACTCTTGAAAGGTCATGCCTTACCTCCTTGGGCGAAGGGACAGGGTTTCACCAGCGGGGCCATAGACTCCATGCTCTTTTGAATGGCGCTCGCAGGGATAGTGGCAGGTGGTGCGGGTGGTACCTGGACTGCGCCAGGCAAGCTAGGCATCTGACCTGCCCACCCAGAGCCTGCTCCCGGCCCCCCCCCGGAGTTCATCTTGATGCTGGAACCGACCAGGGTCACGCCGCTTGGGTCAACCTTCACAAAGCTACCGCCGACCTTGAGGGTCAGCTCGGAGCCTGCCTCCAGCACAATCTTGTTACCGGCCTTGATGTGGACCTCTTGGTCTGCTTCAACCAGCAGCGACTGTCCCAACTTCTGGTGAAGTGATGTGTCTACCGTGAGGGAAAAGTCGCCCCTGATGTGGTCGCGCTTCTCCCCTTCAACCGTCAGGTGGTCGTTGGCCTTGATGCGGGTGACCCGCTCATTGTCGATATCCCGATGCTCGTCATGCTTGATGTGCCATGCTGCATCGTTCTCGATGAGTACGTTCAGGTCTTTCTGACCGTGGATATAAATCTCTTCCTGACCTGCCTGGTCTTCGAAACGCAGCTCGTTGAAGCCTTCACCCTGGTGGGTTTCGGTGCGCAGCACGGTACGGGTCTTGTTGGCGGGTAGCTCGTAGGGTGGCCGGTTGGTGGCGTGGTAGGTGCGACCCGTCACGATAGGCTGGTCGGGGTCGCCTTCCAAGAACTCGACAATGACCTCGTGGCCAATGCGAGGGATGGCCATCATGCCATATTGGCCACCGGCCCAGCCTTGACTCACCCGCACCCAGCAGGAGCTCTGGTCGTTGGCGTTGCCATATCTGTCCCACGGGAATTGCAGCTTCACCCGGCCATGTTCGTCGCAATAAATCTCCTCGCCCTCTGGGCCCACCACGATGGCGATTTGCGGGCCATCCACCATCGGCTTGTAGGGCGCCTCGGGGCTGCCGATGCGGGCGCGCCAGGTTGTGCTCGCCTTCACCACGCCAAATTCGTTGTGGTAAACGGTCGGGCCGCAGCCCCCCTCCTCTTCCAGCGCCTGCGGTTGCTCACCGGTGTGGCGGATATGGACGATTTGCCAGTCGGTGTTGAGGCTGCCATTCGGATGTTCGGTGAGTGAGAAGTGCAGACCCGGCAACAAGGCGGCACTGTTGGACTTGCCACTGCCCGCCACCGCGTCATTGCGCAGGGCATCGAGCCGGTGTTGGGCAAATGCCTTGCCGCTACCGTCCTGCTTGTAGCGGCCCGGGTAGTCGAAGTGTTGGTAGGTATCTCGTTGATGCTCGAGCTCGGCGCCCATCTTCTTGTGGGAGAGGCCATAGGCCGGCGTCTTGAAGCTGTAGTCCTTGAGCTCCACATCCGAGGGGCGCACCGCCTCGCGGTAGTGGAACTGGCGCACATAGGGGCCTTGTTCCAGTGAACGGTTGCCGAGGTTGAAGAAGAGCTCGGGGCCGGCGGTCAGGGCCGCCGCATCGTCGGCAAACACAATGCGGTGTTTGCCTTGCTCGAATTCGTGGAAATAGAAGAGCCCCTCTTCGGCAGCCAGGCGGTTCACGAAATCAAGGTCTGTTTCGCGGTACTGGACGCAGTATTCGCGCTGGGCATGCTCGTTTTTCAGGGCAAAGGCGTAGTCGGTGATGCCGTGTTCTTGCAGCAGGATGCTGAGGATTTCATCGGGCTTTTGCGCCTGGAATATGCGAGAGTTCTGGCGCAGACCCAACCGCCACAGGGCGGGTTTCACCTCAATGCTGTAACGGGTACGGCGAAAGCCGCTGTCCCCTTGGGCAAACTCGCTCACCACCCCGCACACCCGGCGTTGCAGCTCGCCGTTGTACCACACCATCAGCTCACACGGCTGGTCCAGCACGGCGCCAAAATCGATATCTGATTGCTGACTGGCAACCTCGAGGTGAAGGTTAAACAGGCTGTTCAGCCCCTCATCCAGCTTGAAGCTGGCAACCACAAAGGTGCTGTCAGCCAGAGCACCAACCTTGACGGTGAATTGTAATCCTGTGCTTTGCGCCATGACCTTGCTCCTTATCCTGCTTACCCACTGCCCGAACCAATCACCACGCCACCACAATCCACCGTTGTACCCGTGACAGCGATAGGCTTACCGTTCACCAATACCGAACCCACACCTCCAGCAATGCTGCGTGGGTGCTCCGGGTTGTTCGGCTTGTCGTGCGGCGCTAACGGGTCACCTTGACGGGCCACAGGTTTACCATCGAGGAAAACATCAGGGCTGGCCGCTGTCACCGGGGTCGGTGGGAAGCCATCGTGGTCGGTGCCGGTGTCACCGAGCAGTGCAATGGAGGGACACATAACTCAAACCTCTTGTGTGCTTTGCCATCACTCCGCCCCGAGCCTCAGAACAGGGGGATGGCAAAACATAAAAGCCCCAGCCTGGGGCATAATTCAGGCTGGGGAAACGTCTACGTGCTACGGATACGGAATCACGTGGACAAGCACTTCTTAGAACTAAAACAAAGAAAGGAAAAGGTGATGTTACGCCTCGATGGGCGCACGCCAGTCGTCAGCACCGGAAGTACCGGCAACGGTGTGCTCCCAGTCAATCTTGCGGTAAGCCATGGAGACCTGGATAAGCTGGGTGAAGTCAGACTTCGCCGGGTCCTGGCAGTGCGGCATCTGGCAGTCGATGTCAACGATGGTGGCATCGGTCAGCACGGTAGAGAAGAAGTGCTCCTGCTTGCCCTCAACAGAGGTGCGGTACCACTTCAGGGTCACTTTCGGCAGCATTTCACCGGAAGCCAGCGCGTTGTACATCAGCGGTACGGCTTTGTTCAACGCTACAGTGAACTTGAACGGCTTATGGACACGCTGACCGGCAGGCTGACCGGATTGCGGGTCGGTCGGGACGGTTACTTGGTGATTGAACTCTTGTACCAGCATCTCGTCTTCGTGACCTTGTACGAAGATGTTGCCGACGGAATCGGAAGTGAAGGCACCGGCAGTGATGTTGCCCTGGGTTTTACCTTCGATGCTGATATAACATGGGGTTGGCATGGGTATGCTCCTAAATAGGTTGGTTAAACGAGATAGCACTCGACCAACCTATAGCAGCGACCATGCCAATCCTCCTGCATTGTTATTTATCAATAACTTAACCAAATAGCGCGGCTGCTGCTGCCCAATGCTGAGCAATATTTCGCTCAAATTAATTGCATACACTATAAATTGTTGATGGACTAGTTCCTTTCACTGCAACTCGCGCAATATGTTGCTCCACTCAGCATTATTAACTGATCTCACTGATATTTCCTACTTCTGCTGCACCGATATTCAGACGTATCAATCCCTGCTTGAGAGCACAAGAGATCACCTGACTCTTACGGCCCGCACCCAACTTGTCGGCTATACGTTCCAGGGGCGTTGTTGCCCAAATCAGCCAGCA